>JAKSOS010000016.1 GCA_024405475.1 Clostridia bacterium
GAAAAGCACCACTAACAAGTGGTGTTTTTTTGTATAAAAAATTTCTTTTAGGAAAAACTCAAAACAAAAAAGGAGTTTTTTATGGTAAATATTTTAACGACAAAGGAATTGTCTATTGCGACAGACCTTTTATACTACGAACAACAAGCAATAAAAAAAGCAAAGTTGTATTCTAAAACTTTAACCGACCCTACGCTATCTAACAAGTTTAAACAATTAGCAAAAAGCCACGAAGAAAGATTCAAGGCAATTTATAATTTATTTTAAGGAGAGAAAAATGAACAATAGTTATAAAGCAGATATCACACTCAACGAACAAGATAGTTTACAAGATATGTTAAACTTAGAAAAACAAATTACAAAAGTTTATTCAACGGCTTTAACCGAAGGAGTCGGAAAGAGTTTCAGAAATCAAATAAAAGCAAACTTTGAAAAAAGTTCAAATGACCAACTTGACGTATTTTTAACAATGACAAACTTCGGCTATGCTAAAGTTGAAAGTGCCACGCAAGACGAACTTAAAAAGAATAAAAAGTTGTTTTACGAATTCAATTCTCAATTAAACTGAAAAATAAAATTAAAAAGCCTTACCGCTCTGGTAAGGCTTTTATTTAATATCAATTATTTATTTTCTTTTTTTGAAAAGTCCAAATCTTCAAAAAGATAAATCAAAGCGTAGTATAGTAAAAGTAAAAATACGCTGGCGATAATTCCGCCTATAACGTCGGTAATCCAGTGATAACCACATAAAACTCTAACTACAACTAAAAATGCGCTGTAAATTATGCTTGCTATCTTAAAGCCTACGTTTAACTTTTTATTCTTTATATATTTATCAATTTGATAGATAGCAGAAATCATAAACGTTAAAGATAAAACCGTTGTTGAAGACGGATAAGACGCTTCTTTGTTTCCGTTAACTAAAACAGGACGATAGTTTATTTTAATAATTTGAAACGAAAAGAAAACGATTGCAACCGCAAAGTAAAACAAACCTAAAATCAAGATATTTTTATCAACGCTTAAAAGTCTTTTTCTCTTTATCAACTGAACGAGTCCCATAACGAAAAATATACAAGCAATAAACGTTGGAATAAGACCGCCAAAATCCGTTATATTATATAAAACCTTATGAGATTTACCAAAAAAATTAAAAACTGCGTTGTTAAGTTTTGCAAAGCCGACGTTCGTTTGACTTTCCCCACTAATTTCAACACCGATAAACTTAACGCAAATCGTATAAATAATATAAAACAGTAAAACGCCTAAACTCGCATATAAAAAATTAAGCCCTTTCTTTTTGTTATTCATGGTTTTCTCCCTACATGATTATCAAACATATAATAAAACAATTCTTTTCATAAGTCAAGAAATTTTTTAAGCAAATTTTTTGCGTACTTTTTATATTCACGCTTATTATTTTGACTATTTATTTATTTTTAATTTTCATTTTTCGTTTTTTGTATTAAAGAATAGAAAAAAATATTTTTGTGTGTTATAATTATAAAAAAAACGAAGGTGCGTTTTATGATTAAGATTAAATGTTCATGCGAAATGAAAAAACATATTGCCCCTATAGATACGATTAAGGTAGGTAGCAATATTTTAAGCGAAATTCCGCTTGTATTAAAAAAGTATAAAAGAATATATTTAGTTTGCGACGAGAATACTTACAAAGCTTGCGGAGAACAAGTTGAAAAAATATTAAAAAATTCTAATCAACTATCTCACACCCTTATTCTTCCCGATAAGTCAGTACCCGATTATACTACGATAGGTCATATAATCGTACACGCAAATGACCCTGCAAGTGAATCTAACGTGTTTAAGTATTCCCCACTTCCCGATTTTATTTTGGGCGTTGGTTCTGGCGTTATCAACGATACTTGCAGAGTTGCTTCTTATAGACTTAATCTCCCGTACGGCATTTGCGGAACGGCTCCTTCTATGGACGGTTATGCTTCGGCAGGCTCGCCTACGATTGTTGACGGAATTAAAAGAACAATTAAATGCACCACTCCGAAAGTTATTATTGCAGACACTTCTATAATGAAAGACGCTCCTTACGACATGCTTTTATCAGGCATAGGCGATATGTTCGGAAAATACACCGCTATGTTTGACTGGGAATTAGCCCACGAAAAAAACGGCGAGTATTTCTGTCCGGAAATAGCAAAAAGCGTTATTGATGCAACGGATAAATGCTTAAATAACGGATATAATTTAAAATCTCGTGATGAAAATACAATTCACCATATTATTGACGGACTTTTAGTTTCCGGCGTTGGAATGGCTTACACGAATACTTCTCGTCCGGCTTCAGGTGCTGAACATATTATCGCACACGTTTGGGAAACGGAAGATATCGCAAAAGGCAAAATGCCCGACCTTCACGGAATAGACGTTTGCGAAGGAACGCTTCTTCAAATAATAATGATTAAAAAACTTTTAAGCGAAACGGACGACGAGTTTATAAAAAATCTCGCATTAAAATATATGCCCTATTTTGATAAGGTTGAAAAGTTTTGTGCCGACACTTTATATCCTATCCCTGTAAAAGAAAAAGAAAAAATAAAACACGCCATACTTAGAGCGTTGACGTTAAGAAACAGATACACCATTATATTTTATTTAAACTCAATCGGCAAGTTAGATGAATATGCAGAATACGCCAGCACCGAATTTGTTAAAAAATACGTTAAGTAAATATATTGAAAAATAAAGAAAGAGAGTAGTTAAAACGACTACTCTCTTTCTTTTGCGAATATAAGCCTATCGCACGGACTTGGTGTTTGATGGCGGGACTTGGAGCCCTGTGGCTCCCTACCTATCATATTTGTGCCGAAGGCGGGACTTTTTCTTGCCTTTTGCAAAACAAATTCTAAATATACATTTAATGTTTTGCAAAAGTCTTCGGTCACCGCTAAAAAGGTAGGTGGCTACCTTTTCTTAACGCTGTTTCAAGTCCCGCTTCTTATCGCTTTACATAAACAAAAGAGAGATACCAGAAGGTATCTCTCTTTTTTTGGTGCCGAAGGCGGGACTTGGAGCCCTGTGGCTCCCTACCCACTTAATAGTCCACTGGACTATTAACTTTTTGTAAACAAAAAGCAACTTGCAAGCAAGTTGGTTCCATATTCAAGTCCCTTTTCTGAACTAAAAAACCGACACCCTTTAAGAGTATCGGTTTTTTTGGTGCCGAAGGCGGGACTTTTTCTTGCCTTTTGCAAAACAAATTCTAAATATACATTTAATGTTTTGCAAAAGTCTTCGGTCACCGCTAAAAAGGTAGGTGGCTACCTTTTCTTAACGCTGTTTCAAGTCCCGCTTCTTATCGCTTTACATAAACTAAAGAGAGATACCAAAAGGTATCTCTCTTTGTTTGGTGCCGAAGGCGGGACTTGAACCCGCACGGAGGATTAGTCCACTGGATTTTGAGTCCAGCGCGTCTGCCAGTTTCACCACTTCGGCTTTTCTTACAGCGATTATATTATCATATTTTTTTTATTTTTGCAACTATTATAAACTATTTATAAAAAATTCCTTTTTTTCTTGCTATTTTTTTTGATTTGGGGTGTTTTTTTTCTTAAAATATGTTAAAATTGTTATATTAAAGGTTTGATATGGAAAAATTAGTTTTAATTGACGGAAACAGTTTAATAAACCGTGCGTTTTACGCTATGCCACTTTTAACTACTAAAAATGGCATTTATACTAATGCCGTTTACGGCTTTATGAATATGTTTATCAAAATGATAGACAATATTAAACCAACTAAAATTGCCGTTGCATTTGACGTTCACGCACCGACTTTCCGCCACCTTAAATACGCCGAGTATAAAGGCACGAGAAAACCTATGCCCGAAGAACTCCGCCCACAAATCCCACTATTAAAAGAAGTGCTTTCCTTAATGGGAATAAAAACTATAGAAAAAGCAGGCATAGAAGCAGACGATATAATCGGTACGCTTGCCAAAAACACTTCTTACGAAACTATAATTTTTACGGGCGATAAAGATTCTTTTCAACTCGTTGACGATTGCACTTCGGTTCATTTCACGAAGCGTGGAATTACCGATACCGATATTTATACAAACTCTAACTTTGAAGAAAAAATGGGCATTAAACCTATTCAAATTATAGACCTTAAAGCACTTATGGGAGATGCTTCAGATAACATTATAGGCGTTAAAGGTATAGGCGAAAAAACTGCCATTACTCTCGTTCAAAAATACGGCACGATAGAAAATCTTTACGAGCATTTATCAGACTTTAACGGCAAGCTTTTAGAAAATTTGCAAAACGGAAAAGACTCTGCTTTTTTCTCTAAAGAACTTGCCACAATTAAAACCGACGCAGACTTTCCGTATTCTATTGACGAGTTAAATTACACTATTCCATTTAGTGAAAAGGTAAAGGAAAAGTTTATTGAATTAGAATTTAAATCTCTTTACTTAAAGTCAGAACTTTTTGCAAAAGACAATATAACTTCACAAGAAAAAACTTCGGTATCTTCAAAACAAAAAGTAGAGATTGAAAAAGTAAAATCTTTCCCTATTGATTTAAAAAATATTTGCTCACTCGCACTTTTAGACGACAGCGTAAATATGTCCGACGGAAAGAAAGAATATGAAATTAAAATTAAGCAAACTCTTTTAGACGACGGCTTTGATTTATCAACTATACTTAATGAAATTATTCCAGTTTTTTCAAATAAAAATCTCGTCGTTTACGACAAAAAGAAATTGCGTCATTTTATTTTTGATTGCATAAATAAAGATATTGATATAAATGCCGACGACCTTTCTATCATAAAATATCTTGCGGATTTTTCAGGCAAAAACGAAACCTTAAAGGAAGTTATAATTTCTTATAACGAAGACGAAACTACACCTTCCTATTCAATGCTTAATATTTACAAAAACCTTTACGATAAACTTAAAGAAGAAAAGATGCTTGACCTTTATCTAAACGTTGAGCTTCCACTCGTAAACGTTTTGTATTCTATGGAGCAATCGGGCTTTAAGGTTGATTCCGTTGCCCTTGAACAAACAGGTGAAAAATATAAAACGATTTTATCAAACTACGAAAAACAAATAAGAGAAATTGCAGGGGACGAAAATCTTAACGTCAACTCTCCTAAGCAACTCGGTGAACTCTTGTTTGAAAAACTTAAAATTGCAAAAGGCAAAAAAACAAAAACAGGCTACTCCACTTCTGCAGAAGTTTTAGAAGAATTAGAAGGGCTTCACCCCATCGTCTCTAAAATATTAGAATATCGCACAATTCAAAAATTATACTCTACTTACGTAGAAGGTTTAAGACCGCTGATAGATAAAAAAACCGGAATTATTAAAACCACTTTTAATCAAACTGTCACAACGACAGGTAGATTATCAAGCAAAGAACCTAATCTACAAAATATTCCCGTCCGTGACGACGAGGGAAAAGAATTGAGAAAGTTTTTCGTTCCAAAGTCTTCTGACAGAATTTTAGTAAGTGCCGACTATTCGCAAATTGAATTAAGGCTTCTCGCATCATTTTCAAATTGCAAACCACTTATAGATGCTTTTTTAAGCAATGAAGATATACACGCAAAAACGGCTTCTAAAGTGTTTAACGTCCCCATTGATAAAGTAGATGCTAAAATGAGAAGGGACGCTAAGGCGGTAAATTTCGGCGTAATTTACGGCATTTCGGAATACGGATTAGCAAAAAATATCAAGTCCACTCCAAAGGAAGCAAAAAGTTATATAACTTCTTATTTTAACGAGTACCCCGAAGTTAAAAACTATATGGAATCTAACAAAGATTTTGCTAAACTTAACGGATACGCAATAACGATGTTAAATAGAAGAAGATACATTAAAGAAATTTCTTCTTCTAACTATATGCTAAGAAGCTTTGGCGAGCGTGCCGCTATGAATATGCCACTTCAAGGAAGTGCCGCCGATATAATAAAACTCGCTATGCTTGGAGTGTTTAATAGGCTTAAAAAAGAAAACTTAAAATCTGAACTTATTTTACAAGTTCACGACGAATTGATTATAGACGCTTATAAAAGCGAACAAAAAATCGTTGAAAAAATACTCCGTGAAGAAATGGAAAATGCAGTTAAACTTTCCGTTCCACTCACGGTAAGTTTAAGTTCGGGAGAAACGTGGTATGATGCAAAATAAAAATACGCTTATCGCAATAACCGGTGGTATCGGTAGTGGAAAAAGTTTTGTTTCTGACATTTTAAAAAGCTTAAACTACCCCGTTGTTTCTTGCGATAACGTTTGTAATAATCTTTATAAAAAACAAAGCGTAAAAAGAAAAATAAAAAAAATATTTCCATCAGCCGTAAGCGGAAAGTTCTTTTTAACGGTTGACAAAAAAGAAATATCAAAACACGCATTTTCCGACAAAGAAAAATACGATGCTCTTTGCACATACTTAACGCAATTAACTTTTGACAAAACAATGAAAATCGCTAAGAGAAAAAAAGGAAAAGTTTTCGTTGAAGTTCCCCTTTTATTTGAATTTAACAAACAAGATTTATTTGATAAAGTAATCGTTCTAAAAAGAAATTTAGAAGATAGAATTGAAAGCGTAAAAAAGCGTTCTAATTTAAGCGAAGAAGAAATTAAAAAAAGAATTGCAACACAGTTTGATTACGAAAAAATAGATTCTTCTAAATACATAATTTTAGAAAACGACGGAGCTTTAGAAAACAGAAAAGAAGAAATTTTAAATTTAATAAAAAACATTTAATAATAAACCTAATTAAAAAACGCATAGCTAAATTGCTATGCGTTTTATTTTTAATCTTTTTTAACTTCTGATTATTTTTTTACTGAACTTTTCGTCTAAATAATTTTCGTTTATCTTGTCGGTTATAATGTAGTCAATATCGTTTAACGAACATAATTTATACGGCGAAGATTTACCGAACTTTGTTGAATCACAAAGAAATATTTTTTTGTTGCTGTTTTTTATCATTGCTTGACGGAGATAATTTTCTTCTTCAAAGCAATCGTAAATTTCCCCATCTCTCGTTATAGACTGTGCTGAAAAAAAACAAATATCTGCGTGATAAGAGTTAATCATATTTATTGCATTTTGACCTATTAAAACAGACCTGTTCGTATTTGAAATCGCACCGCCCGTTGAATATCCGAAAATATTGTTTTTTGATAAAACGGATAAAGTATCAATTCCGTTCGTAATAACCCTGATATTCTTAAATTGTTTTAAGTATTCGGCAACGAAAAACACAGACGTAGTTCCGTCTAAAAACACGACGTCGTTTTCATGAATAAGATTAACCGCAGTTAAAGCAATCTTCTTTTTTTCTATACAGTTTTGATGCGAACGAAAAGTAAAGGAAGGAAAAATATTATTCGTTTCCGCCCTTCTTACTCCGCCGTGAGTTCTAACTACTAAACTCTTTTCCTGAAGTTTTGTAAGTTTTCTTCTGATGCTTGACTCTGATAAAAACAACGCTTTTGATAAATCGCTTATCGTTGCATAATCTCTTTCCTGCAATATTTTTAATATTTCACCTTCAATTAAGTCCTTCATAAATCCCTCTCATTTTGCGCATTATTTTTATAAATAGTTGCGTATTTTTTATATTTATCTATCTATTTCCCTATTATTTGCCATACTGATTGCACATTTGATTATTTTAATTATAATGTAATAATATAATATTGTCAAATAAAGGTGAAAAAATGTTTGATATTGCAGTTATAGGTGGTGGCATTATCGGTGGAAGTATTTTAAGGGAACTTACCAAATATTCTCTATCCGTATGTCTTCTTGAAAAGGAAAATGACGTTTGTATGGGACAAAGCAAGGCAAACTCCGGAATAGTACACGCCGGTTTTGATGCTAAGCCATACACGTTAAAAGCAAAGTTTAATATTCTCGGAAATAAAATGATGAAAAAATACGCACGAGAGCTTGGCGTTAAATATTATAATAACGGTTCGCTTGTCGTTGCTTATAATGAAGAAGAACAACTTGCTCTAAAAGATTTATATAATCGTGGCATTTCTAACGGCGTTAAAAAATTAAAAATCATAAACGAGAAAAAACTAAAAAAATTAGAGCCGAATATATCTGACACGGCTAAAAGCGCTCTTTTGGCAAAAACAGGTGGAATTATTTGTCCTTACGAATTAACAATCGCTTGTATAGGAAACGCTATGGACAACGGTGCAAAACTTTTTACAAACTTTGAAGTTGTTAGTGCTAAAAAAAACAACGACCACTTTGATATTATTTCAAAAGACAATCAAAATGTTCAAGCAAAAATAGTTATAAACGCTTGTGGGCTTGGTAGTGAAAAAGTTGCAAATTGCTTTGGAGATACTTCTATTGAAATAGGCGGAAGAAAAGGAGAATATATTTTACTTGACAATAAATGCAACGGCTATTTTAAGAAAACTATTTTTAAAACGCCAACAGCCAAAGGCAAAGGCATTTTGATTTCTCCTACCGTTGATAACAATATTATTTTAGGGCCTACTGCCGAAGAAACCGATACCGACGATACTTCAACGACGATAGACGGATTAAACCTTATTAAGTTAAACGTAAATATGATGGCGAAAAACGTTCCGCTAAACAACTGCATAACTTCTTTTTCAGGCATAAGAGCATATTCAAAAACTCACGATTTTATTATAAAGGAAAGCGAAAGCGTAAAAGGGTTAATAAACGTTTGCGGTATAGAATCTCCGGGACTAACGAGTTCACCTGCAATAGCAAAATACGTCGTTAGCGAAATTGTAAGTAAGCTTTTAGTTTTAGAAAAAAATAAAAGTTTTAACCCTAAAAGAAAACCCGATTATTTTTTCAAGAGATTATCCATAAAACAAAAAAATAAAATAATAAAAGATAATCCTTCGTACGGTAAAATCGTTTGCCGTTGCGAACAAATTACCGAAGGCGAAATATTAAGGGCGTTAAGAGAAAATCCAAAGGCTTGTGACGTTGACGGTATTAAGAGAAGAACCCGTGCAGGTATGGGAAGATGTCAAGGCGGATTTTGTAGCCCGAGTGTCGTTGACTTAATATCTAAAGAATTAAATATTCCGTTAGAAGAAATTACAAAAAAAGGTAAAGATTCTAAAATACTTATAGGTAAAGAAAAATGATAAAATACGATTTAGTTATTATAGGCGGAGGACCTGCGGGACTTGCTTCTGCAATTTCAGCTTACGACTCCGGCACGAAAAATATTTTAATTATTGAAAGAGAAGATAAATTAGGCGGTATCTTAAAACAGTGTATTCACAACGGATTCGGTCTGACGAGATTTAAGGAAAGTTTAACAGGACCTGAATACGCATACCGTTTTATTAAAGAAGTTGAAAAAAGAAAAATAGACTACAAATTAAACACCACCGTTTTATCATTAACAAAAAGCAAAACTATAACTGCTATTAACGGCGACGGTATAGTTAAAATCAAAGCAAAGGCAATTATTATCTCAACCGGTGCGAGAGAAAGAAGTAGAGGTGCACTTAATATTGCCGGTAGCAGACCTGCAGGTATTTTTTCAGCAGGTACGGCACAAAAATTTGCAAATATTAAAGGCTATCTCGTAGGAAAAAAAGTCGTTATTTTAGGTTCCGGCGATATCGGTTTAATTATGGCAAGAAGATTGACCTTAGAAGGTGCTTCCGTTTTAGCAGTTGCCGAAATTATGCCGTACTCTTCAGGATTAAAAAGAAATATCGCACAATGCTTAAACGACTTTAATATTCCACTTTATCTAAACCATACTATTTCAAAAATAGAAGGAAAAGACAGAGTAACCGCAGTTGAAATAAGCCAAGTTGACAGCAATAAAAACGTTATTAAAGATACTGCAATAAAAATCCCTTGCGATACCGTTTTGTTCTCCGTTGGACTAATTCCGGAAAACGAACTTTTAGATAAAACGGGAATAGAAATGTCGCCAAAAACAAAAGGTGCTATCGTTTTCCAAAACAGAGAAACTTCGGTTGACGGAATTTTTGCTTGCGGAAACTGTTTGCAAATTCACGACCTTGTTGATTTCGTTTCTGAAGAATCGGAACTCGCAGGAATCAGCGCAACTGATTATATAAATAATAAACACAAAGAAAAAGACGTTATAGAAGTTGCTCAAAACGAAAACTTAGCATACGTTCTTCCACAAAAAATAAACAAAAATATTAAAGGCGATATTAAGTTTTATTTCAGAGTTAAAAACGAATTCAGAAACTGTTTAATTGAAGCGTCTTCAAACGGCGTAGTTTATTTTTCAAAGAAAAAACCCGTTTGCACTCCGGGTGAAATGGAAAGCATAACTCTCCCTTTTGATAAAATTGCCAACTTAGTAGATAAAATAAAAATTTCCCTTTATGCAAAATAGTTTAGGAGTAAATATGGAAAAAACTTTTACTTGTATTGAATGTCCGTTAGGTTGTACGATCACGGCAAAAAGAGAAAAGGATGAACTTTTAATTTCAGGCAACACCTGTCCAAAAGGCAAAGCTTACGTAGAAGCGGAAATGACCGAGCCTAAAAGAATTTTAACGACAACGGTTAAACTAAAAAACGGCAATATGCTCCCCGTAAAAACCGACAAGGCAATAAAAAAAGAAAACCTTTTTCTCGCAATGAAAAAGATTTCCCTTTTATGTTTTTCTTCCCCTATAAAGATAGGAGATATTTTAGTTGAAAACTTTTTAGACGGTGCAAATTTAATTGCAACCGATAACGCCTTTTAGTTTTTTAATATTTCAAAAAAATAATGCGTGTTAGATTCGCTTACTAAATTAAACCCCGTTTTTTTCATAAGTTTAATTGAACTTTCGTTTTGCTTAAAAACCCTACTGCAAACTTTTTTCGCTTTTACTTTTTCAAGCAAATATTTTATAGCAAGTGTAAAAGATTTTTGCGCTAAACCTTTACCTTGATATTCTTTTAATAATCTTATTCCTATTTCAACACTTCCGTAATAATCGTAATTCCAGAAAGTAATTTCTCCGATTAGTTTTCCGTTTAATTTTATCGCCAGCGGATACTCTTCTTTTTTTTCTTTTAATTTGTTTACAAAATCATAAAAATATTGCGGAGTCGGTTTTTCGTTTTTTAAATCTTCTCTATAATCGTATCCGTAATATTTATTTAATTCGTCGTCTGTTGCAAGCAAAAAATATCTCTCTTTATCTTCTTCTTTTATTTCGGAAATTTCAATTTCTTCCCCCTCAATTTTTACGGGCGAGTTAATATCAGAAAACAACGTGAAAACTTCTACGAAGTTTTTTTCTTTTACTTCTATAGGATGATATTGTAGTTTAGATATTCTTAATCCTTGGTCGCCACAATCTTCTTCCCTGTTTATAAACTTTACTTTTTCGTTTGCAAAACTTTTAGCAAACTCGTTTGCGGTAAACGGATAAACTCCTTCGTATTCGGTAAGTGCTTTTTCTATATGAACGATTAACGTGTCTTTAACTATTTCGCCTATTGAAAATGAAACGATTTTATTATTTACTTCAACAATTATTCCGACTTGATTTAATGAAAACATATTTTCTACGTACTCTCTTAAATGCTTATCTTCTATAATTGCGGTTTCACTTACGATTTGATTTTTACTTTCGTACTCACATAAAAAATTTTTTATTTTTTCTACGTCGCAAAATTCAATATCTCTTACCTTTGCATCAGGATACAATTTCTTAAACTTGTTTATATGATTTCTTTGTCCGCTATATTTTTTCCCTACGAAGCTTTTAAAACTATTTGCATCATAAATATAATCGCTCCAGTTTCTATCGTTATAAACTTTTGTCTTAAAATATCTTTCGCTTAAGTTTACAGCGTGAACGTTATCTATACAGCAAAACTTTAATTCGCCGTTTTTTTCTTTTACGTAATTTTCTATTTCTTTTAACGCACCGTCAACGTCTTTTCCTATCGGAAAATAAAATGCGTCTTTATAATCGGAGCAACTTTCCTTTATAATAAGAGTGTCGTTAAAAAAAGCGTAATCACAAGAAAATCCTGCTCTCCATAAAAACTTTGTGCCTACCGATAAATCGCAAAACTGAATTTCCGATTTATTAAACCACTCGGCAAATTTAAGTGTATCTTTTTCAATTTTAAAAAACTCTAACATACAATTAAAACGGCGTTTATTAAACGCCGTCTTTTTCATTTTTCCTTTTTAGATTTTACTGTTTTTCTTTAAAACTTCTAAAAGTTCGTTAAGTCTATCTAAATCGTCTCTCGTGTAATAATCAATATAGATTCTACCCTTGTTGTCGTTGCCTATTGCATTGACTTTCGTTCCGAAAACTCTTTGCATATCGCCTATAAGTTCCTTTAACTCGGCAGAGAGTTCCTGTTTTATTTTTTTCTTTGCCTTTTCTTCGGGTGGAATAAAATAATCCTTAACGATTTTTTCTATTTCTCTAACTGAAAGTCCGTTTTTTACGGCGTTATCAGCCATTTTCTTTTGATCCATTTTAGGAACGGAAACTAACGCCCTTGCATGCCCTGCGGAAAGTTCACCTGTTTCAACTAACTTTGTAACTTCCGGAGAAAGATTTAACAATCTTAAGGTGTTGGCGATTGCAGGACGAGATTTACCTATTCTGTCTGCCTAGTCTTCTTGAGTTAAACCATAATCTTCCATAAGCGACTTCATTGCGTTGGCGGCTTCTATCGGATTTAAATCTTCACGTTGCAAGTTTTCAATAAGTGAGATTTCCTTAATTTGTCTTTCGTTATAGTTCTTTACGATTGCAGGAATATTTTTTAAGCCTGCGAGTTTTGCCGCTCTAAATCTTCTTTCACCTGCGATAATCATAAACCTATCGCCACTTCTGTTTAAGATGATAGGCATAATTACGCCGTGCTTTTTAATAGAATCGGAAAGTTCTTTTAACGCTGTTTCATCAAAAACTTTTCTCGGCTGATTCGGATTTGCGAAAATTGAAGAAATTTCAATTTCACTAACTCCTTCGTTTTTAGAATTTTCTTCTTCTTCAAAAATCAAACTCTTGCCATAGTCTTCTTCTGTTTCTGAAAAAAGAGCAGATAACCCTTTTCCTAATCCTCTGTTTTTTGGATTCATATATTTCCCTTCCTTTAGAGATTTTTTATTTACCTTGTCTTTCAATAAATTCGTTTGTTAAATTTAAATATGCCTTTGCTCCGACACACTTTGTATCGTGAAGCATAATAGGAACGCCGTGGCTCGGTGCTTCGGCAAGTCTGATATTTCTCGGAATAACCGTTTCGTAAACTCTCTTTCCAAAATACTTTTTAATTTCTTCGGTAATTTGTCTTGATATAATTGCACGATTATCGTTCATCGTCAAAACAACGCCGTCAACTTTTAACGAAGGATTTAAATGTTTTACAACAAGTCTTATCGTGTTCATAAGTTGACTTAAACCTTCTAATGCGTAGTATTCACTTTGTATAGGAATAATAACAGAATTAGAACAAGACAATGCGTTTATCGTAAGTAGTCCTAACGAAGGCGGACAGTCTATCATTAAATAGTCATAACATTTAACTGCGTTTTCTAAAACTCTTTTTAAAACGTGTTCTCTGTCTTTTACGTAAACTAATTCAACTTCTGCTCCTGCTAAATCAATGCTACTCGGAAGCAAATCCAAATTCTTGATTTCCGTTTTTATTATTGCGTCTTCTATGGGTGCTTCGTCTATCATTACGTTGTAAACGGAATTTTTAACTTCGCTTTTTGCAAATCCTAAACCACTCGTTGCGTTGCCTTGTGGGTCAAGGTCAACAATAAGTGTTTTATAACCTTTTTGTGCTAAATATGCAGCCATATTTACGCAAGTCGTCGTTTTACCAACACCACCTTTTTGGTTTGAAAATGCGATGATTTTTCCCATTGTGTTTCCTTCCTTTTTCTATTCGCTTTTCTCGTTATTTTCTTCTTTATTTATTGAAGATTTTTTTGAATTTATTTTTTCTTTTTTGCTTCGCTTTCGTCATTTTTATTTTCCGTTTCAACGGCTTTTTCTTCTGACTTTTTATTCTCTTTTATTATTGTAGGATTGCCTCTTTCAAACGGATTTTCAGAAATTGATTTTTCATTTTCGTCCATGAATTTCATAATTTCTTCAACGGATTTTCCTGCCATAATCATATCAACTTCTTCGGTGAAAATTGTTTCTCTTTCAATCAAAAGTCTTGCCATATTTTCAAGTAAAATTTTATTTTCAGTTAAAATTTTTCTCGTTTTATTTAATGCAGTATCAATAATTGCCTTAACTTCTTCGTCAATGATTTTTGCAATTTCTTCGCTGTAATTTACATGTTCCATCATATCTCTGCCGATAAACGTTTGACCATTAGAAGAATAAGAAATAGGTCCGATTTTTTCACTCATACCCCATTCGGTTACCATACTTCTTGCGGCTTCAGTTGCTCTTTGAATATCGTTAGATGCACCTGCGGAAATATCTTTTATGATAATTTCTTCTGCTACACGACCACCGAGCATCATTGAAATTGCATCAATGATTTTTGACTTTGTTAAGTGATTATCATCGCTGTCCGGACGAGTCATCGTATAACCGGCAGCCCCACCTCTCGGAATAATACTTACTTCGTGAACAGGGTCGCAATTCGGTAAAACTTTTGCAACGATTGCGTGTCCCGATTCGTGATAAGCAGTGATTCTTTTATCTGTTTCGGTAACGAGTCTTGATTTCTTTTGTGGACCTAAAACGACTTTATTTATACCTTCGTAAAGGTCTTTATTCGTGATAAAACTTCTGTTATCTCTCGCTGCTAAAATTGCCGCTTCGTTAAGTAAGTTTTCAATGTCCGCACCTGAAAAACCACTCGTCATTCTTGCAACCGTTTTGAAGTTTACGTCTCTTGCCAAAGGCTTATTTCTTGCGTGAACTTTTAAGATTGCTTCTCTACCTTTTACGTCTGGCACGTTAACGTAAATTTGTCTGTCAAATCTACCCGGTCTAAGCCATGCAGGGTCTAAAATATCTGCACGGTTTGTTGCAGCAATAACGATTATTCCATCGTTAGATTCAAAGCCGTCCATTTGAACTAAAAGTTGATTTAACGTTTGTTCTTTTTCGTCGTTTCCACCGCCAAGTCCTGTTCCACGACGGCGACCTACTGCGTCAATTTCGTCAATGAAAACGATACACGGCATACTCTTTTTTGCAACTTCAAATAAATCTCTTACT
Organism: Clostridia bacterium; assembly: GCA_024405475.1. Lineage (GTDB taxonomy): Bacteria > Bacillota > Clostridia > Christensenellales > Borkfalkiaceae > UBA1259. The sequence continues at coordinate 15,225 of JAKSOS010000016.1, forward strand.
CTTGATGCACCAACGCCGACAAACATCTCAACGAAGTCTGAACCGGAGATTGAAAAAAACGGAACACCTGCTTCGCCTGCTACTGCTTTTGCAAAAAGCGTTTTACCTGTTCCGGGAGGGCCTACGAGCAAAACACCCTTAGGAACTCTTGCACCGATTTGTGAAAACTTTTGTGGATTCTTTAAGAAATCTACAACTTCTTCTAATTCTTCTTTTTCTTCTTCAGCACCTGCAACGTCGCTAAACCTTACTTTAATATCGTGATTTAATTTTGCATTAGTTTTTGCAAAATTCATAGCGCCCTTTGTTCCGCCTTGCGTTTGCATAATCAAAATAAAGAATACGACTGCAATTACTATATATCCTAATATCGGAAGAACAGAAGACCATATTGAACCTGCATTAGGATCAGTCGCAGAAAAAGAGATTCCTTTTTCCGACAAAAGTTCTTGTAATGCAAAATCTACGTCAGCCGTTCTGGTATAGTTTGTTGTAAAAGTCTTCGTTGCTTTACTACTATCGTTTTTCATTAAAACGGTAAAATTGATATTATACGTGCTAAAAACAACCTTTTGAATAATAAAATCGGAATAAACCGTTTTTTCTATAGCAGTTTTTAATGCAGAATTATCAGTTACTACAAATTCATTTAACGTGTCCTTGGTAAAAGAACCTGCAATTTTTTCTCCGTTATCATCTAACTGTTCGCCACTTAAATTAACGAGTTGATAAAAATCTGAATAATCTACTTCAACTTTTTTATTTATGCAGTTCGTTAATGAAAATATTGCCGCTACGGCAAGTATTATAATAAGAATAACCCATATTAACTTTGATTTTTTAGTACCCAAAATAAACGCTCCTTAAATTAGTATGTATTTTTTTAATATAAATATTATTTGAATAAAAATTATAAAAATAATAAACATTATTATATATAATTATTAATATTATACATAATATATAAATAAAATACAATTATTTTAGCAAAGTTTTTTAACTATGTTGTTATAAAAAAAGTTTTGCGCC
>JAKSOS010000160.1 GCA_024405475.1 Clostridia bacterium
AATAATAAAACAGGTGAGATTTCTTTATGTGAAAAAGGAAATAAGATAACCTTATCTAATGTTGGCTCTTTTAGTTTGGTGTATAGAGCGACTGATTCGTCGTATAACGTAAAAAGGCTCGTTTTTAATTTTACTGTTTGCTCATAAACAGAATAGGTGATAATATGAAAAGTATTAAGATTGTTTCTTTTTTAATGTGTCTTTTGTTTTGTTTTTTAACTGCTTGCAGTAATTTGGAAAAAGATTCAAGCAAAGAAAGTAATATACAAAACGAAAATCTTGGCGAAATTTATAAAAAGCAAATAGATTGTTATAATAGCGATTTTTATAACGATATGGAAAAAATCAATATAGTAGACGGTCAAAACGTTTATTATTATATTCTTCTTCCCGAAGAAAAGACGGATGTTTTAGATTATGCGGCAAAGGAATTAAATAATTTTATTTCTCAATCTTGTGGTAAAAATTTACCTATAGTTTACGAAGGAGATGCTTTACCTGTTGGTATAAGTAATTATATTTCTTTAGGGAAAACTCAAAGCTTTGAAAATCAAGGTTTATCACTTGATTATTCTTCATTAAATAACGACGGCTTTTTTGTTAAAGTTATAGATGATAATTTTTATATAGTTGGCGATAACGATAGGGGTGTTTTGTATGGCGCTTATGATGTTTTGAAAAGATATATAGGTTTGCGCTTTGTTACGGGAGATTATACTTACTATATCAAAACCGATAAAATTCTTTTCGCCGATTACGATTATCAAATGGCACCCGAATTTGCACAAAGATCCTTTTTGGATTACAACATGAGCGAAGAATTTTTGGTTAGGACTACTCAATACGGAGAATTCGGTTCAAGTTCTATTGTAGGAAGTCCCTGGGCAACCGAACTCGGAAATATTCACACCATTACTAATTATGTAAAACCGAGTGTGTGGAAATCCAGTCATCCGGAATTCTTTTCGTCATACACAAACCGTAATGCGGGGCCCGAAAATTTGGGGCAAGAAGACGTGTGTTATTCCAACGGTATTACCGACGATGGAAAACTCGATAACACCATG
>JAKSOS010000161.1 GCA_024405475.1 Clostridia bacterium
AAGCAGGACAAACGTTATAAGTAGAGTTCTCGCTATAACCGTAAATATATTCGTATCCGCAAGTAGGGCACACTATAAGTTCGTCCCTATATTTAGTCAAAAGTTTAAGCCACTCTATTTCGGTTGTTCTTTCGTTTTCTCTATCTTGTAAACCGTCCACGAAAGTTCTGTGGAACGCTTCTTTAACGTAAAGCGGAATATATGCCCAACGTTTTAATACGCTACTGTGATAACCACGGATAGGGCGATTCGACTTATCCGTTTTGTGATAAACTAATATCGGGTTTTTACCGAACATTTCGTATTCTGCCTGTTCGTCGATAATGTCGTAATTTTTTAGTCTTTCCCCTTCGTAAGGGTTACCTAAACATAGTAACCGCAAGCGAAAATCTATCCGAGTGAACGTCCGGCATTTGTTCGCCCCTGACTATTTCAGGTGCCATATACCGCATTTTACCGAGTATTCCCAAATTCTTTTTATCTGCAGTAACGTTATCGTTATCGCAGATAAGTAAATCTCCGGTGTCGGGATCCATAAAAAACGAACCGTCGTTTAAGTCTTGATAAGAGTATCCCATTTCATGCAACTTCTTAAATGCCGTGCAAAGTTTAATACACCACTTTAACATTGTTGCCCTGTTTTTGAACGGGTGCTTCCCCGTCAAGTAGGACACGAAAGAAACAAAGTTTTTCGGTCTTAAATCCATGAGATAGCCTATTTTACCGTTACAAAGAGCGATAGAACGGGCAGGAAGTAGTCCTAATGGTTCTATTACCGCTATTTGGTCCTTTTCGTTTAATCTTATCGTATCGTTTTTTGAAAATTTCATATCTATCTCCTTGTTTGTTTACATCATATATCCAAACATTACATTATTCATGTAGTATAATTATTTTTTAATAATACTTTTTTTACCTGATTTTACGTCTAAAAACACATACGGGAACAGTTTTGCCCCACGCATTTTATATATCGTTTCATAACCTTTCCTTATTCTTTCTTTTGGCGTTGATCCTTCTGTTTCGATAAGACTACCTTGAATCATTCTTTCCCACG
>JAKSOS010000162.1 GCA_024405475.1 Clostridia bacterium
TCCCTGATAAACCAACCACAAAAAAACCGTTGGGTACCAGAATGGGTAAAGGTAAAGGTGCACCAGAAATTTGGGTAGCAGTTGTAAAGCCTGGTAAAGTAATGTTTGAAATTGCAGACGTTAGCGAAGAGACGGCAAAAGAGGCTATGCGTTTAGCTGCGAATAAGCTCCCTGTTAAATGTAAATTCGTGTGTAGAGAACAGCCAAACAAGGGAGGAATTATTTGATGAAAAAAAGTAAAAGAGTGAATTATAAAGAAATGTCTTTAGAAGAGTTAAATAAGAAGTTAGAAAATTTTAAGACTGAACTTTTTAATTTACGCTTTCAAGTAGTTGTAAACCAGGTAGAGAATCCTGCTAGAACTAAGATAGTGAAAAAAGAAATAGCGAGGATTTTAACTCAAGTTAACAGTTTTAAAAAAAGTTAAAAGTTAAAATTTAAATTTAGAGTATAAAAATATATTTTAAAGAATAGGAGGAGGTTTTGAATGGCTGAACAAGAAAAAGCTAGGTCTAAACGTAAAGAAGCTATTGGTAAAGTAGTAAGCAACAAAATGGATAAAACTGTTGTTATCGTGATTGAAAATAGTGTGCGTCACCCGCTTTATGGTAAAATTGTTAAACGTAGTATTCGTTTAAAGGTACATGATGAAAAAAACGAATGTGAGCTTGGAGATACCATTAAAGTTATGGAGACTAGAAAACTTAGTAAAGATAAATATTGGCGTTTGGTTGAGATTTTAGAAAAAGCAAAATAGATCTTAGCTTTATTATGTTTGAAAGGAGGAAAAGTGTATGATTCAGCAACAGTCTAGACTAAAAGTAGCAGATAATACTGGTGCTAAAGAAATAATGTGTATTAGAGTTTTAGGCGGAACTAGACGTAGGTTTGCACATATTGGAGATGTTATTATTGCGTCCGTAAAAAAAGCTAGCCCTGGTGGGGTGGTTTCTAAAGGAGATGTCATTAGAGCTGTTGTTGTGCGCACAAAACAGTCTACTCGTAGAAAAGACGGTAGTTATGTTCGGTTTGATGAAAATGCGGCAGTAA
>JAKSOS010000163.1 GCA_024405475.1 Clostridia bacterium
TAATAAACTTACGAGTTGAAAACTCACGAGTTTATAAAAAGGGGATAGGATATGGGATTTTTTATTTCCATAAGTGATAAAAGAGAACAAACTTTGTTAAATTCTATTCCCGTTTTATAACTTATTTCTTCCACGTGGTTTATTCCGTTTGTCAATGCGGAAATTATTTTCTTTTCTTCGTCCGTTAAAATTTGTTCTTTTTTACGTTCGCTGTCTATTCCGAAATAATTAAATATATCTTCGGGCTTTTGCGTTAGTGTTGCACCTAACGAAATTAAATAATTGTTTCCTTCACCGCTACTTACGTTTACGCTATAAGGAATAGCAAAAACTTCCCTTCCGTAATCTAAACAATAATTTGCGGTGTGTATCGTTCCGCTCTTTTTACTGCCGTTTACGATAAGCGTCCCCTTCGATAACCCTGCTATTATTCTGTTACGGACAGGAAACATAAAAGGCTTTGGAATAACCGTTAAAAAACTTTCGCTTATCACTAGCCCACATTTTGCAACTTCGTTAAAAATATTTTGGTGTGATTTTGGATAAATATTGTTAAACCCACCGCATATAACCGAAATTACTTTGCCGTTGTTTTTAAGTGCGGTTTTCAATACGGTTACGTCTACGCCTTCGGCAATTCCCGTAACTAGCGTAAACCCTTTTTCTATTAATGCCAAAGAAAACTCTTCCGCTAAATGAATGGATAAAGGCAAACTCTTTCTGCTACCGACTATCGAAAAGGTGTTACCGTTTAATAACTCCGTGTTGCCCTTGCAAAACAGCACAAGTGGTGCGTCTTCACAATTTTCTAAAAGTTTCGGATAGCCGTTGCTTTCTAAAGTAATTGCCGTAACACCGTTTTTATCAAGTTCACCTACTACGTAGTTTACGTAACTTTCTTCAAAAATTTTTTCAAGATTATTTTTTTTGCCCGTATAATCTTTTATTAGAATTTTTGCTTTTTCAAAACGTTGTTCGCCTTTTTCGGCTTTAACTGCGTTATAGAGTTCAACTTTTACTTTATAATCAAGGTCTTCGCAAGATGCAAGT
>JAKSOS010000164.1 GCA_024405475.1 Clostridia bacterium
TCCACGGAAAAGCACGTTATCGGCAAAAAGCACACCGCCTTTATTTAGTGCGGGAATAAGGTTTTTAACGTATTCGAAATAATGCCCTTTCGGTCCGTCCAAAAAAATAAAATCGTATTTTCCCGTAAGAATAGGTATTATTTCACCTGCGTCACCGCAAAATATTTTAACTCTATTCTCTACACCGAATTCTTTATAGTTCTCTTTTGCCTTTTTTATCACGTCTTCGTCTATCTCTATGCCCGTTAAAAAACTATCTTCGCTTGATAATAGCATAGCGATACCCGATAAGCCCACGTTAACGCCTATTTCCAAAATTTTTTTCGGTTGTTTTTCTTCTATAATTTTTAACAGTAATTCAAAAGATTTATCACGCAAAACGGGGTTACCGTTCTTTCTTGCTTCTTCTCTTTTTTCCTTTATTTTTTCAATCATTATACCGCCATCACGATAGGAAGAATCATAGGATTTTTCTTGGTCTTTTTGAAAATGAAATTCTTTAAGCATCTTCTTATTATGCCGTTTAATTCGTTCTCGTCGGTAACCTTTCTCAAATCTATGTTTTTAAGGGTGTTTACAACGGTGGTTTTGGCTTCTACTATCATATCGTCGGTAAACATTAAGCCTTTACCGATAATTTCAAGTGAAGTTAAATCTTGCGATAATTCGTCAGGCCCCACGACGACGACAACAAGCCCGTCTTCAGACAGGTGTATTCTATCCCTTAAAATAAAACTGTCCGTTCCGTCTATTCCAACGCCGTCAACAAAACGTGAACCTGCTTGAAATTTTTCGCCGAATTTAATAGTGTTTGCGGTAAGTTCCACCGTGTCGCCTATTTCGGCAATTAAAATATTGCTCTTTTTAGTCCCCATACTTTCGGCAAGGTTTGCGTGTTTTTTTAAGTGCCTATATTCGCCGTGAACGGGAATAAAGAATTTAGGTTTAACTAATGAGTGCAACGTTCTAAGTTCCCCTTTGCAAGCGTGCCCTGAAACGTGAATCGGTTCTAAAGATTCGTATATAACTTCCGCACCCAATTTATAG
>JAKSOS010000165.1 GCA_024405475.1 Clostridia bacterium
CAATCTGTTTAGAAGCACCTATTGGCATAGCTTTAAGCGACCTTATGCCAAGGGAAATGAATAAAGACAAACTGGCTGAACTTTTGACAAAACTTGAACTTAGAAAGTTTTTGGATAAATACGGATTAAAAGAAGCTGACATTAAACAAGAAGTTGAAACAAAATATGAATATAATCTTGATGAACCGCTTGAACCTATTTTGCACGATATGGAAAAAGTGGGATTTTCGGTAGATAAAGATTCTTTAATCGAATATGGAAAAGAATTAGACAGCGATTTAAAAGAGCAAACCGAAAGAATATATTTTTTAGCCGGAGAGAAATTTAATATAAATTCACCAAAGCAACTAGGGGAAGTGCTGTTTTCTCACCTGGGAATTTTGGGAGGAAAAAAGACAAAAACTGGCTACAGCACGGATGCTGAAACTTTGGAAAAACTGGCACATTATCACCCTGTTATAAACGAAGTTATTTCTTATAGAAAACTAGCCAAGCTTAAATCAACCTATGTTGACGGATTAGTAGACAAAATCGGAAACGACGGCAAACTTCACACCACGTTTAATTTAGATAAAACGAGAACGGGAAGACTTTCGTCCTCGGATCCGAATTTGCAAAATATACCAGTAAGAACTGAAAGAGGATCGCAACTTAGAAAATTCTTTGTCGCTTCGCCCGGAAAAGTTTTGGTAGATGCTGATTATTCGCAGATTGAGCTAAGAGTTTTGGCTTATATGGCTCAAGATAAAGCAATGCTTGAGGCTTCTATCGGTTGATAAATTTTTAAAAAAATACTGGGATGTATATTTTATGGGTGGACGATTTATCGTCCGCCCTTTTTTGTGCGAAGTATTGATTTAAAGGGAACGTAAAACTATAATGAGTTTTGTGGTTTACCACAATAAAGCAGTATAAGAGGTTGTAATGGGAAATTTAAAAGATATCTTCAAAGAAAATACCAGGTTTAAGGTATTTCTTTCTTCTATTCTTATAATGAGTCTTGGACTTGGACTTTATAAGGGTGTTTTAGATAACTATCTTGCAGAG
>JAKSOS010000166.1 GCA_024405475.1 Clostridia bacterium
GTTACGTTCTCTATTTTATCCAAGCGGTAGATAAGAGTATTTCTATGCAAATACATTTTTCTTGACGTTTCGCTGACGTTTAAATTATTTTCCAAGAATTCTTCGGCGGTGCTAATCATTTCTTCGTCTTCGAAAATTTTGCTTTCGTTATAATCTAAAAGTGTATTTAAATATTCATTTAATTTATAACTTCCAACGTCTTCCAAAATCTTATAGAAAACGTGTTCTTTATAGTTATGAACGTTTCCGCCTTCGCAAAGTTTATTTGAAATACGTTTGGTATTTTCCGCTTGAGAAAAAGATATATTTACGTCTTTGACCGAATTAACCTTTCCGCCGATATAAACCTTTGCCGTTGCACCCGTTTCTTCGTATACCGATTGAAGCAAAAAGATAGCGTATTCGTTTATAGAACGGTATTCGATATCCGTTTGGCTTTCGAATTTTATTAAAGCTAACAAGTCGTTTGATAAGTCTATCAAAATATCGTCTTCTTCGATATAGTTTTCTATAAATTCTTTAGCTTCGGTATTTTTGCCGTTTTCGATATTTATTATTAAGCACTCGCAAGCATTTTGAGATATTTTATTATTTAATAAATATTCGTTTTGTTCTTCCCCTTTAATTTCACCTTTAAGTAAACGTATAAAGAAATCGTTAAAAGGTTTATCTGGCTCAACTTTTTTCGTAACTAAAAAAATTTCTAAAACTAAAAGACCACCTATTCCAATAAAACCAAAAGTAATTGAAGCAAATTTCAAATTTTTTCCATTGCTTTGTCTTGGTGCTCTATATATCATAATTAAATAAATACCGAAAAATACCAAAATGCCAATTGTCAAAAAATATATCCATTTCGGTGTTTGAATTTCATCATTTTTCTTTTTTGCAAAAAATGCTCTAGTTAATTCTCTGTTTAATTTGTCAAGTAAACTTTCAAATTCTTTAGGTGACATATAATCTGATAAAAGTTTACTATCGTAAGTATCATAATCAAATGCCATCTTCTCTTTTCTAATTTCAATAATCAGTTTATCTTGTTCT
>JAKSOS010000167.1 GCA_024405475.1 Clostridia bacterium
TAATCAAATTTATTTAAACTATAAAGAATTTATCTTTATTTATCAATGTTTAAACTTGTAAAAATGCGAATTTCGATAACATTGGCAAAGTTGAGATATATTTTCCATTAGTTAGTTTAGCGACAATCGAAGTTTGCGTTTTTTGTGCTGGCTTCGGCTGGCGCTTTTTTATTTTACGGAGAGTTTTATGAGAAAAAAGTTTTTAGCAGTTTTATTATTGATAGGTTTATTGATAGCCTGTGTTTTTACTTTATTCGCTTGCGACAATTTAGGTGATAAAAACGAAGATAGCAAAACTACGCACGTACATACGAGAAGCGAGTGGATAATTGATAGCGAGCCTACCGAAAAAACAAAAGGCAGCAAGCATATCGAGTGTACTAATTGCCACAAAGTAATAAAAACGGCTGAAATAGATAATCTTGTTAAAGAGTATTTGAATAAACTTGACGACGGCAATTATTATGGGAAAGTTTATAATTCAACTTTTACCTTTTGTTTTGATAATAAAATAGATAAAGAAGAAGGTTTTTCTTCTTTTGGTTATGAAATTTATACGGATAACAACTACCAAAATAAAATAGTAAATAATACGGCAGTATTAAATGTCGGTGATAACGTATTTTATATGATTTATGGTGGGTTTAGAGACGGGGTAGGAGGAATTGTTGCTGTAAGTGTGGAAGAAGATTTTTATTTGAAAGTTCCTACCGAAGAAACATTTAGGGAAGGTTATGTTTTTGACAAATGGGATTTTGATTTTACAACGCCTATAACCGAAAACAAAGAAATTTTTGCTTTGTGGACACCAAATGTAAATATACCATATAAAGTAGAATATTGTTATGAAAACCAAAATGATAACTATGCAATAGATATTTTTTTGGCGGGAAATCTAACGAGTATAGTAGATAATACCGCAAGGGTTAATACGAAAGATTTAACTTTTACTGATTATAATTTTTATATTTGGAATAAGAAAGAAACATTTTAATAATTAAAAAACTTAAAAGCCACGGCAAACGCCGTGGCTTTTATA
>JAKSOS010000168.1 GCA_024405475.1 Clostridia bacterium
CTAAACAAAAAAGGAACACGGGAAGAAAAATCTAGGAACGAATCATTTAAATTCACATACAAGGAGATAAAAGATATGCCAAGATTAAAAGATTGCAAAATCAGAGTCAGGGCAGACGGTGTGATAGATATTCGTTTCAGGAAGTACGGATACGATATATCCTTTTCAAGTAAAAATTTTAAGATAGCAAAAGAAAAAGCAACGGCGTGGCTTTCCACCTATGAAGAAAGCATAAAAGCCAAGCAAAACTTCGTGGTGCTATCTAAAAAAGAAAGCGATATTTACTTTGGAAAGAAAAAAGTACTATTCAAACCGTTTGCTGACGATTACATTTACAAAGTAAAACAAAAAAGAGTTAAACCACTCACCTTTCAAACTTACAAGAACTACTACATTGCGGAAATTTTGCCGGTATATGAAAAATTCTATATTTCAGAAATTAAACCGGCAATGCTACAAGACCACCTTGACAAACTTCACGAAACAAAGCCAAGGGGTTGCGAAGACATTAAGATGCTTCTTAACGGAATATTGCAATATGCGGTAGATAACGGAATAATAGATAAAAACCCTATGAAAGCCGTTTACATAGAAAAGCACGAAAGGACTAACGGACAAGCCTTAACTTACGAAGAAGAAAGAAAATTCGTGGAAGACATTAAAGGCAGTAAAAACGAGTGGGTGTTCTTAAAAATGTTGTATTCGGGAGTAAGGCCCGGTGAAATCAGCGGAATCGTTGAAAACGAAACTGACAACACTTTAACTATCAAAAACGGAAAGTTAAAGAGTTATCAAAAGAATTTAACGAGAACCGTGCCCATGTCACCTATGTATCAAAGAACTTTAGGGCATAAAATAAAGCCGTATATTTACTTACACGACTTGGGAACTGACTTAAAGAACTATTTACCGAATCACACGTTAAAAGACTTACGCCACACTTTTACGACGAGAGCGAGAGAGTGTAGAATAGACAACGAACTCGTTGCCGTATGGACAGGACACAGTTTAGGAAACATAACGTCTTCAGTCTAT
>JAKSOS010000169.1 GCA_024405475.1 Clostridia bacterium
CTCCGCAATGGAAAGAGTTTCAGAAGGTGCGGAAGGTATTATCCTTGAGTCTGTTTTAGAAGGTTATGCCGAATATTACTCGGTTGAACTTGCCGAGAAGGTAAACCGTGGTATGAAAGACAACGCCTTAAAGTGTATGAATAACGGTTCGGTTACCCCTATGGGTTATTATGTTGACGACGAACAACATTTACAAATAGATGAGGCAAAAGCACCTTTCGTTGTTGAAATATTCGAACGTTTTAATAAAGGCGACAGTATGGCAAGTATCATAAGAGATATGAACGCTCGTGGTGTCGGCGTAACTATGAGAGCAAAAAAAGGAAAGAAAGCAAGAGAGAATCCCCTAAACTTCAACATTATCCGTCGTATGCTTTCAAATAGAAAATATATAGGCGAATACAAGTTTAAGGACGTAGTTGTTCCTAACGGCGTTCCTGCTATCGTAGATAAAGCGTTATTCGATAAAGTCCAAAAGAAGTTAGACCTTAATAAAAAGGCTCCTGCGCGCCATAAGGCTCACGTTGACTATTTACTCACCACCAAACTCTTTTGTGGCAAATGCAAGGCTTTAATGTACGGAGAAAGCGGAACGGGAAAAAACGGAACGATTCACACTTATTATAAGTGTATCCGTTCCAAAAAATATCACGATTGCGATAAGAAAACGGTTAAAAAAGACTGGATAGAAAATTTGGTCGTAAACTCGGTTAAAGAAAAAATTATGGACGATGCTCTTATGGAACAGTTGTCTTACAGGCTTTACGATTTACAAATGGACGAGTCTTGCCTTCTTAATTCCTTAAAAGAAAAACTTGAAACGACAAATTCCGAAATAGACAACGTTATGACGGCAATAAAAAAGGGCATTATTTTAGATACAACTAAAAAAGCCCTTGAAGAATTGGAAGAAAGAAAAAAGCAACTTGAAATAGATATAGCCACGGAACAAATAAAATCCCCTATTTTAACGCAAGAACAAATATTATTCTTGCTCACGAAATTTAGAAATATTGATATAACC
>JAKSOS010000017.1 GCA_024405475.1 Clostridia bacterium
TCATATCCGAATAAATGCAATAATCCGTGAATTATGAGATAATTTCTCTCTCTTTCTTCACTATGACCGTACTCTTTCGCTTGCTCTTTTATTTTATCTTCGCAAAGAACTATTGAACCTAACATTATGTACTTACCGTCTAATTCGGTTAAACAGTCATCTCTATTTATAATCTTTTCTCTGATACCGTCAAGTGTAGGAAATGAAAGCACGTCGGTAGGCTTATCCACTCCACGCATTTGCTTATTTAACGCATGAATTTCATCTAAAGATTCAAAGACGATTTCAACCTTAAACTTCTCTTTTTGCGATAAAACTTTTAAAACCGCATTAGTAATTTTTTTTATATTGACTTTTTTTTGTAAACATTCAACCTTAATCTTTGGCATCTTTGTCCTTCTTCGTTTCTTCTATCTTTTCTTCTAATTGTTCTATCTTCATTTTTGGATATTGAATACGTTTATGATATATACCCGTCAAACTATTAACTACCGTAAACGAAATAATCTCTAATTCTTTTAAGGTTATATCACACTCGTCAAATTGACCTAACTTCATACGTTCGTCAATTATCTTTTTAACGATTTCTGTAACCTTCTCTCTTGAACGGTCTTTAAGCGTTCTTGCTGCCGCTTCCGCTCCGTCTGCTATCATAATAATTGCGGATATTTTTGATTGCGGTTTAGGTCCGTTATAACAATATTTACTAATAGGAACTTCTCCGTCGGTAAACTTTTTCGCCTTGTCGTAAAAATATAAAATCGGCATTGTGCCGTGATGCTCTCTACAAGCGTTTGCAATCTCTCTCGGCAATTTGTTCTTTAATGCAAAATCATATCCGTCTTCGGTATGAGATTTTATAATGTTTGCCGAAAGTTCCGGAGTTAAATCGTCGTGTGGGCTTGTTTCTTCCACTTGATTTTCCCTGAAATACTCAGGACGACGCAATTTTCCTATATCGTGATAATATGCACACGCCCTTGCTAAAAGTGCATCTTCGCCTATTGAAATTGCGCACGCTTCGGCAATGTTGGAAACGATTATTGCGTGATTGAACGTTCCAGGAGCAGTTTCAATCAATCTGCCTATTAAAGGAGATTTATGATTGGTTAATTCCGCAAGCTTAAACGTGGTTGCTTTTTTGAACAACGTTTCAAATACAGGCAATAAAATTATTGCCATCATTGAGGCGGTAGGCCCTGAAATAAATCCGTAAAGCAAGCCCAACTCAATATCGTATTTATCAAATACTACGATAGGAAGTACGTTGCACAAAATAACGGGAATAGACATCCATAATCCCATTAACAACATTGACAAACGAGAATAAATACCCTTTACACAATAAATGCCGATTATTCCCGTTGCCATATCAAAAATAAAGAAATAAAGATACTGATATATTTGTGCGCCTAAAAGAGTTTGTGCAAAACTTTGAAACAAAAAGTATGTTACACAAAACAAACAGTTTACAAAAATTGAAACACGTTTATTAGTTAAGAAAAACGCTAAAAGCCCTGCTATTGCAAACGGACGAAAATAAATTGATATTTTATTAAATAAAAAACAAATAATAAATGAAACTTCTAAACATAAAAATATTATTTCAGAGTTTTTTGCATCTTTTATAAAGTCTTTATTGCCAAACAATAAATACACTGCCAAAAACCCGAATAAAATGGCAAGCAAAACAAAGTAATTTAAAAAGTTTGCGCCGTTATCTTCAAAAACTTCTTTTATTGAAACGCCTAAATTTTTTAAGGCTAAAAAAGATAAGCCTGCAAAGATAATAAGGTTCAACACGTAAATCCCTATTACACTTAAATAATCTTTCTTTTGCCAACTCTGTTCTTTTAACGATTTTAGTTTTTCCATAAGTATTTTCCCTTCTTAATTTGAATAAAGAATATTCTTATAATAAACGTTTACTTTGTACGTAAACTTATCTCCCGTTTTTTCTTTTAAGACAACGCTTTCCAAAACGTCTTTATCCGATAGTTCGTTCTCGGCAAAAATCAACGCTTGCTCTTCGCTTATTTCGTTATCTAAAATAAACTCGCAAGTAAACTTTGATTTTATCACTGCCATACATAAAACTTTGGTTGATATCGTAGTATCTTTTATACTCATAAATCCTTCTACTAAAATATCGCCTTTCTTTACGTAGTCCCCCACGTTTTTAACGGCAGTGCCACGATAAACTTTTAACTCTATTATTTCACCTTCGCAATCGCTGATTAAAGAATCTGCAGTGCAAAATATACTCCTGTTTTCGTTTTGAGATAAACTTGAATCTATTTGCAAAGTATGACCGATTTTTCTTACTTCCACGAAGGTTAATCTCGGATTTTCTCTTAATATAGTATCAGATAGTTTTGCCAAATCCACTTTTTTTATAGACGAAAAAGTTTTAATACCTTCTTCACGTAAACAATCGGTTATTTCCCTTTTTATAACGCTACCCGTTCCCGTAAATGAAAACTTAAAAATAAACGAGTTAAAATATATTGCTATTAAACAAAAAAATACAGCCCCTATCACTAATCCGATATTGCTTACCAAATACTTTATCGGAAGCGCTATTCCGTATTCTTTTACTCTAACTATATCATTATAACATAAATCATTACTAATTGCAAAAAATTTTTCAATATCGCTATTTAAAACGCCTATCGTTATACTTTTGCCGTCTTTTGCCTTTTTTACGTCATAAACTTCCATTTTTCTTACGAGATTATGTACAAAAAGATCTAAGTTTACTCCACGCACCCTAAAAAGCGAATAAACTTTTAAACCCTTTCGGCCTTTTTTATTTTTCCACAAATCGCCATATCCCCCAAACAATACTTCTTTATTAAAAGTTCTTCACCTTCTATTAACAGTTGCCCGTTTTTTATTCTTAATTCTATTTTCTCTTTTGAATAGCTTTTTATTGATTGTACCCCTTCTACGTATAAAGAATTTTCTCCCACCCACAATATTCTATATACGGGCTTTACACTTTCGCTTATATTAAAACTTTTTTTTATTTCATCAAAAAAACTCATAATAAAATATATATGCTTTTATCATGATTTTTAAAACAAAAAAGGTGGTTTATATTACCACCTTTTTTCACTTTTTATCTATTTCTATTTTAGTCGTTAAAACTTTTACTTCGTACTCGTACTGCTCTTTACTGATAACACCACGTTCTAAAAAAGTTTTTAACATGTTTAATTGATTTTCCAAAAGCTCTTTATTTGTAAAATTAGTTCTTTCCATATTACTTTTTATAATAGTTTATTAAACAGCCCTTTACGATTATTTGCTTTTCGGCATCCGTTAATGCGTCTAATTTTAATGTAATATTTCTATTCGTTTTACCTATTACTTTTGCCTTAAACTCTTTATCACCGTTTAATATGCCTTGCTTTACGTTTTCTATATAAACGTAATCTCCGACTTCAAAATCGTTTTTATCAAATAAAAATGGAATCATACCCCAGTTTATAAGGTTGCTTCTATACCTTTTTGTTGCATACTCTTTTGCGATATTTGCTACTCCACCTAAAACTCTTTGGCAAGACGCTGCCTGTTCTCTCGCTGAACCGTCCCCCGGTTTTATGGAACAAACAACGCTTCCGTATGTAGTATCGTTTTCGTTAAGTCCCAAATCTTTCGGGAAACCTTCTTGCTTTACAGCCTTTGCTCTACCTACGTATTCCGGATCTTTTCTTGAAAGAGCAAATTCGGCAAGTTTAAGCGGATTAGACCTATATGAAGACGTTTCGCCTGAAGGAATAAGTTCATCAGTAGTTGTAACGGGGTCGTGTAAAACGGAAACAACTTTAAGTAAAAGATTATCTTTTAAGTTTTCCATTTTCGGCCAGTCTGCAATATTAGGGCCATATACTAATTGAGAAGAAGTGTCTGCCTTTTTAACGCCGTTAAACACTCTCGCTTTATAAATCTTATCGTCAAACTTATATTTTTTGATTTTGCCTTTAATCTCGCAATCTAACGCCGAAGTAATTGCACCGCCGTTTTTAGCTGTTGTGGCAATACTTCTTGCATCCATCAAGAATACTGCGGCAAGTTGTCCGTCTTTAGGTTTACTGCCTTCTCTTGATTCAAAGTTTCTCGTCGTATGTCTTATAGATAAACCGTTATTTTGCGGAACGTCTCCCGCACCGAAACACGGACCGCAAAAAGCAGTTTTAACAACTGCACCGTTATCCATTAACTTGCCTATATAACCGTTATCTACAAGTCCCTTATAAACAGGTTGACTTGATGGATAAACGTCCAAAGTAAAATCGTCGTTATTTATTGCGGTATCGCCTAAAATATCACTTGATACGGCAATATTTTCATACATACCGCCTGCACAACCTGCAATAACGCCTTGGGTTGCATAAACTTTTCCGTCTTTGATTTTATCGGTAAGCTTAAATTCTCCCTTGCCTTCCGGAAGTAATTTTTTGCCTGCTTCTTCGCATTCTTTAAGCAACTCGTACGGGCGAAATAAAAACTCTTTTATTGTGTATGCGTTAGATGGGTGGAAAGGCAACGCTATCATAGGTTCAACCTTTGATAAATCTATTACTATCCCATTATCGTAATAAGCGCCGTCTTCTGCCCTTAATTCCTTATACGCATTTTCTCTTCCATGAATAGCAAAATATTCTTTTACCTTTTCGTCAGTTTCCCAAACGGAAGATAAACAAGTCGTTTCAGTCGTCATTACGTCAATGCCGAGTCTGATATCCATTGAAAGATTTTTAATGCCACTACCTATAAACTCTAATACTTTGTTTTTTACAAATCCTTTTTTAAACGTTTCTTTGCAAAGTGCAAGTGCAACGTCGTGTGGACCTACGCCCTTTCTTAACTTGCCTTTAAGATATACGGCAACTATTTCAGGCATATCTATATCGTACGTTTTATCTAATAATTGTTTAACTAATTCAGGTCCGCCTTCGCCTACTGCCATCGTTCCTAACGCACCGTAACGAGTATGAGAATCAGAACCCAAAATCATTGCACCGCCAAACGCTCTCATTTCACGCATATATTGATGAATTACGGCAATGTGTGGCGGAACGAATGCTCCACCGTATTTTCTCGCTGCGGATAATCCGAAAACGTGGTCGTCTTCGTTTATAGTTCCACCTACTGCACAAAGAGAATTGTGGCAGTTAGTCAGCGTATATGGCAACGGAAACTTTTCTAATCCCGATGCCTTTGCCGTCTGAATAATTCCTACGTACGTAATATCGTGTGAAGTTATTTCGTCAAATTTAATATTTAACTTTCCGTCTATTTTAGATATGTTGTGCGCTTGCATAATTTTGTATGCAATAGTTTTTTTCTTGTTTACTGCGTCTGATTGTTGTGCTTTAACAAGTTTTCCGTCAACATATTTTACTGCATAATTTTTTAATTTTATCATTTTTGCTCTCCGTTTATTAGTTTATTTTATCATATCACAATTGTCTTTTTTTATCAAGAAATTTTACTTAATTTTATAAACAGATACTCCATTTTCAATAGCGTTATCGTATTTGTCGATTAAAATATAACTTATCAGTTTATTCGGCGAAAAATAATAATTAAATTCGTCAAAGCTATCCGAAACAATAAGTAGTTCAAATTGCTCTTTTTGATTTCCTAAATTAAACGAATTTTCCCGATTAGAAAATATGCCGAATTTTTTATCTTTAATCTTACCTATAACGCCACCAAAATCAACAAAATAATACTCAATTCCACCTAAATTAAATTCTTCTTCTAATTTTGAATAACATTTCACTTTGGGAAAAGACTTTTGCATTATACTTTCTTGCTCACTATTCTTTTCTCCGTAATAAATAATGTTTTTAGCAGAAAATACCGTGTTAAACTTGGTGTAAAAAGTTTGAATTGAATCCACGTTTACTAAAATTAAATAATCTACGCTTTCCTTTCCGAAATTATTTTTTAATCTCTTTAACGCATTGTTTGAATATATAAAATTCGCCTCGCTTACCACCATCGTTGACGTGTTATTATAAGTGATTATAGTTGCATTTATCGTTTCACTACCCGATATAATAAACTTCGTTATGCTTTTATTGTATAAGTTTAATCCAACACTCCCTAAAACGCAAATGACGGCACAAGATATAGATGCGACTTTCTTCGCTAAAACTTTTAAGTTAATAAGGTCTGTTAAAAATAAAAGCGCAAAGTAGTAAAAAACAACAAACGCTCCTAAAACAAATCCGCCAAAAATAAAGACTTTATAATCTATTGCGTTTATTACAATATTTATTATCTTTAAAATAAAGTTGGACGGAAATAAAATTATTTTTTCAATCTTAAATATTCCACCGAAAATCGTGGAAACGAGTAGCAATATAAACACAACTCCGACAATAGGAATAAATAATAAATTCGCAATTACCGAAAACAAAGAAAATTGATTAAAATAATAAAGTAAAATAGGAATAGAAAAAAGTTGTGCCGATAAAACAACGCCTAATGCTTCACCTATTTTTTGTGGCAAGAACTTAAATAGTTTTGTAATAGGTTTACTCAAAACCAGTATTCCCAAAACTACTGCGAAAGACAATTCAAAGCCGACCGTAAAAAGTTGTATGGGTGAAATTAAAAGAATAATGAGCGATGCAAGCGAAATAGAAGTTAAATCGTCGTATTTTAGATATTTTAACCGTGCTAAATACAAAACGGCACACATTATACTTGCCCTGATTGAAGACGCAGAAAATCCACATATTCCGGAATAGAAAAAGCAACTTAAAATAACTGCTATTGCTGTTATGGAATTTTTAACTTTACACTTTCTTAAAATAAAACCTACTGCCGTCGCAACAAATCCTATATGTAAACCCGAAACGGCAAAGATATGTGCAACACCTGCCGAACGATACGATAAAATAACGTTTTCGTTTATATAAGAAGAATCGCCTGTTAACATTGCATACGCAACAGAAAACTGCTCTTTTTCTAAACCACGATTTAAGGTATCTCTTATAAAAATATTTATCTTTTCAAATACGTTTGTTTTGTTATATAAAAATTTTATTTCACTTTCCGATATAACCGAAGAATACTTCACCTTTTTTGAAATATTATTTGCCGAAAACTTATTATCAAATATTTCGCCGTTATCTATAAGCAAAGCGTCAAACGAAATATAATCACCTATATCAAAATCGTTTTCTCCATAAATAGTAAGCAATATTTTATACTTTGTTTTTCCGCTTTTTATTCCTTTCAGGTCAACTTTTGATATGACGGCAGACGCACCGTATTCAGTCTTTTTTATATCGGTGATTTTCCCACTTACAGTATAGTAGTGATTATCTAAATCTGCTTTTTTATAATTGTTTAACGATATACTAAACGTTGAAAATCCAACTAAAAATATAACAAAAAAGAAAACAAAAATAAATAATCTCTTTTTTATTCCGTCCTTAAATGGGTGCAAAAATAGAAAATAACTTGCACTAATTAAATAAACAAGAGAAATTATTACAGAAAATATAATTTTAGATAAAATAATCCCATAGGCTAAAAGAATACCACAAATAAGTGATAACGCTAAAAACACTATGGGTCTAAAATTGACAAGTTTTTTCATAATTTAACTTCTCTTTTGCTTTTTCCTTAAATAAATATTAAAGCATTTTATTAAAAAAGTCAATAAACGTTGCTATTTGCAAAAGTTTTTGGTAAAATAATTATAGCCTTCGTAGTGCGATAGGAAAAGTTCAAAAAAATCCACAATAATATATAAAGAAAGTTTATTTCCTGTTTCCAAGTGGCGCTCTTGGTTTGTATTTTTACGACCGTTAATAAAGAGATACAGCGGTTATAGGATTTGACATTCGCCTGTTAACAAAACGGGTTATTATTTGCTTTTCCGTCGGCTAACGCAGGTTTTTTTATGCAATTTTCTTGCTAAATAGAAAGGTTTGTGCTAAAATGTAATAGTTGCAAAAGTTAGGTTTTGTTTATAGCACTGACCGAAGGTTATTGCGGACAAGATTGCTTTGCTAAATACTTCCTTAAACTTTGCTTTTATTTATTTATCCCCGCAAAAATTGTCGCAGAAATTTTTGTGGAAAAGGAAAAGCAAGCATATCGGTCAAACAATGACCGAAGGTTATTGCGGACAAGATTGCTTTGCTAAATACTTCCTTAAACTTTGCTTCTATTTATCCCCGCAAAAATTGTCGCAGAAATTTTTGCGGAAAAGGAAAAGCAAGCAAATCGGTCAAACAATGACCGAAGGTTATTGCGGACAAGATTGCTTTGCTTTGACGTGGCCTCATGGTCAAGCGGTTAAGACGCCGCCCTCTCAAGGCGGAATCACGAGTTCGATTCTCGTTGGGGCTACCACAGTCAAAAAAGACGAACCCAATCTCACTAGGAGACGGGTTCGCCTTTTTATTTAGAATTTAGTCTTGTGTAAAAGGCGTTTGATTTCGTTTTGACATCAAACGCCTTTTCATAAAATACTTTATTATTTGTTTTTTTCATCAATCATTCTTTTAACCCATTCGTCATATGACGATTCTTCTTTAGGATTAAAATGTAACGAATCTGCTGCATACGAATATCCATCTTCAACTAAAACCGCAACTAAACCCTCTTCACATTCAGGACACCATCCATCTGTCGAATAAATAGCTCCACATTTTGGACACTTATATTGTATCAGCGTTTTCATATTCTCCTTGATTTGAAGTTTTAATGTCATTTGAAAAATAATAACCCTTTTTTCTCTCTTCTTTGCAATACATTATTAATTCTTTTGTTTTATTAATTCTTCCTCCATATAATGTACTAAAATCAATATCATATTTTATTTTTATGGCTAATTTCTCACCTTTTTTTATAACACTAAAAATCTCATGAAAAATTCGAGGATTGACTGAAACTGAAAATTCAACAAGAATTTCATCATTTTTATCAAAGTTGATATGGTCAATTTGCGAATTCTTAAATTCAAAAACAACTGGATCATATTCTACTTTCTTACAAACGATTATTCTAAAATGCTTAATCTGACAGCACTCTAAATATTCGTCTTTATTTGCTTTAAAATGTAATCCTATTAAACAAGATGCTATATTTTTACCTTCAACAAGTTTAATGTTTTGACATTTTGGACTACTCTTATCTAGTGTTTTCTTTATTAAAACACCTTTAAAAAATAGACTTGAACATATAATGTTCTCCGTTTTTCTTTTTTCAATTTTAAATATGCTACTCTCTCTTTCAATTGTATATATAAAAGTCAAAACAGCGACACAAGAAGGCAATAAAGAAATTCCAATAGCAATAATGTTATTAACATTTAATTTACTTTCTTCGTATAATATAGATACCAAAAGCAAACATATAATACCAATTGCCACAAATATGTATATAAATATTGTTATATACCATTCTTTAATATGTTTATTATTTTTCATATATATTCCTCCTTTGTTTTTTGAGAGAATACAAAAAACTCTATCCCATCTTTACTTTTTTACTTAAATATTTATATTGTCGTCTGCACAGTGAACTTTGCAACTTGCCGGAATGTTATTTTTCCAGCTGTTATGCTTTTCAATTGCTTTCCACTGTGCCATTGTCCCAGAATAAATTATACTTGTAAGCGAAGAGCAATCACTAAACACATCATACTCAATTTCTATTAAATTGTCTGAAATAGACACACTCTGCAACGAACTACAATTTGAAAACATTGCAAAACCTATCTTTGTTATACTTTTGGGTATCGCAAATTGCTGAAGTGCAACGCAATTAGCAAAAGAAGATCCACCAATATATCTTACATTATCTCCTATCGTTACATTTTTTAATGATATGCAATTCATAAAAGTGCACTCCCCAACGCTTACTACATTATTGGGTATTTCAATTTTTTCAAGTGAACTACAATTTTCAAATGCCCGATCTCCGATACTTATTACACTTTCCGCCATTATTAAATTATTAAGCAAAATACAATCTTCAAAGGCACTATTACCAATAAACCTGCAATTTTTATTTATTTCGCAACTCACTATATCCTTATTTTTTGCTTTAACAAGTATTAAATATGGATTATCACTATTTCCAAGATACAATCCATTATCGTATTCATTATAATGCACACAATCATAAAAAGGCGATTTCCCTATATCCATTATGGAATCAGATAGCGTAACATTTACCAAATTATCACATAAATAAAATGCATAATCACCTATGCTTGTTACGCTGTTTCCTATCGTTACTTTTGTTAATGATTTACACCCATAAAACGCATAATCGTTTATTTTTGTGACATTAGATATTTCCAATTCCACAACCAACTTACCATTTATATATAAATCTGAACGATTGCACAAAGGATTAGAACTCTCGGTGCTAAACTCTATTTTACACCAGTCTGCTAATTTTCCCGAATATCTTACTTCTTTTAAAGAATAACAATCCCAAAAAGCAGAAAAACCTATACTCACTATACTATTCGAAATTTCTATGGTTAATAAAGAACTACAGCCATAAAATGCGCTATCTCCTATATATTCAACGCTATTAGGTATTTTAATATTATTTAGTGAAATACAGCCATTAAAAGCATTGGCTCCTATACATTTTACTTTATTCCCAATTTTTATATCTTGTAGCGAATTACAGTCATTAAAAGCTCCATCAATAATAAATCTACAATTTTCGTTTACTATACAGCACACTATATCCTTATTTTTTGCTTTAACAAGTATTAAATATGGATTATCACTATTTCCAAGGTACAATCCATTATCATATTCATTATACTTTAACGATGAACAATTATAGAATACATCTTCTGCTATATTTATTATACTATTCGGTATTGTAATATTTATTAAAGAAACACAATCATAAAATGCGCCATAATCTATACTCTCTACACCTTCTTTTATAATTACATCTCTAAGCGAAGAACAACCTTTAAAAGCATAAGAACCTATGCTTTTTACATTTTCTCCCACCGTTACGCTTACAAGTGAAGTACAATTGCTAAATGATTGCCATGAGTTAGTCTCCCAACTCGTAATAGTCAATGTTTCCAAATATGGATTCTCAATTGATTTGAAAGCTCTTTCGGGAATAACGGCATTTTGTATGAAACAATTCTCAAAAATATAAACATCAAAAAATGATACACTATCTGGAATTACAATACTCTTTAAATTGTAACAACTAGCAAATGCACTTCCCCCTATACTTTTTACCCCTTCGGGAATTATTATGCTTGTAAGTGACGTACAACCACAAAAACAACCATCTATAGCCATTATGTTTTTAGATAGCACAACATCTTTAAGTGAACTACAACCACTAAATACGCTATGTTCCATATTAGTTACGCTGTCTGGTATTAATATACTTGTTAAAGAAATACATTTCTCAAAAGCACCACACCCAATACTCTCTACATTATTTGATATAGTTACACATTCTAATGACCTACATTCTTCAAAGGCCCAGGCCCCAATAATTTTTACCTTGCCAATAATTGATACTTCTATCATAGAATCACAATAAGAAAATGCAAAATCACCTATATTCGTTACATTATCATTTATCGTAACATATTTGAGCGAGCCACAATCGGTAAAGGCATGTTTTCCAATGTTATCTACAGCCCCACCTATCACAACACTAGTTATTGCGTCAAATCCTCTGAAAGCATTATCGCTTATTTTCGTCGCTAACCCTATATTCAACTCCGTAACCAACTCATTATTTATATATAATTTTTGAGCATAGTATAAAGGATTTGATGTGGGCCCCTCAAATTCGATTTCACACCAACTGTCTATCGAACCCAAATAATTTACAGTTGATAGATTCTCACAACTGCCAAACGCTTCATCGCAAAAATACTTCACACTTTTAGGAATAGTTATACTTGTTAATGAAGAAATATAAAATGCTCTACCATTTATTAACTTACAATTATCGTTAATTAAACAACTTGTAATTCTATCATTTACATTTTTCATTAATATCAAATAATGATTGGTATCATTACCTATATATAATGCATTATCATACAAATAGTATTTTAATTTCGGGCAATAGTCAAAAGCGTCATATCCAATGTAAGTTATTTCCTCTGAAATATTTACACTTGTTAACAAACTACAATTATAAAAAGCACGAAAACCTATAGTTTTCACACTATTTGGAATTGTAACACTTGAAAGAGAAGAACAACCGCTAAAAGCATGATCGCCTATAATTTCTACACCGTTTAGAATTGTAACACTTGAAAGAGAGGAACAACCATTAAAAGCATTATCGCCTATAACTTCTACACTATTTGGAATTGTAACACTTGAAAGAGAAGTATAATTGTAGAAAGCATATCTCCAAATTTCATATTTTTGTCCATTATAATCACTTGGTAATACTACTTCTTTATCGTGCCCAACATATCCTATTAAATAATTCTTATTATTAACGGAATAAAATAAATAGTCGTTGTTATTTTGGATTTCACTTTCATTACTTGTTTTAATATTCAAAGCACAATCATTGCTTAGTATATCGAGATGAGTGCTTCCTTTTTCAATTTTTACACTGCTTAAATTTATTATTTCTACCAACTTACAACAACTTCCAAAAACATCCAATCCCATATTGGTTAATCCACTTCCGATTACAACTTTAATAAGCGACGAGCAACCGAAAAAGGCTCGATACCCAATATTTGTTACACCATTACCAATATCTACACTTGTAATAAAATCACAATTTTCAAAAACATTATTATAAATTTCATAATCTTGCCCTCTATAATTATCGGGTAAAACCAAATCCTTATCATTTCCAAAATAAAACATTAAATAATTTGTATCATTTATAGTATAGAATACATAATCACCAATATTGTCTATATCGCTTATGCCGTCAGATTTAATATTTAAAGCATAATAACCAATAGCTCCAAAATCATAACTACCTTTTTTTTTTTTTTTTCTACTTTTATTTATTACCTCTATTAGTTTTTCACATCCCCAAAAGGCATCAGCACCAATTCTTACAACATTACTTCCAAGTGTTACACTTTGTAACTTTCCACATCTAGAAAACGCATTAGGCTCTATGTTTGTGATACTGTCCGAAATTTCTATACATATTAAGTTATTGCATCCAGAAAATGCATATTCACCTATGCTTATAACACTACTTGGGAACATAAATGCGTCATCAATTTTTCCTATCGCATACCGTATTAAAGTTTTGCCATCCTTACTGTATAGATTGCCGTCTATTGACTTGTAAGTTAAATTATCTTCATCTACGGTTATATTTGTAAGCGAAATACACCCAATAAAAGAATACGTACCTATAGTTGTTACACTATTAGGTATCTCTATACTTGTTAACGCCCCGCAATCGACGAAAGCATAATCTTCTATACTTGTTACACTATTCGGCATTATTACACTTGTTAAGGAACTGCAATAAGAGAAAGTATTATATCCTATACTTTTTACACGATTTCCTAACGTTACACTTTTTAATGAACTGCAGTGAGAGAAAACATCCCATCCTATATTTGTTACACTATTTGGTATAGTTACACTTGTTAACGAACTGCACTCATAAAAAGTAGAACTACCTATACTTATTACACTATTTGGTATAATTATATTTTCTAATGAACTGCATTTATAGAATGCACAATCACCTATACTTGTTACTTTCTCCCCAATTGATACACTTGTAAGTGTATAATTCTGGAAAAAAGCATACTGATAAATTTCATACTCTTGTCCATTATAGTCATTTGGTAATGCTATTTCTGTTTCTTCACCTATATATCCTAGTAAATAGTTAACTTCGTCATTAGTATAAAATAGATATCCGTCTTTATTTAGTATATCACTTTCTCCAACTGTTTTAATATTTAATGCGTAAAAGCCAATGCTTCCGTTAGCACTACTTCCTTTTTCTACAATTAGATTGCTTTTATTTATAACTTCTATTAATTTTTCACACCCGCTAAAAGCAGCCATGCCAATACTTTGTATACTTTTAGGTAATGTTATGGTTGTTAATAAATTATTACCGCAGAAAGCAAAACTCCCTATAAATTTTACACCCTCTGAAATTGTTACATCTGAAAGTCCACAACTCTCAAACGCCTCGCTCTCTATACTTATTATACTATTTGGTATGATTACACTTTTTATCGAAGTGCAAAACATAAACGCCTTTTCTGCAATTTGTGTTACCGGTTTTCCATTATATATGGCGGGTATAACCAAATCTTTATCAACGCAAGCACCTATACCTGCAACCGCATAACTTTGTCCGTCGCCATTTAACGAAAAAAGCAATCCCTCACTCGGTTTTTTCGCACCGCAAACGCAAATATCGTTATCATAAGAATGTACAGTTTTATCGCCTGTTTCATTACAGTTTTTACCCGTACACTGATGCCAATGGTACGTACTATCAAAACTCCATTTAGTGGAATAAATATGCCCCGTTGCGTTTACATAATTATCCTTATACTCGTCACCGCAAGAACATTTATGTAATGTATAACCTTGTTCCGTACAGGTTGGTTTAATTAACGTATCAACATAAACATGTTGATGTTTCGGCTCCGGATCATCAATATTGCCGCCACCCGAATCACATGCTATTAAACCAATAGCACAAATTAATACTAATCCGGACAGAAAAAATGCCATTAAAAGTTTCTTTTTCATATTATTCTCCATAAAAAATAATCAAAAATATACGATTGTTAAAAATGCCTACAAATAGATGAAACAAATATTCTTTCTATTTTCACCTATTACTACAATAAACCAATATAATTATATTATATTTGCCTTAAAAAATCAATATTTGGATTGCTTTTTGCCATAATTTTACATTTTTTATTTTAACATGTGAACAAAACCACATTAAGTCTTCAGCTATTGTAGTAATAGATGTCGTTTTAGATTGGTTGTAAAATACCAATCTTTTTATTTATCTCGTGTAATTTTAACTACTTCTACCTCTTTGTTTCCTGCATATCGTAGGCAATCTGCGGCTCCGCCGGTTTCTCTTATCACATAAGCAATAAGCATGTCTGAATTTTCAACCATCCATTCGTTTCGTTTTGTTATTGCAGACTTATAATGGACGTTTTTATCTAACGGAAGCCAAATTTCATCGTAATAATCTTCCATCATATCCATATTCGCAATCGGGTAAGGCAAAACTAAAATTAAAGAACTGTTAGCGTTTCCGTAATCTCGTTTTGCCCGTTTTATTACCGATGCAACCAAAATATCAAACTCACCGTTTCTTCCAACGTAGAATTCGACGTATTCTTTTGACCATATTAAATCTCTGACTATTTCCTCAAGTTGTTCTTCTACGAACCGAAAGTCGTCAATTTCTCGATGTCCTATAAAAGAAACTCGATATATTTCCATATATTTTTCCTTAAAATAGATGTAATTTGTAAAACGGTTTTTAACCATCTATAAAAACCAATTATGAAAAAATATGTATTGCAATCCTTTTCTCATTGATTTTTTTAAGGAAATATGTTATAATATTATTGTTACAAAACCGCCTATTCTTTTAATAGATGGTATCTAATTAAAGAGTTTTCCAATCCTATTCATCATATCTTGTTTATGTTCCATAAGAGAG
>JAKSOS010000170.1 GCA_024405475.1 Clostridia bacterium
CTCCTCCCATCGTAAAATGAGCCGAGTTATATATAAACGTTTTTGAAAGAAGCGAAATACTAGTGTAAGTTGAACCAACATCAACGTAGATATAAGCCTTAGGAGTTTCCGTGTCATTTACGAGTAAATGCGCGATTGCACTAGGAGAAATTACGCATTTCTTAACTTTGATATTCGCGGATTCTAGACTCATTTTATAACCATTAAAAAGACGATTGGGCAAAGTATAAATAATAGCTTTCATGCCAAGATAATCACTAGTTAAACCTAGTGGAAGTTTATCAGTCTTGCCTTTGCCATTTGATAAATAAAAGACCGTGGGAATAATATCCACAAAACTATTTTCTTTTTTGATTTTGCCTTTTTTAATCATCGCAATAATATTGGATAAATCGATTTGTTGAATCTTGCTTTCGTTAGAAATAACCGAAGTTGTTTTCTTATCTTCGTAAATCTCTAATCCAATCGGCGGAAGCACCAATACCGCATTACGAATATCAAAACGAACACGAGCCTTCTTATCTTCGACATGAGAGATTTCTTTAAAAAGACTACTAAGCGATTTGATATCAACAATGTTTCCGTTTTTAATTAAACCATTAAGCGGACGAGTAGTCGCATATAAAACAACCGGCTCACGATCAATCACTTGGCCGACCACAATTTTAACAGCCGAATCAGTTGGCTCAATGACAATGGTTGGAGTTTGCATTATTCCGTAAATAGAATAGCCCACGGATAAAAAAATGTAAAGAAAACTAATAAAACCGTAACCGGTTTTTATTAGTTAATTTTCAATTCGCCTTCGTGCGCGGGAGAATTTTTTCTTACTTATTTTTGTTGCCCACTCCTAATAGGAGAGTGGCTAAATCGACCTTTAAACCTTTAGCGATTTTATTCATTATTTTTAAGGTTGGATTTCTTCTTCCACATTCAATATCAGAAAGATTATTTTTGTTAACATTTATCTCAAGCGCTAAATCTTCTTGTGACCAGTGCTTTTGTTTTCTTAAAAATTTTAC
>JAKSOS010000171.1 GCA_024405475.1 Clostridia bacterium
TTATTGTCGACTATCATCGCCGTCATATCGCAATTTATTCCGTAATCTTTCGGAAAATAAAAGTAATTAGACACTTTCTCTTGATACGAAGTGTAAATTTTATATCCGCTTAAATCGGCAGTCGAACTCACGTTTAAAGCCTTTACAGCATCTTTGTAAACCTTATCTAAAACGGTTGAGTTGTCTTCGTAATTTCTTGTATTTTTTACGGAAATTTCTGAAATTTTAGCAATTCTTTCTTGTTCGGTCGTTATATAATTTTGCTCCTTCATTAAAGACAAAACTAAGTTCCTTCGCTTAAAACATTTGTCGTAATAATCGAAAGGATTATATAAAGTCGGCGCTTTTACTATACCTGCCAAAGTCGCACTTTCTTCTATAGTTAAATTTTTTGCATTTTTATTAAAATAGGTTTTCGACGCACTCTCGATTCCGTATGCTCCTTCGCCGAAATATATAGAGTTTAGATACATTTCGAGTATCTCGTCTTTTGTGTAGTTGTTTTCTAAAATTTTCGTCAGTTTAATTTCTTTCAATTTTCTGTTGACGGTTTTTTCACCGCTCAAAAAAGTATTTTTTATATACTGTTGACTGATAGTCGAACCGCCTTCTTTAATTTTTCCGCTTAATAAATTGTTCTTCATTGCACGGGCAATGCCGAGATAATCTATTCCGTTATGAGAATAAAAACGCTTGTCTTCAACAGCGATAAATGCGTTTTTAGTGTATTCTTGCAATTCTTCGATTTTCACGTAAGAATTATTGCCGTTCGTACTTATGATTTTTCCGCTATAATCGTAAACTTCGCAAACGGGAGTGTAGCGACCTATTTTACTTTCATCGAAAAAGGTATCTTTCGTGGCGACGAAATACCAAGCGGTAAAAATTAAAAATGTAATTATAAAAAGAGAGATTATAAACCCCGTTATTTTAAGAAATTTTTTAGTCTTCATCGAAAATATTATGTCAAATTTTTATTATTCTATGCTTTGATAAAAAACACTTGAAAAATATAAA
>JAKSOS010000172.1 GCA_024405475.1 Clostridia bacterium
AAATAATTAATAACAATTCTGATAATATAATAACCGAAGCATTAAAAGAATTTACCTTGCCGAACATAGGGATAGAAATCATAGCGTCACATTTTTCACGAGTTAGTTTTTTAACTCCGGAATCTTCCCCACCGATAACTAAACAAATTTTACCTTTAAGGTCTGTTTTATAAATATTAGATCCGTTTGCTTCGGCACCGTAAATCCAATAACCGTTTTCTTTAAGTTTATCTATTGTAACGTTGATATTAGTAACTTTTGCAACTTTAACGTGATTTAATGCCCCTTCAGAAACACGCATAACCGTGTCTGTAATTTGACAACTTCTATCTTTCCCAATAAAAATGCCGTCAATTCCTGCACACTCGGCAACCCTTATAATGCTACCTAGGTTGTGCGGGTCTACTATTTCGCTTAAGACCAAAACGAAACCGTCTTTATTTTGTGCGCTCTCAATAATATCGTCTTCATCAAAATATTTATAATCGGAAACAAATGCAATAAAACCTTGATGACGTTTAGATTCGCTTTCTTTATCTAAAACGAACTTGTCCACAATTTGAATTTTAACTCTTTTTGTTTTAATATTATTTATAAGTTTTTTACTTGCATCGTCTTTTAGATCTCTTTCAACCATTATTTTATCAATTTCTTTATTGGTTTTTAAGAGTTCGTATATTGCATTTCTGCCTTCAATTTTCATCTTCGTTTACCTTGTTAATTAAAAAATTTATCCTATCAATATCATTAGTTAGGTACAAAAAACCAAAAACAGCTTCAAAACCTGTTGATGCGTTATATTCGGCAACTGACGCACTTTTTGCTTTGCTAGCTTTTTTTGTATTTCTTGCACGCTTAAAAACCAATAATTCATCTTTTGACATTCTTGAATACCGAACAGGCGAATCGATATCTAACGGTCTTCCAAAACCACAACAGTATTGAGTTGTCGTTTCTCTATACATTGTACGATATTGAATTCCATGGTCTTCATCTGTTGCATTCACACACAT
>JAKSOS010000018.1 GCA_024405475.1 Clostridia bacterium
GTACGTTGTACATGGTGAAAAAACCGATCAAAGAATTAAAGAAGGTTCTGAAATTATTACAATGACCGAAAACGGTTATGGTAAGCGTTCGGGATTAGAAGATTACAGATTGCAATCTCGTAGTGGTAAAGGTGTTAAGGCTGGCGTATTTAATGAAAAGACGGGAAAACTTGTAAGTCTTAAACTTGTAACAAGTGAAGAAGATATTATGATTATCACAAACGATGGAACGATAATCAGAGTATCGTCATCAGATATAAGCAAGATAGGTAGAGATACTCAAGGTGTTCGTGTTATGAAAATTGATAACTCTACGGTAAGCAAGATTGCTATTTCACCAGCAAGTGAAAGTGAAGACATTACAGAAGAATAATTTCTTTACAACAAAAGGGAGTACGTTTTGTACTCCCTTTTATTTTTTATTTTATTTAATTTTATTAAAAGTTTTCTGCACTAACTTCAAAATAAGCTTGTGGGTGATTGCATACTGGGCAAACTTCCGGTGCGTTTTTGCCTACGACGATATGTCCACAATTTCTGCATTCCCAAATTTTTATTTCACTCTTATTAAATACTTCGTTTGATTTTAAGTTTTGTAAAAGTTTACGGTATCTTTCTTCGTGGTGCTTTTCTATTAAAGCAACGCCTCTGAATTTTTTAGCAAGTTCAGGGAAACCTTCTTTTTCAGCGGTTATGGCAAATCCTTCATACATATCAGTCCATTCAAAGTTTTCTCCGTCAGCTGCTGATTGCAAGTTTTGTGCTGTATCACCGATACCTTGTAATTCCTTAAACCATAATTTTGCATGTTCTTTTTCGTTTTCTGCTGTTTTTAAGAAAAGTGCGGATATTTGTTCAAAACCTTCTTTTTTTGCAGTAGAAGCAAAGTATGTATATTTGTTTCTTGCTTGAGATTCACCTGCAAAAGCAGTTTGTAAGTTTTTTTCTGTTTGTGTTCCTGCGTATTTATTTTTTGTTTCGCTCATGATGTTTTATCTCCTTTTTTTAAATATATTCTATCATTTTTCAATTTGTTTGTCAATATAATATATTCACGAACGCCCAGCGAGAAAAAGTTTCATATTTTTGAGACTTTTTAATGGAGATGATGCCGAGTGAATTTATTCCCGAACGCCCAGCGAGAAAAAGTTTCATATTTTTGAGACTTTTTATGGAGATGATGCCGAGTGAATATATTCACGAACGCCCAGCGAGAAAAAGTTTCATATTTTTGAGACTTTTTAATGGAGATGATGCCGAGTGAATATATTCACGAACGCCCAGCGAGAAAAAAGGTCCCACATTTGGGACCTTTTTTGGAGCTGATAACCGGAATTGAACCGGTGACCTCGTCCTTACCAAGGACGCGCTCTACCAACTGAGCCATATCAGCATACTTAAATAAAAATGCTAACTTATTATATAAAAATAATAATGAATTGTCAATTAGAAAACAGATATAATTTGCAATTTTATTTAATTTTTAACGATTTAAGATATTGTTTTTGTTCTTCACTAACTCTAAAACTTTCAATAGCCTTTTGAATTGATTTGTTTTGTATAAACTTAGGCAAGGTTTTACTTTCAATAAGTGAAATTATTTTGTTTGGTATTTTAACGATTATTTCGGCATATAACCAAGAAATTGCCATATTTATATAATATTCTTCGCTTTTAATTTCTTTTGTTAAAGAAATAATTTTATCAATATATTTTTCATCAATGAAATTATCAAGAAAGGAAACGACAGAAAATCTGATTTT
This sequence comes from Clostridia bacterium, assembly GCA_024405475.1. Taxonomy (GTDB): domain Bacteria; phylum Bacillota; class Clostridia; order Christensenellales; family Borkfalkiaceae; genus UBA1259. The sequence continues at coordinate 1,764 of JAKSOS010000018.1, forward strand.
ATATGTTTTTGTTGACTTTAAGCAAGAAGTTAAAAATTCAAAAGTTTCCTCCATGTTTTTTCTGAAAAACGGTTTTAATGATGCTGCTAAACTATCACACGTAGCCCAGTTGTCAACGTAATCTAAAAATTCGTTTAATAATGAAAAGGTTTTATTTTTATCAAACTTTGCAAAAGCGATTAAAAATCCGTGTAAAAGATATTCTTCGTAATATTCGTGTATTTCGTTCAAAAAAGAGAAGTCGCCTTTTTTTGCTAAGTTTTTAGCCATTTGTTTAACGATAGGAACTTTTACACCTAAAAATTTATATTTTGTATCAGGGGTTAATTTTTGTGCGAATTGCTTAAACTTTTCGTCAGAAAGTTTAATAAGTTCATCCTTAACCATTTATTAACTCCGTCAAGAGATTAAATATTTGGTCGGGGAATGCTTCTCTTAAACATTGTGCATTTTCTTCGTATTGATTAACTTGTTCGCTACCATATGTGTCGCTAACGCCTTTTATGATATAAAGCGGAACATTATTTGCCATACAAACTTCGGCAATAGCACCGCCTTCCATATCAAATATATCGCATTCGTTTTCTTTAATGACGTCAACGTCTTCGGTCTTATACGTAAACCTGTCTGAGGTCGCTAATCTTTTAAGTTCTAATCCGTTTAATTTATCCGTTGATACAGGGAAGAACTTAGTGCCGTAATCTTGAATATAGCCAACGGGGACTTTGTCTAAATAAGACAAATCAAAATCATATTGAAAACAACTGTCAATTCTATATAAAGATTTAACTTTAACGTTAGGTTCTAATCCACCGCAATTACCAAAATTGATAACAGCCGAAACGTTAAACTTGTCAATAAGAAGTTGCGTGCAAAGTGATGAATTAACTTTGCCTATGCCACTTATAATTAAGTAAATTGTGCTTTTGTTAAATTCAGCCTTAAAAACCTTTTTACTTGCTAAAATAAATTGTTTTTTTACGTTTAATAATTTTAATAATTCAGCCGTTTCTTTTTCAAGAGCAACGACTATTCCAAATACTTTTTTTCTCATATTTTTATTTTACCACATACTATATTTTAAGTCAAATAAAGTAAGAATAGTAAAAAAATAAAAAAGGGAAAAGCGATTAAAAACCAAATTTGAAGCGAAAAATTAACAAATCAGCCACTAAATTTAAAAAAATAAAATGCGCATTTTTTATATTTTTTTTGAAAAATATGCAAAAATGTGCAATTTTTGGTAAAAAATAAAAAAATTTATATTGACATTTTTAAAAAAATATACTATTATTATAAAGATGTTTTCTAAAAAAGAGGTACATAAATGAAATATATTCATGGCAATAACTTAAAAATCTACGGTAAAAAAACAGTTTTTATTGATAGCACGGTAAAAATCGGCAATAACGTAACGATTTATGAAAACAATAGGATTATGGGAAACACTGTAATCGGCGATAACGTAACTATACTTCCTAATTGTTTTATAGTTGATACGGTTATAGGAGATGGTTCAACGATAAATTATTCTCAATCGGAAAAAGCGATAGTTGGTAAAAACGTTTCGGTAGGACCATTTGCAAGGCTTCGTCCGGAGGCAGAAATTAAAGATAACGCTAAAATAGGGAATTTCGTTGAAATAAAGAAAGCAATAATAGGCGAAGGAAGTAAAGTAAGTCATTTAGCGTACGTAGGAGATGCAACGATAGGAAAAGATTGTAATATCGGTTGTGGTGCGATTTTTGTTAACTATAACGGAAGAATTAAGCAAAAAACGATTGTTGGCGATAATAGTTTTATAGGAAGTAATTGCAACGTAATAGCACCCGTTAATATTGCAAGTGATAGTTATATATGTGCAGGCACAACGGTTACAAAAGACGTAAAGACAGATGATTTTGTAATAGGAAGAGTTCGTCAAGAAGTATTAGAAGGCAGAGTTCATTTATATTTGAAAGAAAAGAAGGTATAATAGTGTGGGATGATTTTTTGGAACGGACGGATTAAGGGGAAAAATTAACGAAGATTTAACGTTTGACATTGCCTATAAGATAGGTAATGCTTTGTCAATATTAAAAGACAGACCGACCATTTTGATAGGTAGCGATACACGTATTTCCAACACGTATTTAGCGTTGGGAGTTGCGGGTGGTGCTATGAGTGGCGGTGCAAGAGTTGTAGATGCAGGCATTGTGCCAACGGCAGGTGTTGCATACTTAACAAAAAAAATCGGAGCTGATTACGGCGTTGTTATAAGTGCTTCGCATAACAGTGGGGAATATAACGGAATTAAGGTTTTCGGACCGGAAGGATACAAACTCGGAGATAAAGAAGAAGAGAGAATAGAACGTTGTTTTATTCAAAGCAAAACGAATAGTTATCCGAATATCGGTACATACGAACAAGATTTTAATCTAATAAAGCAATACAGAGATTTTTTGATAGGTGCAAGTGAACACTCTCTTAAGGGAAAAACAATCGTTTTAGATTGTGCATACGGTGCATCTCATAGGATTGCGCCTGAAGTATTCAGGAAATTAGGTGCAAACGTTTATGCTACGAACTGTATTAACGACGGTCTTAAAATAAACAGAGATTGCGGTGCATTATATCCTGAAGGTTTATCAAAAAAGGTTTTAAGATATAAGGCAGATATGGGATTCGCTTTTGATGGCGATTCTGATAGACTTATAGCCGTTGACGAAAAGGGAAATATTATAGACGGCGATAAAATTATTTACGGATTAGCGAAATATCTTAAAAATCTCGGCAAATTAAAGGGGAATACCGTTGTCGGAACGAGTCATACTAATATGGCGATAGAAGACGGATTAAGGAAAAACGGCATAGATATGTTAAGGACAGATATCGGCGACAAGTACGTTTTAGCTAAATTGTTGGAAAGAAATTTATCAATAGGCGGGGAACAAAGTGGACACATTATCTTAAAAGACATAGCAACTACCGGAGATGGAATACTAAGTGCCATAGCCGTTGTAAATATGATAATCAACTTAAAATGTACTTTGTCTGAAGCGTTAGACGTTGAACTTTATCCGCAAACGAATAAAAACGTAGTTGTAAGTGATAAATTCAGAATAATGAACAACGAAGAATTAAGCAAAGAAATAGTAAAGTTTAACACCGAATTAGAAGGAAAGGGAAGACTTATGATGAGAGCATCGGGAACAGAACCTAAGATTCGTGTAATGGTAGAAAGCAAAGATAAAGAATTAAACGATAAAATAGCAAATCAAATAGTAGAATATATTAAAAGGATTGACGAAGAGGTTTAATTTATGTGTGGAATAGTATGCTATATAGGTAAAAAACCAGAGAAAATCCTTATAGAAAAACTTAAAAGACTTGAATATCGTGGTTATGACTCTGCCGGAATAGCAGTAAAATCTGATAAAGGTTTTGATATTTTTAAAGCAAAGGGCGAAATAAAGAATCTTGAATCTAAAGTAAAAGAGATAGATAACTCGTATTTGGGAATAGGTCATACACGTTGGGCAACTCACGGAAAACCGGATGAAGCAAATGCCCACCCACATATATCTACGGATAAAAAATGGGTAATAGTCCACAACGGAATTATAGAAAATTACTCATCATTAAGAGATAAATTGATAGGATTTGGCTATGAATTTTATAGCGAAACAGATACTGAAATAATAGCAAAACTCTTGCAATATTACGATAACGGAAATGCTTTGGAAACAATAAGACAAACGATAAGCGTTTTAAAAGGAAGTTTTGCACTTGGAATTATGAAGCAAGACGTGGACGGAATATTTTTCGCAAAATCAAAAAGTCCGTTATTTATTTCAAAAAATGAAGAAAACGTGATGGTTGCAAGTGATATTATATGCTTTAAGAATTTCGGAGATACGTTTTATCAATTATCTGACGGCGTTTTTGGATTTGCAAGCTCAAAGAAGATTGAATTTTACGATAAGTTTGGCAGTGTAAATATAAAAGAAGAAAAGTTAGACTTAAATGAAATGGACGATGAAAACAAATACGAACATTTTATGCTTAAAGAGATATATGAAACTAAACCTGCCATAAAAAATATATCCGAGTTTTATTCAAAACAAAGATTATTAGAAATATTTGAAAATTTAAACGTTAAGAATATAAGGAAAATTAAACTAGTAGGTTGTGGAACGGCATATCATGCAGCACTTATGGGTGCTGATATGATAGAGAAGGCTACCGATATTGATTGCGAAGTTGTAGTGGCAAGCGAATTCAGATACAGCGAACCGAGAATAGGGGAAGACACTATTGTTATACTTATAAGCCAAAGTGGAGAGACGGCGGATACGTTAGCGGCATTTGAACTCGCAAAACAAAAGGGTGCGATAACGATAGGAATAATCAATATTGAATATAGTGCGTTGGCAAAGAAAGTAGATTATTTGTTGCCGATTAAAGCAGGAGTGGAAGTAGCGGTTGCTTCAACAAAAGCATACAGTGCACAGTTGTTGGTATTATATTTGCTATCACAAGCGTTAGGGAATAAAGTAAAAAATAGTGAAATAGACTTATCTACCGTAAAAACGCTTATAAATGATTTTGATTATGGGACGACTAAGGAACTTCAAGATTTGGCGGAATATTTACGTTATAACGACAAATTGTTCATGATAGGAAGGGGCAAGGATTATTTTACTGCACTTGAAGCGAGCCTTAAAATAAAAGAAACTTCTTATATTAATTCGGATACGTATTACGCCGGTGAATTAAAACACGGTTTTTTAGCATTGATTGAAGAAGATACTTTTGTTATAGTATTTGCAACCGACAAAAAGTTGATTGATAAAACTATTTCAAATGCCGAAGAAGCAAGAGCAAGGGGTGCTAAAATTATATTATTTACGCCATTTGATATAGATAAAGGTATAACAGATAAGTTTTTCAAGGTTTTTAAGGTAAAAAAGACTGATGATAGACTTCAATGTATTGAAAATATTACAATGTGGCAACTTATTGCTTATTATATTTCCGTAAATAAGGGTATCAATCCTGATAAACCGAGAAATTTGGCAAAAAGCGTTACCGTTGAATAGTAAAATAACTGTAAAATAAAGGATAAAGAGTTTAGTAATGTCGCTAAACTCTTTTTTTTTGATAAATTGCCTTTTATTTTGCAATTAAATTTCAAAATTAGTTTTACAAAAACAGTCAAGTATGATATACTTTAACTTATAATAGGGGTAGTAGATATGAAAAATTCTAAAATAGACGTTTATTTGAAAATATCTTACGCAGTAGTATTAGCCTTGTCTTTAATAATGGCAATACTTGACGCAGTTGTTCCACTCAATATTTGGATTCATCCTATAATGACGTTCTTGTTCTTCATTTTTGCGGGATTTGGCGTTGTTTTCTATGTTTCGGGATTTTTAAAAAGATCACCTTATAACTTCTTTTTGGGTGCATTTTTTATTAGTTTGGCAATAATATACGCTTTTTGCTGTTCTTTTGATAGATTATGGTGGTTAATTTTCATAGTTATTCCGGTGCTTTTGGCATTAACGGCAATTATAAGCAATTTGTTTAACGGAAATATAACCGAATATGCAGATAACGATTCTGACGATTATAAAAATTATCAGGAGAGAAAGGCTGAAGAAGAAAAGAAAGAAGAAAAAGAGATAAAAAAGGAATTACCGGAGCTCAAATCGTTTAAGGATTAAAAAAATGGAAGAAAGAAATTTAACGTTACTGACAGACCTTTATCAACTTACAATGATGAACGGTTATTTGAAAGAAAATCGTAAAGAAGAAATAGCTGTGTTTGACGTATTTTTTCGTCAAAACGGCATGATTACGTATTCGCTTGCTTGCGGCATAGCGCAGGCAGTTGATTATATCTTAAATTTGCGTTTTGGTGACGAAGAAATAAAGTATTTAAAATCACTTGGAATATTTTGCGACGAGTTTATAGCATATTTAAAAGATTTTAAGTTTACGGGAGACGTGTATGCAGTTCCCGAAGGGACAGTCGTATTTCCGGGTGAACCTATTTTAACTGTAAAAGCACCTATTATGCAAGCTCAACTTATAGAAACAGCTTTGTTAAATATTGTGAACTTTCAAACTCTTATTGCAACAAAGGCTGCAAAGATAAGATATGCTGCTAAAGATGACGTAGTAATGGAATTCGGTTTGCGTCGTGCACAAGCCCCTGATGCAGGTATTTACGGTGCGAGGGCAGCAGTCATAGGCGGTTGCAATTCAACTTCTAACGTGCTTGCAGGGAAGATGTTTGATATTCCGGTTGCAGGGACTCACGCACACAGTTGGGTTATGAACTTTAAAGATGAATACACGGCTTTTAAGGCTTATGCAGACGTTTATCCTGATAATGCGTTGCTTTTAGTTGATACATACGACACAATTAAACAAGGTGTTCCAAATGCAATAAAGGTGTTTAAGGAATTAAAAGAAAAAGGATACGAGCCAAAAGGCATACGTTTAGATTCCGGCGACCTTGCTTACTTATCTAAAAAAGCAAGACAAATGCTTGATGAGGCAGGATTTAAAAACACGATAATTTGTGCATCTGGAGATTTAGATGAAATTTCTATCAATTCGCTTAAACAACAGGGTGCAAAAATCAATTCGTGGGGTGTCGGCACAAGACTTATTACAAGTGAAGATATGCCTGCTTTAGGTGGAGTTTATAAGCTTTCGGCAGTATTTGACGAAAAAGGAAATATTATTCCGAAAATAAAGATTAGTGAAAACGTAGAAAAAATCACTAATCCGGGTTTTAAGAATATTTATAGAGTATATGATAAAAAAACAGGCAAGGCAGAAGCAGATTTTATATTCCTTCGTGAAGAAAAATATGATAACACTAAACCTTTAGTATTAACTCATCCAACAGAAAGATGGAAGAGCATTACTTTTGAAAACTACGATTTAAGACCTTTACAGCAAGATATAATCAAAGATGGTAAGTTGGTTTATAAATTGCCTTCGTTAAAGGAAATAAAGAAATATGCTAAAAAAGATTTAGAAAGTTTTTGGGACGAATATAAGAGATTAGATAGACCACACGTCTATAAGGTTGACTTGTCAGACGGTTTGTATAAGTTAAAAGCGAGTATGCTTGACAAAATAAGGGGAACGGGGAAAAGAGTTGAAAAATAAGGTAAGAGATATTGATTTATCAAAAAAGAAATATACTCAGAGCGAAGTCGTTGATATAGTTGACACACTTTCTAACGATTATCAAAAAATAATAAGCGAATTAAAAGACAAGGTAAAAACACTAACGGAAAGCAATAAGACTCTGGATAAAAAGTTAAATGAATATTCCGATAAAGACAGTATTATAGGCGCAGCATTAAAAGATTCCGAAGAAAAAGCTTTGGAGACTTTAAGTAAAGCTGAAAAAAGATATAATTTAGCCGCTGAAAAATTACGTATGTTTTCTATCAAGTGGGATGGATACTTTAAGTTTTTGAAAGAAAAGTATCCTTATTATCCTATAATAACGAAGTCTATTGAACTAAAAGAAAAGATTAAATCGTTGCTTAAAGGCTCAAATAAGGAAGAAGAATTTAAGAAGATTGATAAAAATCTAAATGAAGCAACTAAAATTTCTATGGGATTTAATCCTAAGGAAAAGATAAAAGAATACGTTGCGTCAACAAGTGATAACGGTTTTAATCTTGACGAAGTGTTAAATCCAGGTGAATTAGAGTTGGAGGATTTATGCAAGGAATTAGGGCTGATAGACGAAAAATCATAATAAAAAATATTATTATTCCTGCGATACTTCTTCTCGTTTTAATAGTTATTGACCAAGGTAGTAAGCATTTATTTACAAAGATAAATAATGAAAAAAATATTGCACACAATCCTATATACGTAATTAAAAACTTTTTCTGTTTTACTTATACGTTAAATACGGGTTCGGCTTACAGCTTGTTTGCCGGAAAGTCGTGGGCGCAATTATTTTTTAAAATTTTAACTATCGTAGCGTTATTCGTGTTTTTTTATGGTGCTTATTATTCAATAAAGCATAAATATAAAGTGATGACATACGGACTGTCGTTTTTGATATCTGGAACTGTGGGAAACTTTATTGATAGATTATTCCATAGTGCAGTAACCGATTTTATGTGTTTAGAAGTTTATGGAAACGAGTGGTTTGGGGTGTTTAACTTTGCTGATTTATGCTTAACGGCTGGTGTAATTATCTGTGTCATTCATTTTTTGTTTTTAGACGAAAACGCAGTTTTTAAGAAGAAAAAAGATGATTAATAATAAGTTTATTGTAAGCGAACAAGTAGATAGAGCAGATATTTATTTATCTGAAAAAACAGGATTTACACGTTCTCATATAAAAATATTGTGTGATGAAGGTAATTTGTTCGTCAACGGAAAAATTGCTAAAAGTAATAAAAAACTTAAAGTTGGCGACGAAGTTGTTTTTACCGTTCCCGAAAATAAGCCACTTGACTTAGAGCCTAAAAATATTCCGCTTGATATAGTTTACGAAGATGAAGATTTGGCGGTAATAAATAAGCCACAGGGTATGACTGTTCACGCAGGAAACGGTACGAAAGGCGATACTTTGGTAAATGCTCTTTTATATCATCTTGACAATTTGTCAGGTATAAATGGAGTGATTAGACCGGGAATCGTTCACAGAATAGATAAAAACACTTCAGGATTACTCGTTGTTGCAAAAAATGATAAAACTCACGTTGCACTTGCCAAACAATTAGAAAATAAAACTTGTCATAGAGAATACGTCGCACTTTTAGAAGGTGTTTTGAAAAATGACAGTGGTAGAATAGAAACGTTTATAGGCAGAGATAAAAATAATAGAACGAAGATGGCAGTATCTTCTTTTGGAAGAAGGGCAATAACAGATTATAAGGTTTTAGAAAGATTTAACAACTTTACGCTTTGTGAGTTTTCTCTTAAAACTGGTAGAACTCATCAAATAAGAGTACATGCAAAGTATTTGGGGCATCCTGTTGTCGGCGATATAGAGTATGGGTACAAAAATCAAAAGTTTAAGTTAAACGGTCAGCTTTTGCATGCAAGAAAGTTAGAGTTTGTTCATCCTTCAACGGGGAAGGTCGTTTCGTTTGAAGCGCCTATTCCCGATTATTTTATGGAAATTATAAAAAAAGTAAGAGGTAAATAATATGAAAGATCCAGAAAAAAAGAGTAGTTTAATAAGTTTTATGGCATTTGTTGCCTTAATCGTATTTGCGGTTATTGAATTGTTTAACGTTTTGTCTCCTGTTATTTCTTTAGGAGAAGTGTTAGCGAAAATATTAAATACAATTAAGAACGTATGTATTATAATCGTTATAGGCGTAACGTCTTATTCTTTTGTAAAAGAAAAAGGAAAGGGCGTTAAAATAACGTATTTAATTGCAGTTTTATTCTTTGCAGTTGAAACGATTTTAACATGGGTAATCAAAAGTAAATAAGAGGAAAAATTGTGGCTAAACCTTTAGTTGCGTTGGTCGGAAGACCAAACGTGGGAAAATCAACTTTTTTTAATAAAGTTGTAGGAAAAAAATTATCAATAGTAGATGATTTTCCGGGAGTTACTCGTGATAGGCTTTACGCTGATGCCGAGTGGTGTGGAAAATATTTTACCTTAGTAGATACCGGTGGGCTTGAATTAAAGTCCACTGATATTATGTGGAAACATATTCAAAAGCAGGCAGAAATTGCAATAGATACCGCAGACGTTATAATTTTATTTGCAGATGCAAAAACAGGATTAAACTCATCTGATATTGACGTTGCCGAAAAGTTAAGAAAATCGGGTAAACCCGTAGTTTTGGCTGTAAATAAGTTAGACAATTACGACTTGGGTAAACTTTTTGAATTTTATAATTTGGGAATAGGTGAGCCGTTTGGTATTTCCGCAGAGCAAGGTACTGGGATAGGAGATTTGCTTGATGAAGTTGTTAAAAACTTCCCTAAAAATGAAGCGGAAGAAGAACCTGATAGAATAAAAATTGCTATCGTTGGTAAGCCAAATGCTGGAAAATCAAGTTTGTGTAATAAATTACTTGGATTTGATAGAACGATAGGTTCCGATATGGCGGAAACTACTAGAGACGCTATAGATGCTCCATTTGAAGTAAACGGCAAAAAATATATGCTTAGTGATACCGCAGGTATCAGAAAAAAGAAAAACGTTGAAGAAGATTTGGAATATTATAGTGTTTTAAGGGCTTTGGGTGCAATAAGAAGAGCAGATGTATGTATTATGATGATAGATGCAAATGATGGCGTTACAGAACAAGATACAAAAATCTGTGGATATATTCATGAACAAAATAAGCCTTCGGTAATTGTAATGAATAAATGGGACTTGGTAGAAAAAGACACTAACACGGTAAATAAGTTTACTGACAAACTTAAAGAAGATTTAAAGTTTATGGATTATCTTTTGCCTATATTTGTTTCAGCAAAAACTGGTTTAAGAACTGAAAAAATATTGTCTTTATGCGACACTGCAAAACAAAATTCACAAAAGAAGATTCCAACAGGTCAGCTTAACGATTTAATTTTAGACGCAGTAAGAACAAATGAACCACCTTCTGTAAACGGAAAGAGATTAAAAATCAACTTTGTTACTCAAATGGGTGTTAATCCACCTACGTTTTTGCTTTTTGTAAACGACGGAAGTTTGTTGCATTTTTCGTATAAAAGATATTTGGAAAACGTTTTAAGAAACGCTTATGATTTTTCAGGGACACCTATTAAGATTTTAACAAGAGAAAAGGACGAGAATTATGTATAATTTACTTCTAATACCGTTTGCGATAGTGGCATACTTAGTAGGTTGTATCAACAACGCTATTCTTTTATCAAAGATAAAAAAAGTTGATATAAGGACTATGGGAAGCGGTAATCCGGGTACGTTGAATATGAGTAGGAATCTGGGATTAAAAATGGGATTACTTACCTTTTTACTTGATATGATAAAAGGTGCTTCTGTTCCACTTGTATCGTACTTTGTGTTTAAGGGAAGATATTTTGCAGGTACTGAATTTTTAGTTTCCGATTTTTCTATGATAATGTGCGGATTGTTTATCATAATAGGGCATATTTATCCTGTTTTTTTAAGGTTTAAGGGTGGAAAAGGAATAGCTTCAACAATAGGATTATGTTTTTTATTAGGTGCAACTCATAAATTATTTATTCTTACCATCGTTATTTCTATTATTTGTGCGATTATCTTTATATATAAAACCGAAATAGGTGCTATAGGTTCATTTATAGCCATAACACCACCTTTAATTGCCGAAATTGTAAGATTATTTGTAAATTAGTTGGTGCTTAATTGTTTCAGTATTGTGTATCGTTTTGTTATTATTTAATACTGCCTTTGCACATAGAAAAAATTTTGCAAGAATAAGAAAAGGAGTTGAAAATCCTACTTCAATAAAGAGTATGATAAAAAAAGGAAAAGAAAAAAAATAATAATTAACTTTCAAATTTTCTCATAAAGAAATAAAACCTCTCATATATTACTTGTGTAATGACTGGGAGGTTTTTTTATGGAGAAATTCGGGGTATATAGTGATATATCAAACAGAACGGGTGGAGATATCTATATAGGTGTCGTAGGACCTGTCAGAACAGGAAAATCAACGTTTGTTTCTAAGTTTATGGAAAAATTAGTTATTCCAAATATAAATAGTAAATTCAGTAAACAAATCGCAACTGATGAAATGCCACAATCGGCAGATGGTAAAACCGTTATGACGACAGAGCCAAAGTTTGTCCCAGCGAATTCTGTAAAAGTTTCATTAAACAATAAATGTAATGCTAATTTCAGGCTTGTTGATTGCGTAGGTTATTTTGTTGACGGAGCGCTTGGCGCAACTGACGGAGATACTCCAAGAATGGTAAAAACTCCGTGGAGCGATAAAGAAATTCCTTTTGAATCTGCTGCAGAAATAGGGACTAAAAAGGTTATAAATAATTATTCAACGATAGGCGTTTTAGTGACGACTGACGGAAGTTTCGGAAGTCTAAAAAGAGATGATTATCTTTTAGCGGAAGAAAAGGCTGTAAACGATCTAAAAAAATGCAATAAGCCATTCGTAGTCGTATTGAATTCGTCTTCGCCACAAGGTGCAAGTGCAGTAAGTTTAAGAAATAAATTAGAAGAAAAATACGGTGTTTCGGTAGTATGCGTAAATGTTTTAAGCATTACTGAAAAAGAAATAAACGATATAATGGATAAAGTTTTAATGGAATTTCCAGTCAGCGGTTTTGATATTAAAATTCCAAAATGGATGCAAGCACTTCCTGAAAATAATCCTTTAATATCTAAAATTACTTCAAGTGTAAAAAGTGCTTCTATGGGCATGAATAAAATGAAAGACGTATCTTCGCTTAGCGAATTATTTAATGACGATGAAGATTTTAATTCTTTGGAAGTAGAAAAAATAAATATGGGCGACGGAATGTCGGTTTGTTCGTTAAAACCGAAAGAAGGTCTGTTTTATAAGGCGTTATCTAACGAATGTGGTGAAGAAATCAGCGACGATTATTCTTTAATGACTTTCGTAAAAGAGTTCTCTGGAGAAAAAAGGAAGTTTGAAAAGATAAAAGACGCTTTAAATTCAGCAGAGAAAGACGGTTATGGAATTGTCGTTCCAACACTTGACGAAATGGTGTTAGATCAACCTGTTTTAGTAAAACAAAGTGGTAAATACGGCGTAAAACTCAAAGCAACTGCTCCGAGTTTACATATAATGAAGGTTGACGTCGCAACGGAAATTTCTCCTATTGTAGGAACGGAGCAACAAGGTCAGGATTACGTTGACTTTTTAACGAGCAAGTTTGAAAAAAATCCTAACGAGATTTGGGAAACTAATATGCTTGGTAAATCTCTTTACGATATGGTAAGCGACGGCTTGGTTGGGAAAATAAATAATATGCCAACCGAGGCTCAAGGGAAAATGAGAAAAACCGTTACAAAAATTGTCAACGAAGGAAAAGGCGGTGTTATTTGTATTCTTCTTTAATTCGTATTGACAATTTGTAAAAAATGTATTATACTATATTAGTAAATGCTAATATAGGTGAATATATGGAGAGTTGTTATACAAAAAATCATATAGAAATACGTGAAAAATTAAGTAAGTCAAAAGAATATATAAGCAGTGTTGAAAAAGTGAGTACGATATTTTCACTTCTCGGAGAACCTAACAGAATGAAAATAATTCTTGCACTTATGGAAGGGGAACTATGTGTTTACCATATTTGCGAAATAACGGGTGGTAAGCAATCGGCAACCTCACAACACTTGCGAAAGCTTAAAGATAATCACGTTGTAAAATGCAGAAAAGAAGCAAATCAAGTTTTGTATTCAATAGCAGATGAGCATATTTATTCAATAGTAAAAACTGCACTTTTACATAAAGACTGTAAATAAAAGGCAAATCATTTTGCCTTTTTATTTGAAAAAGAATATTAGTATATAATAATATAGTAATGGTATTAGATATGGAAAA
>JAKSOS010000019.1 GCA_024405475.1 Clostridia bacterium
ACAAGTGAAATTTGCCTTACGGCAAGTTAAGGATTTATTTAATATAACTTTGCGAAGAATAAATAGAAGAACCTGCCAAAGGCAGAACCCTGAATTTTTCTTCGCAAAATATAACGCAAAACTTGTTTTGCATATCACTTTTAACCACAGAGTTAAAAATATAACTATTATTTCTTTTGTGTACAAGAAAAGCCCACTATATTTCGCAAATGCGAAGTATAGTGGGCTATACTTTTTAATAAGTTTATTTTCCCTATGAGAAGACACCTTTAGGGTTCTTTTTTTATTTATTAATTATAATTCAATAGAATCAAATAATGAAGTAAAGATTTCTGCGAGTGCTTTCTTTTGTTGACGAGCATAAGAATTTAACGGAGAAACCTTTTTATCATAAATCGTTATTCCGTAGTGTTGTAACGTTTGAATACTTGATTTTTCAGGTAAAGCGTTTAATATCTTAACGTTTGTAAGATTTTCTTTAGCGATTTTTTCTAATTCATCAAGTGCGACTGTCGGTATGTTTTTATTTTTAGCAAATCCATTAGGTAAAATATATTTTATCTTTTGTAAATCAATATCGTTATCAACGAAGTATTGTAAAGTATTATAGAATCCGCTAACTCCGAGTTTAGTCAATTCAACGACTAAAAGGATACAATTGCAAAGTTCAAATACTACTTCGGCAGCACGGCTGTTAGAAGGAGGTAAATCAATAAAGACTATATCGTACATGCTTTCAAGTTTTCTGAATAAGTTGATAAATTGTTTTTCAAAAGCCCTTTCTAACGTTAATTTTTTAGCGAGCATATCTGTGTTTAAGGTTTTAATGCAATCAATATTTTCTCTAACGGGAATAATTGCGCTTTCAACATCTTTAGAGCCTGCTAAAATATTTTCTATGTAATTATCTTCTGTTTCAAATACTTTGTCAAACTTGCCAAATACTTCAAAAACAGAGTTTTGGTCATCTAAAGAAACGATTAAAACCTTTTTGTTTTTTGTCATTGCTAAATAATCGGCGTGTTCTCCAAGTACCGTTGTTTTACCAACTCCACCTTTTTTACAAAAATAAGTAGTTATCATTCTATTTATTCTCCTTTATTTTTCTTTTTGAAAAGGTTTTTAATTTTTGCAACAACGTTCTTAAAAAATGCCTTAACTTTGTCAAAGAAAGAAACTTTTTCTGTTGGTGTAGCAGTTGTTGCAACTTCTTCAGTCTTAACTTCTTCTTTTGTTTCTAGTACAGGGGCTTGTTGTGTTTTTTTTGCTTTTTTTTCAGAAACATTTAATTCTAAGGGATTTGTTCTTTTTGTAATCATATTTTTACCTCCGTGAATACTTACAATTACATATATTTTATTATTTAAAAAAGAAATTGTTAATGCTTTTATTTTGTTTGATAATTTTCAGATAAGAATGTACAATTTTTGTTATTTATGTTATAATAAAATCATGAAAAAGTTGATTGTATATCTATTAGATATAAATATTTTCAAAAAAGGCGAGAATTTTAGTAAATATTATCAATTTTTGTCTGATTATAGAAAGAATAAAATAAACGGCATAAAAGGCGATAAGGATAAACTTTTAAGCTTAGGGGCGGGCGTTTTGCTTGATTTTGCTCTTAAGAAGTATAATTTAAATGAAAAAGATATGGAATATAGTTTTAACGATAATAATAAGCCGTATTTTTTTAGTTATCCTTTCATTTTTTTTAATATTTCTCACTCAAAAGAAAAGGTTGTTTTAGTAGTTTCAGATATAGAAGTCGGTTGCGATATTGAATATATAAAAAATGCTAATTTAAGCATGGCAAAAAGATTTTTTTCAGAATATGAAAATAAATATTTGTTCTCATTAGAAGAATCAGCAAGAAATAGAGAATTTTTTAAGCTTTGGGTGGCAAAAGAAAGTGTCGTTAAAGCTTGTGGAAAGGGATTAAAAATACCTTTATCTTCATTTACTTGTGATTTGCTTAAAAATACAACAAAAATAGAAAACGAATTGTATTTTTATAAAGAAGTTCACTGTTTTGATGATTATATATGCTTTATGTCTTGTAAAGAAGATTTTGAAGTTGAAAAAATTGATTTAAAATTGACTTAATATTAAATAAATGCTATTATTAAAAAGAAATATGAAAAAAGTTTTATTTGGTAAACTTAATGGCGAAAATGTTTATAAATATTCACTGACTAATGGTAAAATATCAGCTGATATTTTATCTTACGGTGCGACTATTCAATCGCTTAAAACTCTTGATAAAAACGGCAATATGATTGATGTCGTTTTAGGGTTTAATTCTTTAGAAGAATACGTTAAAAACGAGTGGTATATCGGCGCCGTAGTCGGTAGGGTGTGCAATAGAATTGAAAACGGTAGGTTTACGCTTAACGGAAAACAATATCAACTTTCTGTAAATAATCCGCCGAACGAATTGCATGGTGGGTTTAATGGTTTTGATAAAAAGATTTTTAAGGAAATCAGTTTTTCTTCCGAAAAATTAGTTTTATCTACAAAATCAGCCCATTTAGAAGAGGGTTTTCCCGGAAATCTTGACGTTTCGGTTACTTATTCAATAACAGAAGAAAACGGGCTTAAAATTGAATATTCCGCCGTTTGCGATAGTGATACCATAGTATCTTTAACGAATCACTCATATTTTAACTTGGACGGTGAAGGAACGGGGGAAGCTCTTGATAATTTAGTTAAAATTGAATCTGATACAATAACTCCGTTAAATAAAAACTTGGTTGCTTATAATGAATTTATGAAAATTAGGAATACTCCATTTGATTTTACATCTTTTAAGACTATAAGAACTGATGTTGATGCGAATAACGATATTATCTCTTTTTGTGGTGGCTTTGATATAAACTACGTAATAAACGGTAGTGGTTTTAGGAAATTCGTTACGGCAAAAAGTCAAAAGACGGGTATTAAATTAGAAGGGTTTACTAATCAAGACGGATTTCAGTTTTACGTAGGTAATTTCCTTCGTAAATGTAAAGGCAAAACTTCTGATTTTGATAAAAGATATGGGTATTGTTTAGAAACTCAATGTCTTCCAAATGCAATAAATTGCGATAAATATCCTTCTCCTGTATTAAGAAAAGGTGAAAAATATTGCAAAACGACAGAGTTTAGATTCAGCGTGGAAAAATAATAAAAACAGTATAGGTGCATAATAATGGGCTATTTATTCATTGCATTAGCATTGATTGCAGGCGTTACAAAAGGGTATTGTGGAAAGAAAACGAGTGGCATTGTTAAAGTTTCAAGAGATGCTGTTTTTCTAAATACCGTAAGAATGCTTATTTGTATAATATTCGGTTTTCTTTTTTGTTTGATTTTAGGAAATAAAATATCAGATTTTTCTATTTCAAACAAAACGCTTTTGATATCGCTTGTATCGGGAATTGCTAATGCTTTTTTCGTCGTTTTATGGTTGTTGCTAACAAAGTCAAACGCTTATATGCTCGTTGAAGTTTTTTTGACGATGTCGGTGTTTGTTCCAACTATTCTTTGCAGGTTCATTTATAATGAGTCCATTGTTGTTTTTCAGTGGATAGGTTTGGTTTTATTAGTAGTCGCTTCATTTTTGATGTGTCTATATAATTTAAGCTTAAAAAAGAGTTTTTCTATTAAGTCGTTGTTATTGCTTATTTTGTGTGGTGCGTCAAACGGATTTGCATCTTTTTCGCAAAAATGGTTTACTAAAAGTATTGAAAATGGAGTGGTTGCTGTCTTCAATTTTTACAGTTATATTTTTAGTTTCATTGTTTTGCTTATATATTTTATTTTTTATCAAATAATTTCAAACAAATATAACGAAGAGAAGGGTTTTACTTTTGTAAAGAAGTTTAACGTTTCAAGTTATTTGTATATTTTTATAATGGCGGTATGCTTGTTTTTGCACTCATTTTTTTCAACGAGTGCTACAAATTATTTAGATGCCGTTCAAATATATCCTATAATGCAAGGTGGATCTTTGGTATTATCGTTGCTTATGTCAAGAATAGTTTTTAAAGAAAAAATAAACAAATACTGCATTTTAGGAATTATTCTTGCGTTTGTCGCTTTAATTTTTATAAACGTATTTCCAAGTGTTTTTTAGAAGATTTTAAGGGGTAAAATGGATAATAAAGATTTTAAAACGGTTATCAATTCTAAACATAGATTGTTTAACCTTCATCTAAAAGAAGCTTTTTTATATAGCGACTTGATTAAACTTTTTGTAAGGCGAGATTTTGTTGCTAAATATAAGCAGACAATTTTGGGTCCGCTTTGGGCTATTATTCAGCCACTGTTAACTACAGTTGTTTTTACTTTAATTTTTGGTTCGCTTGCCAACGGTGTGCTGGGAATTTCCGATATAGACGGAATTCTAATTCCGAGCTTTTTGTTTTATATGTCAGGTTCTGTTTGTTGGGGATATTTTTCGGCAAATTTAAGTGAGACTTCTAGTACTTTTATTAAAAACAGGCGAATAATGGGTAAAGTTTATTATCCAAGAATAGCTACGCCGATAGCGTCAAGCATTTCAAATCTTATATCGTTTACTATTCAATTCGTTTTATTCTTTATCATATATTTGGTTTTTTTGATTAAAGGTGGATATGATTTATCTTTTTCGGTGAACATTTTATTTATACCTTTAATCATTTTAGAACTTATGATTTTTTCAACCGGATTAGGTATCATAATTTCTTCTTTAACGACAAAATATAAAGATTTACAAATGCTTGTAGGCTTTGGTTTGCAAATTTTACAATTCGTTTCTCCGATTGCATACGGATTAACGCTTGTATCTTCAAAAATACCGAATCTTATGTGGTTATATAATATCAATCCTATTACTTCAATAATAACAACGTTTAGATATTCGGTTTTTGGAACGGGGTATTTTAATTTAGCATTTTATTTAGTGGGTTGGGCAATTTCCTTATTATTATTCTTTTTGGGATTATTGCTTTTCAGTAGAATTGAAAGAAACTTTATGGATACGATTTAGTGGGGTATATTATGAGTGAAATTATGATTAAAATTGATAATATATCTAAGGAGTACAAACTCGGTCAAATCGGTGGGACTACTTTTCAAGACGAGGTGCAAAGATTTTTTGCAAAGCTGTTTAAGAAGGAAGATCCAACGAGAAAAATCGGTGCAAAAAAATACGGAAAAAATGAAAAACTTTTAGCTTTAGATGGCGTATCTTTTGAAATAAATAAAGGTGAAAGGGTCGGATTGATAGGAAATAACGGAGCAGGAAAATCAACGTTGCTTAAACTTATATCAAGAATAACTTCTCCGACAAAAGGCGAAATAGGATTAAACGGAAGAGTCGTATCTATGCTTGAAGTCGGCACCGGTTTTCATCCTGATTTAACAGGCAGAGAAAATATCTATATGAACGGTGCAATTTTGGGAATGACTAAAAAAGAAATAGATTCTAAAATTGAAGACATCATTGAGTTTTCCGAAATAAGAGAATTTATTGATACACCTGTAAAAAGATATTCTTCCGGAATGTACGTTAAACTTGCTTTTTCGGTTGTATCTCATTTGGATTCCGAAATTATTATTATGGACGAAGTGCTTGCAGTTGGTGATATTCAATTTCAAAAAAAATGTATAGAAAAAATCAATTCAGTATCAGAAGAAAAAAACAGAACCGTGCTTTATGTTAGCCATAATATGAGTACGATTCGTCAGTTATGCAATAGGGTTATCGTTTTAGATAAAGGTAAAGTAATTTTTGACGGAAATACCGAAGAAGGTATAAAAACTTACGAAAACTTACCTAAAAATAAGTAGTTTTTTTGATAAAAATGCTTGACAGCATAAATAAATACGTATATAATTAAGGTGTAAAGGAAATAAACTTTACACCTAATTTTTTTATGGAAGAGAATTTTTATTTTATAGAACTTTTTGAAAAGTATAAAGATTTGCTTACTAAAAAGCAGAAAGATATATTTGAAATGCATTATTCGTTTGATTTATCTTTGTCTGAAATTGCAGAAGAGAAAAATATAACGAGACAAAATGTGTCTGATGCGATAAAGAGTGCGAAAGAAAAGCTTGTTGAATATGAAAATATTTTACAAATAAAAGGTAAATCTGATAAAGTCTTGGGGTTGTTAGAAGGAAAAATTAACCAAGATTTATATGACAAAATAAAAGATATAATAGGTAAATAATGGCGTTATTTTCAGGACTTTCCGAAAAACTTAATCATATATTTTCAAAGCTTACGAAAAGGGGAAAACTAACGGAGCTTGAAATAAAAACTGCAATGAGAGAAGTGCGAATTGCACTCTTAGAAGCGGATGTTAATATTTTAGTTGTTAAAGATTTTATCAACAAGGTTTCGGAACGTGCTGTTGGCGAAGAAATATTAAAAAGTCTTACACCGACGCAACAGGTAATAAAAATTGTAAATGAAGAACTTGTTGCTTTACTCGGTTCAACAAACTCTAAAATCAATTTTAGCGATAAAGGTCCTACGGTAATAATGATGGCGGGACTTCAAGGTGCCGGCAAAACTACTTTGGTAGGCAAACTTGGCTTGCTATTAAAAAAGCAAGGTAAAAAGCCTTTGCTTGTTGCATGTGACGTTTATAGACCTGCTGCGATAAATCAATTAAAGGTAGTTGGTAAATCGGTTGATTGTGATGTCTTTGAAAAAGGGCAAGGTAAACCTGTAAAGATTGCAAAAGAAAGTGTTGATTATGCAAAATCTTACGGCTACGATACCGTTATTATTGATACTGCCGGAAGACTTCAAATAGACGAAGATTTGATGCAAGAATTAGAAGATATCAAAAAGGCAGTAAATCCTAGCGAAATACTTTTGGTTGTTGATTCTATGACAGGTCAAGTGGCAGTTGACGTAGCAAATACGTTTAACAAAAGGCTTGAAGTTTCGGGATTAGTTTTAACAAAACTTGACGGTGATACCCGTGGTGGTGCGACTTTCTCAATGAAAGCCGTTACGGGAAAACCTATTAAATTCTGTTCGGTTGGCGAAAAGCTTACGGATTTAGAGCCGTTTTATCCTGACCGTATGGCTAATAGAATTCTCGGCATGGGTGACGTGTTGACACTCATTGAAAAAGCAGAAGAAGCTATTTCGGAAGAAGATGCTAAAAAGATGGAAAAGAAATTCAGAGAAAATTCTTTTACGTTAGAAGATTTTTTAGGGCAGTTTGAAGCAATGAATAAAATGGGTGGCGTTAAAAACCTTGTTTCAATGTTGCCTGGTATGGGAAGTAAGTTTAAGGTAAACGAAGAAGATATAGACGAAAAAAAGATATTGACAATGAAATCAATAATATTGTCGATGACAAAAAAAGAAAGGGAAAATCCTTCAATAATTAACTCATCAAGAAAGCAAAGAATTGCAAACGGAAGTGGCACAAGCGTTCAAGAAGTGAATAAAGTGCTTAAACAGTTTGACCAAACAAAGATAATGATGAAACAAATGAAAAACAATAAAATGTTTAAATTTTATTAAAATATATTTTTAACGCCGAAAGGCAAAAAGGAGAAATAATTATGTCAGTAAAAATGAGATTGACAAGACTCGGAGACAACAAGACACCATTCTATCGTATTGTAATTACAGATAGCAGAAACGCTCGTGATGGCGCTTATATTGATAAGGTTGGTCATTACAATCCTATTTCTAATCCTGTAGAAGTAGTTATTGATGAAGCTAAGGCAAAAGACTGGCTTTCAAAGGGTGTTCAACCAACAGCAACAGTAAAGAATCTTCTTATCAATAAGGGAATTCTTCCGAAGCCAACAAAACTTTCACCATCAAAGACAAAGGTTCGCAAATCTAAGTAATTTTCTTTGGGGTTAAGTATATGATAGAACTTATTAAATACGTAGTAGGAACTTTTTCCGAAAATTCAGAAACGGTTGACTACGAAATAGTTGAAGACGGCAACGTTGTTAACGTTACTATCGTTTTAGATAAAAGCGATATGGGTAAGGTTATAGGTCGTCAAGGAAAGATTGCGAAAGCTCTTCGTACACTTGTTCGTGTTGGTTCGCAAAAAGAAAATAAAAAATATAATATTGAAATCAGAGAACGGGCTTAATACCCGTTTTCGGCTTATAAATGGAAAATATTTTAAAAATAGGGCTTGTTTCAAAACCTCAGGGAATAAACGGACAATTAAAAGTTGTGCCGTTAACTGATGATTTAAACAGGTTTAAAAAACTTAAAAACGTTTTAATTGACGGTAAATCATTTTCAGTTTTAAACGCTAAAATAGGCTTAAACGAGATATTTATCTCTTTGAATGGGATAAATGATAGAAATACTGCGGAAACTTTCCGTGGTAAGTTTTTGTGTGTTGAAAGAAAAGATGCTGTTGATTTGAAAGAAAATACTTTTTTTGTGGCAGATTTAATAGGTTTGACAATAAAAAGTGATTGCGATATTGTTTTAGGCAAAATTACTGATATCACATCTGCTAAAACAGACTATATAACAATAAAAACCGAAAACGGCAAAATAGGATATTTTCCATTTTTAAAAGATTTGCTTATAAAAGTAGATTTGCAATCAAACGTTATGATTGTAGATAAAAAGAGATTTGACGAGGTGATTTGCTTTGAGGATTGATATTTTAACATTATTTCCCGAAATGTTTACGCCTTTATCAAACAGTATTATAGGCAGAGCGAGAAAAGAAGAAAAAATTCAAATAAATATTTTTGATATAAGAGATTATACGTTAGATAAGCACAATAAGTGTGATGATACTCCTTTTGGCGGTGGAGCAGGTATGGTTATGATGGCGCAACCTATTGCTTCGGCAATAGATGCTATTGACCCTAATCACGAAGCTAAAAGAATCTATATGTCCCCAAAGGGAAGAACTTTTAATCAAAAAATAGTTTTAGAGTATTCAAAATTAGATAGAATACTTTTACTTTGCGGTCATTATGAAGGTGTTGATCAAAGAGTTCTAGACCTTTATATTGATGAAGAAATTTCGGTTGGCGACTATGTTTTAACGGGTGGAGAAATACCTGCAATGGCTGTAACTGACGCAATTTGCAGATACGTAGATGGCGTTATAAGTTCAGATTCTTTGAAAGAAGAGAGTTTTTCTAATGGACTTTTAGAATATCCACAATACACAAAACCGCAGGAGTTTATGGGCTTAAAGGTGCCTGAAGTTTTAATAAGCGGTAATCACGGCGAAGTGGACAAATGGAGAAAAAAACAATCTGAAGAGTTGACGAAAAAACTTCGTTCGGATTTATTAAAGTAGGTTAAAATGCAACATTTACAATGGTTTCCTGGTCACATGACCGCTTCCATGCGAATGATGGAAGAAAACTTAAAATCTGTTGACGGCGTTCTTATAGTTTTAGATGCAAGAGCGCCTATTTCCTCTTTAAATGAAAAGTTTGATAATCTTTTTAACGGCAAAAAAATATTGTACGTAATCAATAAAACCGATCTGGTTGAGATTAGTGACGTGAAAAAGACTATTTCCTATTTTGAAAGCAAAGGAAAAATTGCAGTTGGCGTTTGTGCTTCAAATAAACGCTCGGTAGATAACTTACTTGATAGTGTTTTTGATATATTAAAAGAAAAGCAAGAAAGAAACAAAAGAAAAGGTTGTTTTAAGCCTTTAAGAGTTATGGTGTCAGGTATTCCTAACACGGGAAAATCAACAATAATAAACGCTCTATGTGGCGGTAAAAAAACTGCGACGGGGAATAAAGCAGGGGTTACACGTGGTAAACAATGGGTTAAACTAAAAGATATAGAATTGCTTGACACTCCGGGGACAATGCCACCTGCATTTTCTAATCAAACATATGCAAAAAGATTAGCGTATATAGGTAGTATGAACGACGCAAATATTGATATGGAAGATTTAGCATACGAGCTTATTGCCGATTTAAAAATCAAATATCCATCGTTGTTAAAAGAGAAATATTCTATTGAAGACTTAGACGTGGAAACGATAGATATATTCAATGCAATTTGCGTTAAGCGTGGATTTTTGTTAAGGGGTGGCGATTATGATTATGGAAGATGTGCTACTGCTATTATTGACGATTTTAGAAAGGGTAGAATCGGTAAGATTTGTTTAGATTAAAATGGATAAACTTGAATACGAAAGAGAATTGTTAAATAAAGGTTATAAATATATCGCAGGTGTAGATGAAGTAGGACGTGGACCGCTAGCAGGACCTGTCGTGTGTGCGAGTGTTATAATGCCTTTAGACGACGTTATTGAAGGTGTTGATGACAGTAAAAAACTGTCTGAAAAAAAGAGAGAAAAACTTTCAAAAATGATTATGGAAAAAGCAATTTCTTATTGTATTTATGAAATAAGTGAAAAAGAAATTGACCAAATAAATATTTTACAAGCAGTAAAAAAGTGTATGGTGGGTGCGGTTAAAGGATTAAAGGTAAAAGCCGATATAACTATCGTTGACGGTTTAGATACTAATTTACCCATAAATGCCAAATATTTGGTTAAGGGCGATAGTTTATCGTATAGTGTGGGATGTGCTTCAATTATTGCAAAGGTGTATCGTGACAATTTAATGAAGGAATATTCAAAAATTTATCCCGAGTATGAATTTGATAAAAATAAAGGATATGGCACAAAATCACATATTGATAAAATTAAGGAGATAGGACCTTGCGAAATTCACAGAGCGACTTTCATAAAAAACTTTTGGGCAAAGTAGGGGAAAAACTTGCTAAAAAGTATTTGGAAAAGAACGGCTATAAAATTATATCAACGAATTTTAAAACAAAAATCGGAGAAATAGATATAATAGCAAAAATTGATGAAATTATAGTTTTTGTGGAAGTTAAGACAAGGGTAAACGATGATTACGGTTTTCCTTCGGAAGCAGTAAATAAAGATAAAATAAGAAAATATAATTTAGTTGCCACCGAATTTTTGCAAAAAAACAATTTTTTGGATCAAGAGTGCAGATTTGACGTAATTGAAGTAGAAAATAAAAAAATAAATCATATAATTAACGCTTTTTGTGTGTAAAATGCTTGCAAAACGGCGTTAAATGTGATATATTATATAGGCTTTCGGGCGTTCCTCTTATAAATTTTGGTAATGAACGCTTAGTTTATATGGAGGTTTAAAGCAATATGAGTAAAATTATTGATGCAATCAATCAAGAAAATGTAAAGGCTTCTGTTCCTGAATTTTCAGTAGGCGATACCGTTAAAGTTATGGTAAAGGTTATTGAAGGCGACAGAGAAAGATTACAAGCATTTGAAGGTGTTGTAATCGCAAGAAAACACGGTGGTATTTCAGAAACTTTCACTGTTAGACGTTTGTCTTTCGGTGTTGGCGTTGAAAAGACTTTCCCTATTCACTCACCAAAGGTAGCAGATATTCAAGTAGTTAGAAAGGGAAGCGTTCGTCGTGCTAAACTTTACTATTTAAGAGAAAGAACAGGCAAGGCTGCAAAAGTTAAAGAAACTGCAAAATAATCAAAAAAATATTAAGAACTTACTGAAATTTTTCAGTAAGTTCTTTTTTTTGCCCTCTATATGTTTACTTTTTATTAAAATAATATTATAATATATATAAATATATCGTGGGGATATATGTTCTTTCTATTTATTTTTTAACAAACGAAAGGGGTTAGTGATGATAGCAAAAATCAAAAGTTTTGCTTTGAACGGCTTATCGGGTTTTCCAGTTGACGTTGAAATAGACGCAGGAAACGGTTTACCGTCATTTGATATAGTGGGATTAGGTGATACTTCGGTTAAAGAAGCAAAAGACAGAGTTCGTTCTGCAATAAAAAATAGCGGAAGGAATATGCCTTCAAGGAAAATAACCGTTAATCTTGCTCCGGCTGACGTAAAAAAAGAAGGTTCAATATTTGATTTGGCTATTGCAGTCGGTGTTTTAAAAGCAACTGCACAATTAGTTAGCGAAGTAAAAGATATTGTTTTTATAGGTGAGTTGTCGTTAGACGGTTCTTTAAGAAGAGTTAACGGAGTACTTCCTATAATTATTTCAGCGTTAGAACAAGGTTATAAAACTTTTATTTTACCTAAAGATAATTCTTTAGAAGCATCTTTCGTTAAGGGTGCTGACGTATATTCGGCAAACAGTTTAAAAGAAGTTATAGAACATTTATCAGGACTTAATCCTTTAACAAAAATTGAAAACAACGAATATGTCAACGGCAAAGTTGATAATATATAT
Organism: Clostridia bacterium; assembly: GCA_024405475.1. Classification (GTDB taxonomy): domain Bacteria; phylum Bacillota; class Clostridia; order Christensenellales; family Borkfalkiaceae; genus UBA1259. The sequence goes on from JAKSOS010000019.1 coordinate 12,237, forward strand.
GATAGCGATATGTCCTTAATTAAGGGACAAAAAGTGGCAAAAAGGGCTTTGGAAGTGGCTGTAGCCGGTGGGCACAATATTTTATTTGTCGGAGCTCCCGGTACGGGAAAATCTATGCTTGCTAAATGTATTCCAACGATTATGCCTGATATGACTTTTAGCGAGGCACTTGAAACGACGAAAATTCACTCTGTTGCAGGGGTTCTTTCAGATAAAGACGGTATTATATTCAAAAGACCATTCAGATGTCCTCATCACACGGCAACGACAGTTTCATTGACAGGTGGTGGTTCTTCTGTTAAACCCGGCGAAATTAGTTTAGCACATAACGGAGTTTTATTTTTAGACGAAATGCCGGAATATTCTCGTTCTACGTTAGAATCATTAAGACAACCTTTGGAAGACGGTGTTATAACGGTTTCAAGAGCGTTAAGAAGTGTTAAATATCCTGCAAACTTTATGCTTTGTGGAAGTATGAATCCGTGTCCGTGCGGTAATTTGGGGTCTGAAACAAAACCTTGCACTTGTTCGCCGTCTCAAATAGCGAAATATAAGGCTAAAATTTCAGGTCCGCTCTTGGATAGAATTGATATCGTCGTTCACGTTGATGACGTAAAATATTCGGAATTGTCTTCGGATGAACAAAACGAAACGAGCGAACAAATAAGAAAAAGAGTAAACAAGACAAGAAATATTCAAAAGATGAGATTTGAAAATGAGAATATTTCTACAAACAGCGATATGGGTGAAAAACAAATATCAAAATATTGTAAACTTTCTGATGAATGTGAGAAAATTTTAGAAAACGCTTACAATAGTTTGCATTTATCTCCGAGAGCGAGAAGTAGAATTATTAAGGTTGCAAGAACGATTGCCGATATGTCATTTTACGAAGAAATTCGTCCTGAACATATTTTAGAAGCAATTAGTTATAGAAATTAAAGATGAAGTATTCTAATGAAGAATTGTGTTTAATTTGGCTTGACAGTTTTTTAGGATTAGAATATAAACACAAACAGTATTTGTACAATTTGGTTTCAAACAAGGTTGGTATTAAAGCAGTTTTAGAAGAAGGCAAAGACTATATTATGAAAAATATAGGTGAAAATCCTTACAAAACGTTACTTAACTCTGCAAACGATACTTACTTGAAATTTTTGTTGGACAACTTAGATAGAAAAGAAATAACGGTCGTTAGTATTGAAAGTGATAAATATCCGAAATTGTTAAAAGATACGGATATTCCGCCACTTGTTTTATATACGAAAGGCAATATAGATTTATTAAATTCAGAATGTTTTTCAATCGTTGGAAGTAGAAAGAGTTTGCCGTTTTCAAAAAACATTGCAAAAGAATTTTCTAACAGTATGATTGATGCAGGCTTTACTCTTGTTACCGGAATTGCACAGGGAATTGACCAAACGGTTTTAGAATGTGCGGTAAATAGAAAGGCAAGTGCAATTTCCGTTATTGCAAGCGGTTTTGATAATTTTTATCCTTCATCAAACAAGAGTCTTTGTGAAAGCGTTATTAAAACGGGTTTGGCTATAACCGAACATGCACCCGAAGTAAAATCAATGCCATACCTTTTCCCCGTAAGAAATAGAATAATAGCAGGATTATCTAAGGGAACGCTCGTTGTAAGTGGTAGTTTAAAAAGCGGTACGTTCTATACTGCCGAATATACAGAACAGTATGGCAGAGATTTATTTGCAATTCCTTATAGGGTTGGGATTGAATCTGGTATGGGCTGTAACGATTTAATAAAAAAGGGAGCAATGCTTGTTGATTCACCCAAAGATATACTTAATTTTTACAATAAAGAAGTAAAAAGTATAGATGAAGACTTTTCTAAAGAAGAAAATGAAATAATTTCCATACTAAAAGACGGTGAAAAACACATTGACAAAATATGTCAATTATTAAATAAACGTGTTTTTGAAATAATGCCGATTTTATCAATGCTTGAAATAAAAGGCGTGATTTCAAAAAACGGTGTAAATATTTACGGACTTATCCGAAACGACTTGGAGGCTTAAATGCAACTAATTATTGTAGAATCACCACATAAGGCAAAGACGATAGAGAAATTTTTAAAAGGCGATTATAAAGTAGATGCGTCAAAGGGACATATTAGGGATTTACCTGTAAATAGAATGGGTATAAAGATTGATAAAAACTTTGAACCGTTTTACGAAATTTCACCAGACAAAAAAGCCGATATAAAAAGATTAAAAGATGATGCTAATAAAGCTGATAAAATATTTCTTGCAACCGACCCTGATAGAGAAGGTGAAGCAATATCGTGGCATTTATCAGAGGTTTTAGAATTAAACAAAAATGAAGTTAATAGAATTGAGTTTAACGAAATTTCGGAAAAGGCAGTAAAAAACGCTTTAGATAATCCAAGAAAAATTGATATGAATTTAGTAGATGCTCAACAAGCAAGACGTGTTTTGGATAGATTAGTAGGTTATAGCATTTCACCGGCTGCAAGTTCAAGATTAAACGAAAATCTTTCTGCAGGCAGAGTTCAATCGGTTGCATTAAAAATGGTCGTTGACCGTGAAAGAGAAATAACTGCTTTCGTTCCACAAGAATACTGGAACTTAAAGGCAGAAGTAAAGCCAGAAGGAAAGAACAGCTTTAAGGTTTTACTCGTTGAAAAATCAGGGAAAAAATATAAGCCTTCTAACGAAGAAGAGGCTATAAAAGTTGAAAACGAATTAAAAGGTTTGCCTTTTAAGGTAAACGATATAAAAAAGACAGTTGTTAAATCACATGCACCTGCACCTTTTATTACGAGTACTCTTCAACAAGACGGTTCA
>JAKSOS010000002.1 GCA_024405475.1 Clostridia bacterium
TCCTGTGTTATATCAAGATGAATTGTTTTGGAGAAAAGTTTTACATAATCAAATGGGCATTTGGTGGTTCACGCTTGTATGACGACTGGTATTGCCCTTCTAATGGAAAACCGTACGACGAAAAATCTTCTGCTTACGATTTAACTGACATTTTAGAAATATTCAATATCGGCGGTAAAAGACCAAACGCAGGTTGGTGCTATAACGGTTTAATATCAAAGGTTAAAGAGAGCATTAAAATATTAGAATCTCAAAACCTAAAACCGGAAATTAGAGCATTTTGCTGGATGCAAGGCGAAAGCGATACTCACACCCCAGATACAATAGGAAATTATATAAATAGATATAAAAATTTAATAAAAGATTTCAAGTCTAATTTTTCTGATTATTTATATAACTGCATTTATGCGGACGCAGGTATTTCTACCGAGTGGAACGAATACAAAAAAATAAATCAAGCAAAATATAATTACGCAAAAGAAGATAAAAACAGAGTTTATATTGATACAATAAAAAACTGTTTAACAACACTTTTTGAACCCGAAGAAAACCCCGATACTGCACACTACGATAGCGGTTCTCTTATAAAGTTAGGTCATCTTTTTATTGACGCAATAAAAAACAATTTAAAATAATTTATCAAACAAAAAATCCCGTTGCTTTTCGCAACGGGACTTTTTTATTTTTATTCATTATATAATTAAGGCTAAAATTCCTAAACAAGAAAGAATGGATGGAATTGCAACGATAACTCCTATTTTTAAGAAATTGAAATATCCGAACTTAATACCGTGTTTATTTAATATAGAAGACCACATTATTCCTGCAAGCGCACCGATAGGCGTAAATAACGCTCCGAGATTTGAACCGATTATCGTCGCAAAAACTGCGCCTGTGTTTACGACGGCAATATTGTCTATTATAGAACAATATAAAACACTCATAGGAATATTGTTTATAACATTTGCCACGAAAAAAGACGATAAGCCGTACTTTAATATTATTCCCTTTTCTCCGAATAAGTTTGCGATTTTATTTGTTATTCCGCTATTACTCATCATAACGATTATTGCAAACATTGAAATAATAAACGGTATCAGTTGCCACGGCGCACGAGAAAACGAATTAACTAAATCTTTAGGTTTTCTCTTTCTAATAAGCGAAAAAATCAACACGAAAAATATTAAACTAATAACCGCAATCATAGATACAAGCCACATCTCAATCTTAATTAGTGAGCTTAACGCAAGCATAAGAGTGCATGCGCCTAAATGAATTATGCCTATAATCAAATTGACTTTGTCTTTAATGGGACTTTGCACGTTTGATTCTAAATCTTTTTCAATTTCTTTTTTTAAATCTTTTCTAAATAATAAAAACAGAATTATAAAAGAAATAGTGCCTGAAACCAACGTTGGCAAAATCATAATTTTTAAGTAATTTATAAAGTCAATGCCAAAAGCAGTTGCTAAATATATGTTCGTTGGATTTCCGATAATAAGTGCCATACTCCAAGTGTTTGCACCGACGAATTCCGCCGCCAAATAGGGCAATGGATTTATCTTTGCACTTTTACAAAAATAACAAATAAATGGTGTGAAAGATAAAATAATTATATCGTTAGAAGTAAACACCGTTAGAACCGAAACGGTTAAATATAAGTATAAAAATAATTTCGTTTGACTTTTTCCTGCTTTACTTAAAGTGAAGTTGGCAAGATATTTGAAAAATCCTTCTTCGTCAAGAAAAATAGAAAGTATCGTCATAGAAATAAACAATACTAAAATCTTAATAGGATTTATTGCCGTATCGGCAATAAGCGAATTAAAAATAGAAACGAAATCGCCCTTTTTTATTAAAATCAAAAAAAGCGCACCGAGTAGAGTTATCACCCAGTACGAATCAAGACTTATTTTGCCTATCTTGATTTTAGGAAAAAACAATATTCCAAAAATCATTGTTAAAAATATAATTATACAAATTGCTAATAGTAAAAACATTTTTCTTTTAAATTTTTACCCCCGCTTTTCAGCGGGGGCGTTTAATTATTTTATGTGTTTTTCAAAATCTTCTTTAACTTTTTCAAAGAGTGCCTTTGCCTTCTTTTCCGTAGTTTCCGGAATAGAATAGTAAATCTTTAATTTCGGCTCTGTGCCAGAAGGACGAACGCAAATAAATCCGCCGTCTACAAGTTCGTAGTAAATTGCATTACACTTCGTACATTTAATTTCAGTCTTTTCTTTTCCTTCCGTTCTTGTTAACGTGCTGTAATCTCTCGTAGCTTTAATGCCGATATTACCAACTTCCTTAATTGAAATTTTCTTTAATCCGGCAACGATTTCGTTCATTTTATCCATAGCGTCAACACCGGTGTATTCAACGCTTTCCGTCTTATCAAAAACAAAACCGAATTTTTTATAAAGTTCGTTTAGTCTATCGTAAATATTTACGTTTTTAACTTGATAATAGCAAGCCATTTCCGCAAATAACATACTTGCAACAACTGCGTCTTTATCTCTTGCGTGCGTTCCACGAAGATATCCGCAACTCTCTTCAAAACCGAATAAAAATTTCTTTTTGTTCGTATCGTCAAGTTCTCTTATCTTTTCTCCGATAAACTTAAATCCGACAGGAACTTCAAATATCTCAACTCCATAACTTTCGGCAATTTTAATTGCCATACTCGTAGTGACAAAAGACTTAACTACAAAACTGTTTTTATCAAGTTTTCCTAATTCGCTTAATCTTCTTAAAACGTAATCTAAAAGCAATATGCCTACTTGATTACCTGATAAGGAAATAAAATCTCCTTTGTCGTTTCTGATTGCAACTCCAAGTCTATCGCAGTCAGGGTCAGTACCAAAAACGATATCTGCCTTTTTTATTTCGGCAAGTTTAATACCTAAATCAAGCGTTTCCTTAAATTCGGGGTTTGGTAATTTTACCGTTGGAAATTCAGAACTGTATACCGTTTGTTCTGGAACTATAAACGGATTTATTCCCATTTTCTTCAATACCGTTGTAACGGGGATATAACCACTTCCGTGGACAGGTGTATATACGAGTTTTATAGTTTTGCCAACCTGTTTTATTTCTTCTTGCGATAAAGACAATTTGCTGATTTGTTTGTAATAACTTCTATCAACGCCTTTACCGACCATTATTATTTTGTTTGCTTTTTCTTCGTCGTAAATAATTTTGTCTGATAGCGGAGATTCTATATCGTTTATATACTCAACGACCTTTGCCATTGCGTCGGGCGACATTTGTGCTCCGTCTTCCCCATAAACTTTATAACCGTTATATTCTTTTGGATTGTGACTTGCAGTTATCATTATTCCTGCTATCGTTTTTAGTTTTCTTACCGCAAATGAAAGCATAGGTACAGGGTGAACGTTTTTAAATAAATACGCCTTAACTCCATTGCTTACCAACGTAACTGCCGTTGCATAGGCAAATTCATACGAGTACTTTCTCGTGTCGTATGAAATTACAACACCCCTTTTCTTTTCCTTTTCCCCTAAGTCAATTATATATTTAGCAAGACCTTGCGTAGCTCTTCTTACGGTATAAACGTTCATCATATTCGTGCCAAGACCTATTATTCCACGCATGCCTGCCGTTCCGAATTCCAAATCTTTGCCGAATCTGTATTCAATTTCTTTTTCGTTTCCCGAAATAGAAGATAATTCTTTTGATTCTTCTGCGCTTAATCCTTTATATTCTAACCATTCGTTATATACAAGTTTATACATATTTTACCTCTAAAAAGTACAATGTAAACATTTATAATTATATATACTTGCATTTATTCTGTCAAAGATTTTATTCTTTTTTTATTAAATTATTTTACTATTTTAGCGATTATTCATTTATTTTGATGAAGTTTTATGATATTTTTTGCTGTTTTTTAATGATTTTTCTCTTTTTTGTTTTTTAATAATAAAAAATAAAAATTTAAAAATCACCGCTAAACAGTTGACATTACCAAACTGTTTTGCTATAATTTTTTAGCATTTTGAATTGCGGGTGTAATTCAATGGTAGAATTCCAGCCTTCCAAGCTGGCAGCGTGGGTCCGATTCCCATCACCCGCTCCAAAGATTTTACACTTAAAACTTTATAATTATTTTCGGCAAGGTAATGTTTTATGCACCTGTAGCTCAGTTGGATAGAGCACCGGCCTTCTAAGCCGGGTGTCAGGGGTTCGAATCCCTTCAGGCGCACCATATTTGGCGGGTGTAGCTCAGTTGGTTAGAGCGCGAGATTGTGGTCCTTGAGGTCGTGGGTTCAACTCCCATCTCCCGCCCCAAAATAAAAAGACACAGGGGTGTCGCCAAGCGGTAAGGCACGGGATTTTGATTCCCGCATTCGTAGGTTCAAATCCTGCCACCCCTGCCAAAATAAACTTTTATATTAGAAGATTTCATATCCGCCTTTAGCTCAGCTGGTAGAGCACCTGACTCTTAATCAGGGTGTCCGTGGGGGCGGTCGTCAAGTGACGGGCTTACAAAGACGGACAAAGTCCTGCCAGAGTTCCCTTTTAAGGGTGTGGCAGTGTCCCCGAAGGAAGGGGACGAAAAATTTCATATCCGCCTTTAGCTCAGCTGGTAGAGCACCTGACTCTTAATCAGGGTGTCCGGGGTTCGAGTCCCCGAAGGCGGACCAACAAATTGTGTCCCCGAAAAAAGGGGACGAGAACACCGCAGGGGTTCGGTCGTCATTTGACGGACAACCGAAGACGGACAAAGTCTTGTTCCGACAGGAACAAAATCCCCGAAGGCGGACCAACAATTTAATATGCCCCATTAGCTCAGGTGGTAGAGCACGTGACTTTTAATCACGGTGTCCGGGGTTCGAGTCCCCGATGGAGCACCAAAAAAGGATAGCAATTTTTATGCTATCCTTTTTTGTATGTTTTTATGTGGACGAGAACACCGCAGGGGTTCGGTCGTCATTTGACGGACATCCGAAGACGGACAAAGTCCTGCCAGAGTTCCCTTTCAAGGGTATGGCAGTGTCCCCGATTTTATTTTTACCGACAAATAACGTAAAGTTATTTGCGAGTGCATCATCTCCACACCACAGGTATGGAGCACCAGAAATTCCGTCGCTAATTCAATTTGTTTGACTTTGCAAATCGCTTAGTATATAATAAAAAAGAGGTAAAAGCATGTTAAAAACAATTAGCGTTGAAGATGTTCAAAAATACTATGGGGAAATAGAAGGACTTAAAAAAATAAAAGAAGCGGGATTTGACGGCGTTGATTATTCTTTCTTTTACGATTTTAAGAATTATTTAATGCCAGAAAACTTTAAGGAGCATTATGTTAATATTAAAAACACACTTGAAGATTTAGGTTTAACCGTTTATCAAACACACGCTCCTTTTGATTTTAGATACACTCAAACAAAAGAAGAACAAGAAAAAGAAATAGAATACATAAAAAGAAGTATTGAACTAACAAAATTCTTTGATTGCAAATATATAGTAATTCATAGAATCAACGTTCCCGAAAATGTTGACGGAATTGAATACAATGTAAATTACTTTTCGCAATTTATAAAATGTGCAAAAGAAAACAATGTTAAAATAGCCATAGAAAATCTAATATCGGGTGATTTAATCACACGCCCTAACTCACTTTTCTCCATCATAGAAAAATTACAAGAAAAAGAAAAGGATCTCTTTTATTGTTGTTTAGATACGGGACATGCAAATCTTAAAAACGAAAAATCTTCTTCATTTTTTGAACTACTTAAAGACAATATAAAAGTTTTACACATTGACGACAATTTGGGCGATATTGACTCTCACCTTTTACCGTTTAAGGGAACCGTTGACTGGAACGATTTTGCAACAGCAATAAAAAAATACAACTACCACGGCACGCTAAATCTTGAAGTAACGATAAATAACCCTTCAAAAGAAAAATTAGCCGAAGCATTTTCTTCCGCTTGTAAGCTTGAATCGTTAATAAAATCAATATAATTATTTGACGTAAAAAAACTCCCCTTTTGATTTTCAAAAGGGGAGTTAATTTTTATTTTTTATTTTGCGAAATCTACTAAAGACGATTTTTCTAACTTGTCATAATTTTCAATAAAAGAAACGAGTTCTTTTGCAATAATTTTTGCACCGCCTACCGAATTGCTCTCTATATTTAACGGAAGAAGTGGATCGTGCAAAGATAATCTCAATAAGAACCAGCCGTTGCCGTGCTTATCGTCTAAATTAACTCTTACACCTTCAAAGTTCGGAGTTTCAAGCGACCAGCCTTCTTTTGATTTTGCGTAAGCATTTAAGTCGTCAATAACTTTTTGTCCGTATGGCTTAAAGTCTTCAAGCAATATATTCATTCTGAACTCTACGCTTTCTTTAGGTTCTTCTAAATCTGCAATTAAAGATTCTAAAGAATATCCTTCCTTTTTGCCTTTTGCAAGTTCTATCAAAAGTTTTGTTACTAAATATGCACCGTCATCAAGGAAATAATTTTCCTTTAATGCGCCGTGTCCCGAAGTTTCCATAGCAAGTTGACTGTCTTGTCCTTCTTTGTTTAATCTCATAGATTCGTTGATAACGTTTCTGTATCCACGCTTAAATCTGTGATGAACTCCGCCCTTACTTTCAATAATCTTTTTTAAGCCCGTACTTGTAATAGAGTCTGTTACAATGGCTGTCTTTGGGTGTTCACGAAGTAAAATTGCAGAAAGCATTGCTATAATTCTGTTTCTATTTAATTCACTTCCGTCAGATAAAACAGCACCTGCTCTATCAACGTCGGTATCAAATATAATTCCGAAGTCTGCTTTATTTTGCTTTACTGCTTCAATGATACTTTCCATTGCTTGTTCGTTTTCAGGATTAGGAATATGATTTGGGAAACTTCCGTCAGGTTCTAAAAATCTACTTCCGGTTGTATCTGCGCCAAGTGGTTTTAATACTTTGTCAACGTAAAATCCGCCTGCACCGTTGCCAGCGTCAACAACGACCTTAAATCCTTTTAACGGTTTATCTTCACCTGTTGCTTTTTTTATTTTATCGGCAAGAATTTCAGAATATTTATTCATAAATTCGCCTTTAATTAAATTACCTTTTGTTAATCCGGTTTTTTGGTCACTTTCAGCAAAAGCTAAAATCTCTTTAATGTCAGAAGATTCAACGCCACCGTTAGCGGTAAAAAACTTAAATCCGTTTCTGTTAAACGGTAAGTGGCTTGCGGTTACCATAACCGTTCCGTCAAACTTATAGCCTTCGGTGATTGTTGCCATAAACATTGCAGGCGTACTTGCCATTTCAAAATCCGTAACGGAAATGCCTTGCTCTACTAATGAAGAAGCAAACCATTCAGTAAGCGTTGCGCCGGATAATCTTGAATCTCTACCGATAGCAACTCTTAAATCTTTTTTTCCGAGTTTTTTAATTAACCATAACGCAAATCCCCTTGCTATATCTGAACAAGCCTCTTTCGTTAAGTTTACGTTTTGTCCCTCAATACCTTCTAAGGCAACGCCTCTTACGTCACTGCCGTTTTGCAATTTTTTGTAATCCATAATTTTCTCCTTAAACTATTTTATCGGCATCTATATCTATTGCCATATTCATTATTCTTCTAAGCGACAACCTTCTTCTCATATATGGGTGATATATAAATGCTTCTTTAATAAATTCTCTTTCTTTATTTATATCCTGATAGGTTAATTTGCAACCTGCGATTTTCATTTTCTCGTAAACTTCTTCGTACGAAGGTACACTCGCAATTATTTCTTTAATTTTATCAAAGTTTTGTTCTACCTTTTTTATGTCAATTCCGTCCGTGATAGTATCAGGTGTGTTTAACTTAATCATATCCTCGGAAAGTCCACCGTAAACTTTTTTGATTTTATCCCAGTCGTTTACTTCTTTATGAACGGAAATTTTATCTAACTTTAATAACGATTTATAAAACTTTAATATAAGTAAAGTCGTTACGCCTACGTCTTCTCCGTGATAATCGGGGATTTTATTTTCAAGCAATTCTTTACACTCTATATAGTGTGCCATAATATGTTCGCATCCGCTACCAGGTCTTGAAGTCTTTGTAAAACTCATTGCAATTCCGGTTAATAGCAAACCTTCAAAAACTGCCTTTGCACTTTCTTCGTCTGAAGAAGTTATTTTATCGGCAATACTCATTACGTAATCTACTGCATATCTCGTTAAGTTTGCGACCTTTTCACAATAACTTTCGTTAGTTAATAGCGCCGAAACTTTCCAGTCAATAAGTGCAATATATTTTGAAACCATATCTCCAAAGCCTGCACTCTTTAACTCGGTTGGCGATTGCGCTAAAATCTTTGTATCGGCAATTATTATTTCAGGGCATTTTGCCGGATACGTAATCTTAAAATTGCCGTTTACGATAGGTGCTGAATAAGAAGCGAAACCATCCATAGACGGAGCTGTAGCAAATAAACAGAGCGGTTTATTTTTGTTTGCACACGCTAAACGTGCAGGGTCATGTACCGAACCGGTACCAACTGCCAACACGCCTTCTATCCCGCTATCTAAAAACTTTTCTACTCTTAAAACGTCTTCCATTTTTGCAACTCTAATATCGTCATAAATATATTCGGTTATAGAAAAGCCTTTTAACGATTGTTTTATTCCGTTAGACGCTTTAATGGTATTTTTATCTGCTAAAAGCAAAATGTTTTTAGGAAAATTATTTTTAGTTAAAATACTACCTACTTTATTTACTGCACCGCTTTCAATAACAATGTCTTTTATATCGCACTCGTGATTTACTCCGCAGGAACAATTTTTATAATCGTTGATGAGTTTTTTAAAATCCATAACTACTCCAATTTTTACTAAAAGTAATATCAAAATTATTATAATAAATTTAGATTTTTAAGTCAATAAAAAAGCTTAAAATCTTAGTGTGATATAAAAAAAGGTATTTAAAATTCAAAAAGTAGCAAACACAGTTTACTACTTTCTGAATAATATATGATAAGGGGGAAAATGATGAGCGAATTTATGAACCATCATTTTAATAATAAAATGATGAGCGAATTTATGAACCATCATTTTATCACTTACAAGATTTTCTTATAAACCTAATAAAATGACAACTCTTTTTACAATTCTAATATACAACTTTTAACAAAACTTGTAAAGTATTTGCGTGCTTTATGTTGTTTTTTTTAATTTTTTTTGTTTCTTTTTGTATTATTTTATTATTTTTTTGTTAATATTTTTCTTGTTTTGTTATAATATTTCATATTTTTACTTTAATAAATAAAAAAACAGTTGCTATTTACTAATAAAAGCAACTGTTTGTTTTTTTCTTTATTAAATAAAACCACAATCAAAATTGATTGTGGTCTATTTTTTTATTCACCTTTGAAATGTAATAAAGCAACAATTCTTGCACGCTTAATAGCGCTAGCCAAAACTCTTTGGTGTTTTGCACAAGTACCTGTCATACGGCGAGGTAAAATCTTACCGCCTTCCGTAACGTATTTCTTTAAGGTGTTGATGTCTTTATAATCAATGGCATCAACCTTTGCTTGACAAAATGCGCAAACTCTTTTCTTTGGAATTCTCTTTATAAATTTCTTTCCTTCTTTGTTAGAAGCGTGTTCTTCTTGAGCAACTTCTTCTGTTTGAGGAATATTCTCGTTTTCTTCCATTTTTATATCTCCTTTATAAATTAGAAGGGAAGTTGATTATCGTCAATCGCTTCAAGTGGTTGACGTTCCCTTTTTGATGAAACGGCATCTCCGTCTTCATCAGCAGATTGTGCACCCTTTGGTGTTAAGAATTCTACTTCGCTTGCGATAATATCCGTGGCAGTACGTTTAACTCCGTCTTTATCTTCATAAGAACGGATTTGGAGTGAACCAACGATTCCAACCTTATTGCCTTTTTTAAGATATTTACCACAAGTTTCTGCTCTACCACGCCAAACTGTGATGTTGAAAAAATCTGCTTCACGATTGCCCTCTGAGTTGACGTAATCTCTTTGAACAGCAATGGAAAATCTGCAAACTGCAATTCCGTTTTGTGTTTCAGTAACTTCTGGGTCTCTCGTTAAATTACCAATTAAAATAACTTTATTCATTATTTTCTCCTTATCTCTTTGTAATCAATCTTCTGATTACGCCATCTGTAATACCTACTATACGCTTGAGTTCTACAACAAAAGATTTTTCTGCTTCAAAATTCATTAGTACATAGTAGCCTTCAGACTTATAGTTAATCGGGTATTGTAATTTCTTCATACCCCAACGGTCTGTTGATTCAACAACGCCACCGTCTGCCTTAACCAAATCCTCAAACTTCTTAACGAGATTATCCTTTTCTTCATCAGATAAAGAAGCGTCAAGAATATATAACATTTCGTACTTCGTCATATTTTTTTACCTCCTGGTCTTATTCGGCTTAAAGATTTCCTTTAAGCAAGGTAACCGACTACGTCTATCGGTATGTGCTACAATTCTAACAAAATTTATTGATAATGTCAATTATTTTTCATATATTATTATAAATATATATACATATTCATTTTGTGACGTAATTATTTGGTAAAAAAGGTTGTAATTTTGCATTATTTGTTGTAAAATATTTTTTGTGAAGGTAAAAATATGTTAGATTTTATTACAAACCCTATTGCCGGTGGGAAAAACGGCAAGAAAAACAGAAACGCTATTGAAGTTATTAAAAAATATCTCAATGAAAACAATATTGAATACGCTTTCCATTTTACCGAAAAAAAAGGAGACGGTTCTTTAATTACGGCTGACCTTATTAAAAACGGCGCAACGGATATCGTTTGTATCGGTGGGGACGGAACTTTACACGAAGTTATAAACGGATTTACCGATTTCAGTAAAACTAATCTCGGAATAATTCCTTGTGGAACGGGAAACGATTTTGCCGCATCTCTTAACCTTCCGTTAGATCCTTTGGAAGCTCTAAAAATCATTTTAACGGAAACTCCTAAATACGTTGACTTTATGCAAATGCCTACGGTAAGGGGATTAAACATTATCGGTATGGGTATTGACGTTGACGTGTTAAAAAGATACGCCAAAGCTAAAAAGAAAACGAAACTTACGTACACGAAAAGTTTGATTAAAACTTTATTTAAATTTAACTACGTTGATTTTGATTCTGAAATTAACGGAGAAAAAACTCATCACCGTTCTTTTATCGCTTGTATTGCAAACGGTCATAGATACGGCGGTGGTATTCCCATTTGCCCTATAGCAAAGTCAGACGATAAACAACTTGATTTCGTCGCAATTAAAGAAATGCCGAAATTAAAAATTATCGGCGCATTTATGAAACTTAAAGCGGGAAAAATTCTTTCTATGAAAGAAGTAACTCACATAAATATGTCTAGTATAAAAATTATTCCAACCGGAGAATATACGGTAAACGTTGACGGCGAATTGTACGACAATATTCCGTTTGAAGTAAAAATCGTTTCAGACACATTAAAGGTTTATAAAAAATAATTTTTTGGGGTTTGCAAAACGCAAACCCTTTTCTATAAAGGTGAATTATGCAATTAGTTAAATTTAACTTAAATTCAAAATACGGCTCTATAATAGATAAAGGCGCAATTTCTTATTTGCCTTATTCTCTACGTGGCGTAAATAAAATCTTAATCGTCGCCGACGAAGAAGTTTATGCCATTTACAAAGACAAGCTCGTTTCCGAATTAGAAAAAGTTACAAAACTTATTTTTGCATTTACTTTCCCTAAAGGTGAAAACTCTAAAAATAAATCTAACCTTGATAAACTCGTTTTATATATGTCCGAAATAAATATCTTAAAAACCGATTGCGTTATAGCTTTTGGCGGTGGCACGGTTTCTGACTTGGCGGGATTTGCTTCGGCAATTTACAAAAGGGGAATCCCTTACGTAAACGTTCCCACAACCCTTTTATCTATGGCAGACGCATCTGTCGGCGGAAAAACCGCTATTGACTTTATGGGAAGAAAAAATATTCTCGGCACGATTTATCAACCCAAAGCAGTCTTTTGCGATATAAACTTTTTATCTTCTTTACCACAAAAAGAATTATCTTCGGGTATGGCTGAAATTATTAAGACTTCGGTTATCGGCAATAAAGACGCTTTCTCTTTGGCGGAAGAAGGGGCTTTGGATTTTGAACAAGGTATTTACACGGCATTAACGAGTACGATAAAGGCGCAAGAAGACTACTTAACTTCGGACACACTTTCGGACACGCCATAGAAAGTTTATCGGGCTTTTCTATGACTCACGGCGAAGCCGTCGCTTACGGTATGATTGTCGCCTGCGAAATTGCAGAATTTTTGAAAATCTCTTACGGCATAAAAGAGAGATTAAAAAAAGCGTTTGACAGCAATAATATTAAATACGATTACAAAATTGACAGAGCAAGAGCGTGGGAGTTTATCCTTTCCGACAAAAAACGTGAAGGAGATAAAATTGCACTCGTTCTTCCTAAACGCATAGGCAAATGCGTGATAAAAAAAGTTGCTATTGACAAAATAAGGGAGGCTTTCCTTGGACTATAAAATTTGCCCTTCTAAATTAAATGGCGAAGTTTTTATTCCTTCTTCCAAATCGCTTTCTCACAGAGCGATTATCTGCGCTTCACTTTGCGCCGAAAAATCTTCCCTTATAATAAACGGAATTTCCGAAGATATTTTAACCACCTTAAACGCAATTAAAAGTTTAGGCGGAAATTATAAAATTAAAAATAATCTCGTTACGGTTTCACCTATAAAATGCAAAAAAAATTACGTGCCGAAAATTAATTGCAACGAAAGTGCTTCTACTTTGAGATTTTTATTACCCCTTTGTGCAACGCTTTATGAAAAGGTAGATTTTACAGGCAAAAAAAGTTTATGTAATCGCCCTGTAATTCAGCTTTTAAAAAGTATGAAAGGAGTTTTATATAACAATAAAAAATTACCGCTTTCAATCTGCAACAATCTTAAAGGAAACGATTTTGAAATTGACGGCACTTTGTCAAGCGAATACGTATCCGGTATGCTTTTTGCCCTTTCTAACTTAAATAAAAAATCAACCCTAAAAGTTAACGGAAATATAAATAATCCGTATATCAAAATGACGATAAAAGTGCTTAAAGATTTCGGAGTAAATATTACAAAAAAAGACAATACGTTTACAGTTTTCGGCAAGACTTTTACTAAAAAAGAAAATTACAATATTGAAGGCGATTACTCTAACGCTTCCCCATTTATTATATCAAATAAATTAGGTGCAAAAATTAAGATAAACAACTTAAACGATAAATCTATTCAAGGGGATAAAAACGTTTATTCTCTTTTAGAAAAAATTGATAAAGACGAAGTGATTGATTTATCTTCTAACCCAGACCTTTTTATGTGCCTATCGGTTTACGCATCACTTAAAAATAAGAAGACAAAGTTTATCGGAATTCAAAGATTAAAATACAAAGAAAGTGACCGAATAAAAAGCGTTTATCATACACTCAAAAAAGTTGGCGTTAAATGTAAAAAAGACAAAAACAGTTTTACAATTTTAAGAAGAAAAAATATAAAGCACAACAAGATTTTATCTTCTTTTAACGACCACCGAATCTGTATGGCACAAACGATTTTAGGTCTGTTTTTAAATAAGTCAATAACAATAAAAAATGCAAGTGCAATAAACAAATCTTATCCGAATTTTTTTAACGATATAAAATCTTTAGGAGGAAACATTTATGAATTATAACGGCAAGGGTTTAATGATAGATATTTACGGCGAAAGCCACTCCGATTTTATAGGCGTTAAAATATACGGAATATCAAAAGACAGACAAATCTCGGTACAAAAATTACAAAAGTTTATAGATAGAAGAAAGAGTACAAACAGTTTTGATACTCCACGAAAAGAAGAAGACAAATTAATTTTAGTAAGCGGTATAAAACAAGGAAAAACCGACGGAAACGTCATTGAATTTAAAGTAAAAAACACAAATATTAAGCCGTCTGATTATGAAAAAATAAAAACGATTCCACGCCCTTCAACCGCTGATTTACCAGCCATGATTAAGTACGGCGAAAACTATAAAACGGGCAGTGGAAAGTTCTCCGGCAGAATGACCTTACCTATTTGTATTGCAGGCGGAATCGCAATTCAACTTTTAGAAAACGTGGGGATAAAAATCCACTCTCATATTTTATCTGTCGGCAAAATCAAAAATAAAAAAGCCGACGAAATATCAGGCAAAATTACGGATAAAAAATCTTTCCTGATTAAAGCGAAAAAAGAAATAATTAAATCACAAAAAAAGGGAGATTCTTTAGGTGGCACTATTGAGTGCGTTATAAACGGTCTTCCCGTAGGACTTGGCGACTGCCTTTTTGACGGATTAGAAAGCCAAATTTCCAACGTTGTTTTCGGAATACCTTCGGTTAAAGGAATTGAGTTCGGTAGCGGTTTTTACGGCGCAACTTTATCTGGCAAAAAAAATAACGACGACATTATTATAGAAGACGGAAAAATAAAAACAAAAACGAATAACGCAGGCGGAATACTCGGTGGTATGTCTAACGGTATGCCACTTATTTTTAACGTTGCGTTTAAGCCTGTTCCGAGTATATCTAAACCGCAAAATACTATTGACTTAAAATCTAAAAAGAACGTTAAATTAAATCTAAAATCAAGAAGCGACAGCTGTATATTATTCCGTGCGACGCCTATCGTTGAAAGTGCAGGTGCAATAGCAATTTTATCTACTTTACTTTTTCAACAAAACGAATTAACGATAGAAAACATCCGAAACAAAATTGATTTTACCGACTTTTTTATTTTATCTCTATTAGAAAAACGTTTAGAATACGTTAAAAAAATAGGCGAAATAAAACGAAAAGAAAAAAGAAATATTCTTGACGCAAATAGAGAAAAAGAAATAATCAAAAACTTAGCAAATTCTTTTCCAAAGTTAAAAGAATTACTGACCGAAATCTATCCTAAAATTTTTGAATTTTCCAAGGGGCAAGAAAAATAATGAATAACACTTTTGCACTTATCGGAAAAAATATCGGCTACTCTTTATCGCCTGAAATTCACGATAATTTCGGATTAAAAAATTATAAACTTTTGGACTTGAACAAAAGCGAATTTATTTCTTTTATAAAAAAAAGAAATTTTAAGGGCTTAAATATCACGACTCCTTACAAAGAGGAAGTAATTAAATATTTAGACGAAATTGACAATTTATCAAAAGAAATCGGCGCAGTAAATACCGTGTATTTAAAAAATAAAAAACTTATCGGCACTAATACGGATGCCTACGGATTTATTAAACTTTTAGAGTATAACGATATTTCGGTTAAAAGAAAAAGTATCACCGTGTTAGGAAGTGGCGGTGCAAGTAAAGCCGTTATTTATGCGCTAAAAAAAACAGGCGCTAAAAGAATAAACATTGTTAGTAGAAGCGGAAAAATCAACTACGAAAATGTTTATTCACTTTGTAAAAACACTCAAATACTTATTAACGCCACACCCGTAAAAGATAAACCGCTTGTTAATCTTGAAAACTTTAAGAAATTAAAAGCGGTAATAGATTTAAACTATTCGCCGTTAAATACTCCGTTTATTTTGCAAGCAAAAAAATTGAAAATTAAAAATGCAAACGGACTTTATATGCTCGTTGCCCAAGCGGAAATGGCGAATAAACTTTTTGTAGGCAAAAAAAATCAAAGCAAAAAGACAAATAAAATTTATGATACTCTTTTAAGAAAAAATCAAAACGTGATTTTAATCGGTATGCCGGGAGCAGGAAAAACTACGATCGCAAAAAAAATAGCAAAAGACTTGCATCTCCCCTTTTACGACACAGATTACAAATTTAAAAATTTCTACGGACATTCTACGGCAGACGAGATAATAAATAACGGAGTAATAAAATACCGAAAAAAAGAAACTGCAGTTATCAAAAAAATGTCAACCCTTAAAGGCTGTGTTATTGCAACCGGTGGCGGAGTTTTCACAATAGACAAAAACAGAGAATATTTAGAAAAGAACGCAATAGTGTTTTTTATAAAAAGGAAAATTTCAAAATTAGATACTTCTAATCGCCCGTTGGTAAAAATGTCTTCGCCGAAAGAACTGTATAAGCAAAGAAAACACGTTTATTTTGATAATTGCGACTATATTATCAATAATAAAAAAATAGAAAAATCAGTAAAAGAAATTAAGGAAATTTTAAAATGAAACTTTTAATTTTGAACGGACCTAATCTCAATATGGTAGGCATTAGAGAACCTAACCTTTACGGAGATAAAAGATACAAAGAATTAGTAAAAGAAATTAAACTTTACTCTAAAGAAAAGAAAATAAAATCAAAAGTTTTTCAATCTAATTACGAAGGAAAACTAATTGATAAAATTCAAAAAGCATATAAAAAGTACGACGGAATAATTATAAATGCCGGAGCATATTCGCACACGAGTATCGCCATTTTAGACGCATTAAAATCAGTAAATATTCCGGTAGTAGAAGTCCACTTAACTAATATTTCGGCAAGAGAAGAGTTTAGAAAAAATTCTTATATTTCTTCTTTAGCAAAAAAAGTTATTATGGGCAAAGGCTTTAACGGATATATAGAAGCAATAGATTATTTTGTTAAATAAATAAAAACAAAAAAACCGATACGATTTCGTATCGGTTTTTTATTTCTACTTTAAATTAGCTAAGACTTAAATCGCCGTCAGTACAATGTACTTTGCAATTAGCAGGCATACCGTATTTCCACGTGCTACCTTTTGAAATGTCTTCCCATTGTGCTTTCGTTCCGTTATAGTTTATACTTGTTAATACGTTGCAATACTTAAATGCTTCGTTTCCTATACTTGTTACACTACTTGGAATAGTTACGCTTGTTAAAGCTCCACAACTGTAAAAATCACTATCTCCTATTTTTGTTACGCTGTTTCCTATCGTTGCGCTTTTTAAAGCACTACAACTGCTAAACGTATTATTTCCCATGTCTGTAACGCTATTTGGAATTGTTACGCTCGTTAAAGATTTACAACCTTGGAAAGCACAATTGCCTATTGTCAACACGCTATCAGGAATAGTTAAATTTTTTAATAAACCACAGTTGTTAAATGCGTTTTCTCCTATACTCGTAACGCTACTTGGTATTACTATCGTTGCCAAAGCACTGCAATTATTAAACGCATTACTGCCTATAGTTTTTACACTGTCAGGAATCGTCACACTTGCTAAAAAAGAACAATCTTTAAAAGCAGATTCTGCTATTGCCGTTACGGGTTTATCTAAAAACGAAGAAGGAATTGTAACTACACTATCGGTAACAGCTTTATTTTCGTTGTTTGTATTGATAGAAATTTCGTATTCCGTACCTTCGTTTATTAATTTATAACTGTATTTTATCGATTGAGACTCATCTTTACTCTTACCTTGGTTTTTATCACATGCAACTAAACCAAAAGTACATGCTAAAACGGTTATGCATAATACAAAAAAAGTTAAAACTCTTTTTTTCATAAGTTTTCTCCTTTGTTAAAATCTAATAAGTCGCTTCCTGATGAAAGGCACTCGGAAGAATACATTTCGTAGATAAGCAATAACATCCTACCTTTAGTATGCTCTGAAAAGGTTAAAAAATACCCCATTTAAGAACATAATAAAATGCTACGCAATAATATTAACATATATTTTTTGCTAAGTCAATAAAATATTTGCTATATTTTTAACAATTGAAACAAAAAACCGTTCGTTTTTTACGAACGGCGTTTGTTTTTATTATTTATCTAATTCTTCGGGATTTATTATCTCTGCTAAATATGGCAACTCACGGAACTTTTCCGCATAATCCATACCGTATCCAATAACAAATCCGCATGGAATATCAAATCCTACGTAATCAACTTTAATGTCAACTTCTCTTCTTTCTTTTTTATCTAAGAATGCACAAATTCTGATTGAGGAAGGATTTTTCTCTTTCATAAGTTTAATAAAGTACGCTAAGGTTTTACCGCTATCAACAATGTCTTCTACAATGATAATATCTTTATTTTCAATGTTAGAAGTTATGTTTGAAATAATTTCCATAACGCCGGAAGTCGTTCCGTTTCTATAACTTGATAATCTTGCAAAGTCAATTTTAATAGGAATACTGATGTTCTTTGTTAAGTCTGCAAAAAAATAAACAGCTCCTTTAAGCATACAGATTATAACAGGTTCTTTTCCTTCGTAATCTTTTGAAATTTGCTTGCCTATTTCTTTTACACGTTTTTTAATTTGTTTCGCAGTTAAGACAGTTTTGTACTTTACCATAATTTTTTCCTTTATTCTTTCGTTATTTTTATTATATTTTTTGAATTTTTATCAATCTTCGTTTTGTCTGAAACGGCCACACCGAAAATTGCGTAAACTTCATTTTCTTTTGCAATCAATACTAAACTGTCCCTTTCCCTTAACGGAATTTTTTTATTCGTTAAGTAATCACCCAAACTTTTAGTGCCACCGCCGAACTTTGTGAAAGTATCTTTCTCTTTACGGTTTCTTATAACCGCACCTTTTGGGATTTTGTCAAGGTCTAAATAAAAGCCTTTTAATAAATCAACTTTTCCCTTGGTTTTCTCAATTTTAATTTTCGTATTGTTAAAATTAAATTCACCTTGACTAAACGGCAACTGTTTTATTATCTTTTGCGTTTTCTTTTTTTCTATAACGATTTTATTGTACTCTTTATATGCAACAATGTTTTTTGGAAGATTTATCTTCTTTCCGTTTTCTTTTTCGGTGAGTTCAAAAATCTCGTCAATATGAATCTTTTCCCAGTCACGAGTTAAACCAACGTGCTTTAAAGCCGAAATGCACGCCCTTGAAAAAACAGCCCTTTCTACCGGCAATTTTATTTCTGCTTTTTTTTCAAAAAGATTAAGCTTTTTCTTTCCTTCGCTTTCTATAAAATCGTCGTCAATTTTTGCAATAGACGCTAATCTATATAAACTGTTTTCCACGTCCGGAAAAACTTCTTTAATTTTCGGCAATATTTTGTGCCTTACAAAGTTTCTCGTCAACTCGTCGTCAAAATTAGTTTTATCGGTAACAAAAGGAATTTTGTTTCTCTTTATATAATATTCAATTTCTTCTTTTGTTGTTTTAATAAGCGGTCTGATAATCTTATCGCCGTAATCGTTTATTCCCGTTAGCCCCTTTATGCCCGTGCCACGGAAAAGATTAATTAAAACCGATTCCGAATTGTCTCTTAAATGATGTGCCGTTGCAATACAATCGCATTTGTTATCATTTAACGCCTGATAAAAACAATTATAACGCAACTCTCTTGCAGAGTGTTCTATGGAAATTTTTTTGGCTTTTGAATTGCCTATTGAATCTACTGAATAAGAAATTAAAGGAATATTATTTTTTTTACAGTAGTTTTCTACAAAATAAGAGTCTTTTTTACTTTGTTTGCCACGAATTCCGTGTTCAACGTTAAGTGCTAAAACCTTAATGTTTAATTTATCGCTATTATTAGACAAAAAATGTAAAAGGGCCATAGAATCACTACCGCCGGAAACGGCAACGGCAACTCTTTTTCCCCTTTTAATTTGCGATAAATCAATATTCATATATACATTGTATCAAAGGGAGAAAAAAAATACAAGCATAAAACAACGATATTTTTATTTTTTTACCCCATTTGGTTGACAAATTTATTTTAAAGTTATATTATAATAAAGCATTTGGAAAACTTATGCAATAAATCGCGGGGTAGAGCAGCCTGGTAGCTCGTCGGGCTCATAACCCGGAGGCCGTGAGGTTCAAATCCCACCCCCGCAACCAAAAAGATAAAGACAACCCAACAGGGCTGTCTTTTCTTTTTGTCATTGAGAAAATGTCGGGTGGGATTTGAATAAGCGTTAAGAAACAGTCCTGTGGACTGTTTTAGCGGTTGACCGAAGACTTTTGCAAAACATTAGTTGAAGTTTTAGTAATTTGCTTTGCAAAAGGCAAGAAGAAATCCCACCCCCGCAACCACATAAAGAAAGGACTTACTAAAAAGTAGGTCCTTTCTTTTTGTTATTAAGTAGAAGGAGGGGATTTGAATTTATGCCTACGCTCTATGAGTCTGCTTGCGCTGTAGTAAGTTTTTGTTTTATGTTAAAATGCAAGCGCAAGCGGGATTCGCTATCCGCTGAAAGCGGTAGCCTTTTTGCGAAGCAAAAAATAACCTGCATTCCATTATTTTGAAAATGCTAGACCCAATCCCACTCCCTATTTTAATCAGAAAAAATATTGCATTTTTGTTATGTATAATATATAATATTTATGATAAAATTTATTTAATATGACAACAACTGACAATATATTATGCTAAACTGTGTTTAGCAAAAAAAATGAAAGGAAAACAAAATGATTCAATTAGAAAAATTAACAATGACACAAAAAAATCTTAAAATTAAAGAGTTTATCAACTTTTGGAAAGATAAGGGCTACGAAAAAGGTGAGAGTCAAACTTTTTGGCTTAAGTTTTTAGAAAAAGTTTTAGGTGTAAAAAATGCCGAGCAGGTAATTTCTTTTGAAAGACCAGTTATGTTAGACCATACGAGTTTTATAGATGGATATATTTCTGACACACATGTTTTAGTTGAACAAAAAAGCAAAGACGTAGATTTAAGGGCAAAAATAAAACAATCGGATGGCAGTTTTTTAACACCTCTTGAACAAGCCATAAGATATGCTAAGGAAGTGCCATGATCACAACGTCCGCATTGGAGTATAATTTGTAACTTTCAAGAATTTTTAATATACGATACAGACAAGCCGAAATGTGAGCCCATAAGCGTTTTTCTTAAAGATTTAGAAAAACAATATTATATATTTGATATTATTGTTAATGGCGAAAATCAAGATATTCAAAAAGAAATGGAAGTTTCTTTTAAAGCAGGTGAACTTGTAGGCAAAATATATGATCTATTATCTAAAAAATATAATAACCTAGACTCTGACGAATACGAGCAAAAAAGTTTAAATATACTTTGCGTTAGGCTTGTTTTTTGCTTATATGCAGAAGATTCTGGTATTTTTTCTCATAATCAATTTTATGATTATATGAAAAGTTTTAAGGCTGAAAATTCAAGGACGGCATTAAAGGAACTTTTCAAAATGCTTGATACAAAATATGAAGATAGAGACAGATATGAAAACGAAAAACTACTTGCTTTCCCTTACGTAAACGGTGGATTATTTTCTGACGAAAATATTTTAATACCGCAACTTGACGAAAATATTTTAGCAACACTAATAATAAGTATAAGCAGAGGCTTTGATTGGAGCGAAATAAGTCCTACAATTTTCGGTGCAGTTTTTGAAAGCACCTTAAACCCCGAAACAAGGCGTAGTGGCGGTATGCACTATACTTCTGTTGAAAACATACACAAAGTTATTGACCCGTTGTTTTTATCTGATTTATGAGAAGAATTTGACATTATAAAAGAAACAACGGTTGAAAGAACTAGAACCAATAAGTTAAAAGATTTTCAAAATAAACTTGCAAGTTTAACATTTTTAGATCCCGCTTGCGGTAGTGGTAACTTTTTAACCGAAACGTATATTTCTTTGAGAAAGTTAGAAAACGAGGTTATAAAATTATTGCGTGGCGCACAAATAGAAATGGGCTTTGAAAACGACAACCCGATAAAAGTTTCTATCAGTCAGTTTTACGGCATAGAAATAAACGACTTTGCCGTTGATGTTGCAAAAACTGCCCTTTGGATTAGTGAATATCAAATGTTAAAGAAAACCGAATCTATAATAAAAATGGATTTGCACTTTTTACCGTTAAAATCTTATGATAATATCACTTTGGGTAATGCTTTAAAAATAGATTGGGGGGATATTGTACCAAAAGAGAAATTAAACTACATAATGGGCAATCCCCCTTTTGTTGGTGCCATGTACATGACAAGAGAACAAAAAAAAGAATTAACCGATTTATTTGGCGAAATTAAGGGGATTGGCGAAATGGACTATGTTTGTGGTTGGTACTTAAAAGCAAGTAAATATATTTACTCTACAAACATTAAAATTGCGTTTGTTTCAACTAACTCTATATGTCAAGGACAACAAGCAGTTTTATTATGGAAACCCTTATTTGCGAAAAACATAGAAATATTTTTTGCCCACCAAACTTTCGTTTGGGATAGTGAAAGTAATCTAAAAGCACATGTTCATTGTATTATCGTTGGATTTTCTTTTGCAAAACAAAATAAAAAATATTTATTTAATAATAGAACTTTTAAGAAAGTTGAAGAAATAAACCAATATTTGTGTGATGCTCCAATTGTTTTTATTGATAGTATTTCAAAACCTATTTGCAACATACCACCAATAAAATTCGGTAGCATGCCAAGAGATGATGGTGGGTTTATACTATCTAGTGAAGAAAAATTAGAAATGGAAAATGAGAATCCATTGTCAAAGAAATGGATTAAAAGATATTTGGGTGCTTACGAATTTTTAAACAATAAAGAAAGATATTGTTTGTGGCTTGTTGGAGCGAATCCACATGAAATAAAACAATGTACACAAATTATTGATAGAATAGAACATATAAAAAAGTTTAGAGAAAATAGTGTTGCGGAAGGCACACGTAAATTTGCACAAACACCAACATTATTTTGTCAAATTGCACAACCAAATACAGATTATATTGCCGTACCAAAAACATCTTCATCAAAAAGAAGATATATACCAATGGGATTTTTAACATCAGATGTTATTGCAAGTGATTTATTGTTTTTAATACCAAATGCTACAAAATATCATTTCGGTGTTTTAATGTCAAATATTCACAACGCATGGATGAGAATTATTTGCGGTAGACTAAAAAGCGATTATAGATATGCAAAAGATATTGTTTATAATAATTTCCCTTGGTGCGAGCCGACGGAAGAACAAAAAGAAAAAATAGAACAAACGGCACAAGGCATTTTAGATGCAAGAGCAAAATTCCCCGATTGTTCCCTTGCTGACCTTTACGACGAATTGACAATGCCCGTAGAACTACGCAAAGCACACCAAGAAAACGACAAGGCAGTTATGCAAGCATACGGATTTTGGGGGAAAATAAACACCGAAAGCGAGTTTGTCGCTGAACTATTTAAGATGTATCAAGAATTAATAGATAGGCGATAGAGCCTATGGAGTAAACAATATGGAAGAAGATAAAAATGAATTAATTAGTCAATATGAAAATTTTCAAGGGCAGACTTCAGAAAGATATATAGATTATGCTTTTCAAGATAAAAATTCGATTTATCATTATACGTCTGTAGAAGGATTGATAGGAATAATAACATCGGGTAAAATTCGTTTTACAGAATATTCATATTTAAATGATTCTACTGAAGGAGACTATATTTTTTCCGTTTTAAAATCTATGCTTAATAATAAAATTTCTTATGATAAAGAGTTTAAAGATAAAATAGTTGAGCATATAGACAAAAACGATTATTATGATGTTTATCCTGATAAAGACATGAAATATTTTATAAGTTGTTTTTCCTTGAACAGTGATTCTTTACCAATGTGGAATTATTATTCAAAAACACAAGGTTACAATATCAATTTTGATTTTTATGATATAAAACAAGAAATAAAAAAAATACATATTAAATATTATCCAAATGTATTTTTTGAATCCTATACGGTTTTATATGAAACTGAAATACAAAAAGAATTTCTAATTGAACACTTAAATTATGTATACGATGTTTGGAAAAAAGAAAAATCAGATTTTATAATAAGCTTCATGTTGAATTACCTTAACTCTATTAAATTTGCATTTAAACATCCTGCGTTTCAACAAGAACAAGAAGTTAGATTTGTTTATAAGGTAAAAAAGGATTTTTTTGAGAGTGAAATAGCAAAGTGGGGTGAAGAAAGTTTAATAAAAGTAAAAAATGATTATCGCATAATATTTAGCGAAGTCCCGGTTATAGATGTTCCATTTGACAAAAAATTTATTCAAAAAATATGCTTATCTCCATTAAATAAATCCGAACAAGCGAGAGAATCTCTGGATTCCTTTTTAAAAAGATATGGATACAATGCTAAAATTGAAATTTCTAAAATTCCATTAAAATATTGATGTTAGACAATTAGTTGTTGATAACCCATTATATAGCAGTAAATATTTTAAAAGCAAACTAATAACTAAAACAGGTGGAAAGAGTAACCTCTCTCCACCTGTTTTTATGCTTAAAATCATTAGTAATTTACTTGTATCTTTAATACTGCTAAAACGCTGTAAATATTTAGTTCAATTTGACTTTGGCGTTTGCAACCACTAAAAAAGTAGTAGTCTGTTAACTGCTACTTTTTTTATTTATATTTTATTTTCTTGTTGATTTTTTCATATAATAGCAGTATAATATAATTACGAAATAAATTTCGCAACAATTAAAGGAGATTTAAGAAAATGAAAAAAGATTATTTTGGTTTAGAAAGAATTGTAAGTATAATCCTTGCAATAATCCCTGTTACGTCTTGGATTTGCGGTATTATCACCCGTATTCAAGAAGGAAATATTTTAGCAGGAATTATCCGTATATTCTTTGGATTTAATATCCTTTGGATAGCAGACCTTATTTTTATGATTAAAGATAAAAAGATTTTAAGATTGCTTTAATTAAAAACTAAAAAAAGAGATAGATTTTTCTATCTCTTTTTTTGTTTGCTTTTTATATTGCTTTTTTATTTTATTTTGATATAATTATCGTATATGGAAAAAACTAATGCTATGCGTCTTTTAGACCAAAAGAAAATTTCTTATACTCCGCTTGATTATTCCGCTACCGAATTTATTAACGGCAAAGAAGTTGCCGATTTTTTAGGCGTTCCATATTCACACGCTTTTAAGACTTTGGTTACCGTAGGAAAATCAGGCAGATATTATGTTTTTGACATTCCCGTTGATAAAGAACTTGATTTAAAAAAAGCGGCAATATCAGTAAATGAAAAAAATGTTTCTATGGTGAAATCTAAAGAACTTTTACCATTAACCGGCTATATTCACGGCGGTTGTTCGCCCGTTGGAATGAAAAAGTTTTTTACTACGACTTTTGACAGTTCGGTTTTAGATAAAGAAACTATATATTTTTCAGGCGGAAAAATAGGAATTTTTTTACAAATAAAATATAAAGATTTATCTAAAATCGTTCCCCATAAAACAGCAGATTTAATAGTTCAGGAATAAAACATACAAAATAAAAATTGCTTTTATCTAATCATAGATAAAAGCAATTTTTTTATGCTTAAAATATTTATTTTGAAATATCCCCTAACTTAAACTTGTTTATTTTAGCAAGGTTCATCAGCGAAACGATAAACGTTAAGAAACAAGTTATTAAGAATCCATATAATATAGCTATCCAGTTGATTCCGGATATCATATACGTAGATGCTGTCTTAAACGCCTTTAACGAAATATTGCCCATTAGAACACCGAGAATAATTCCCAAAATCAAGCCGACTATCGTTAAGAATATAGTATCAAAATATATATATCGTTTTGCTTGTTTTTTATAAAATCCGTTAATCATTAAAACAGTCAATTCGGTTTTCTTTTCGTTAATAAACATTGTTAATAGATTATTTATTACGATAAACGCCATAACAACGGCAAGAACTATATATAGTCCCACGACGATACTGAAAACGCTTGCAAATCCGTCAAACGACTTTTTACTTTCCGAATAGAAATCTTTTATGTTTATGTAGCCTTCAAAATCTTTTAATTCCGTTTTTAATGTATCTAACGAAACTGCACCCTTTTTAAGTATTATTGAGTTAGGTCTGAAACTTTCGTTAAAGTCTTTTTCATAAGTTGCCCTGTCAACGATAAACTGATTTTGCATTAAATAGTAGTTAAAAAATGCATCAATTTTGACTTCGTGAGTTTGCCCCTGCATATCGGTAAGGCTGATATTTCCGCCATCTTTAACTTTATATTCTTCGCTATAAGAAATTGACGAATAATAACCGTTAACTTTATCTATCTTTTTGTTTTTATTTTCAATATTGAAAAGATTTAAGAAAGATTCGGAATCATCAACGACAAACAACGAAGACGCAACGTGTTGATCGTCAGGCGTATTCATAATAACGTAAGTTGACATAATTTCCGAATATTCAATATTTTTATCGTTTAGATAATCTTTAATCTCGGTATTTTTATTTTCGCTTGAATCTTCGTAAATCAAGGTGTCGTAAAATGAAACATTGTTTGATTGTTCCTTAAAAGAACCTTTTATAAAATTATTCAAACTGAACGAACTTACAATTAAAGATGCAATACCTAATATACCGACAATAGTTGCTAACGCACGGCGTTTATCGTGGAATAAATTATTTATAATCGTTTTAGTTAAAAGTGAAGACTTTTTATAAATCTTGGTCTTCATATATTTCTTTTCTTTAAAATCGTTATTTGTGCCACCTGTTAAAAGCGAGTTGGCGGAACGCTTTAATATTGCTCTTGACGCAAGATACGTTGCACCTATTATCAAGAACAATTCTATAACGGCAAAAATAATTACCGATTCTATATGGAAGGTGTAAACTACGCTATTATAACCGTAAGAACCGTTTAGCGCATTTACTAAAACAGGCTCTACGACAAACCGTGCAACAACCGTTCCTAAAATAATTCCTATAAGTGTTGAAACAAGACTGAACAACCCCAAAGATGCGAAAATTTCTTTTCTCGTCATACCAAGTGCTTTTTTAGTTCCCAACAATTTCGTCTGTTCAAATACGTTTCTTGAAACTGCAAAGTAGCATACGAGCGTTCCGACGATAACGAACAACGCACATAAAGAATATCTTAATTTTCCATAAGCTTTTAATATCGTTTTGATAGCGCAAAAAGAAGTGTTAGAAGTCCTTCCGTCTATAGAACACTTATACTCAAAATCGTTTTCTAAAACCGATTTATAATATTCGCTAATTTCTAATAAAAGATTTTTCTTCGCAGTTAAAAGTATTCCCGTTTGTGAAAGTGCACCGAACATGCCTATTTGCATATCTATCTCGGCTGTTTTTTCAGAAACACCATCTTGAAAGTCTTGTATATCAGAAATGTATCGTTCGTACTTTGTATGAAAATGCTCTTCAATTTTCGTTTTATTTTTCGTCTTTATATTTTCAATTTCTTCCGAGTATTCGTCGTCAAAACAAACGATTTCTTTTAGGTCATTACTCTTTGCCATTATTGACGAATAACCCATAAACGCATTTTCGTTAAACGCATCTATGTCAACATAAACTATTCCGTTTATTGCACAACCGGTTTTAGGATTTACCCCATAGGTATCTTCAAAAACGCTGATAAACTCACTCGTTTTAATTATTCCGGTGATTGTGAAAGTAGTAGATTTTAAGTGCTCTTGATTTATTTGATTATACTGCATCGCAAATTTATCAAAATCATAATCAAGATGTTTTAAGTACGTAAAATAACTTTCATTGTTATCGCTTGCATCAAAAATAATATCAACGGTATCGCCCACCTTAAAGCCTGCGTTTTCCGCAAACACTTTATCAATAACCATTTCGTCTTCTTTGGTCGGCAAGCTTCCGTCCACGTAAGTCGGCGTGTTTATTCTCTCCCCAAGTGATTCTATCCTAAGTTGATATTTAGTGTTATCTTTTTCTACAAAATCATAACACACGTATCTCGGTTCTGCTTCTTCAAAATCGTCTAAACTTTTGATAAATTCAACGTCTGAATCGTTTAATCCGTAAGCGGAAGAAATTTCATAATCTAAAAAATTACCTTCTCTAAAATATCCGTCAACGGTTTTTCCTATTGCTTCGCTACTCCACGTTAATCCGATAAACGAACCCATCGCAAACACAACGAAAAGAACTATTGATATAAAAGTAACAAACTGTTTCTTAAAATTATGCAAAACTTCTATAAATTGAGTCTTCTTCATTTTACCACACTAAGTCCTTTGCTTTTAGCGGATTACTGTTTACGGTAATTTCATATACTTTACCGTTTCTGAATCTTATAACCCTGTCTGCCATTTTGGTAATTTCTTCGTTATGTGTAACCATAACTAAAGAAGTACCTTTACTTACAACCTTTTCCATTGTAGTTAAAACTTCTATACTCGTATCGTAATCTAACGCCGCAGTAGGTTCGTCTGCCATAATTATTTTTGGATTTTTTATCAACGCCCTTGCGATAGAAACTCTTTGTTGTTGTCCACCGGATAATTGAGATGGATAGTTGTTGGCTTTATCTTCTAATCCGACGATTTTTAACGTTTCCATTGAATCTAACGGATTATCAACCAACTCGCCTATTAAATCAAGATTTTGCTTACTCGTTAAGTTAGGCATTAAATTGTAAGATTGAAAAATAAAACCTATATTATCACGTCTATACTTAGTCAATTCGTCATCACTTGCTTTTGAATAATCTTTTCCGTAAAATTCAAACGAACCCGAATCTAATTTTTCTAACCCACCGATTATGTTTAATAACGTGGATTTTCCACAACCCGATTCACCTAAAAAGCAAAGGAATTCTCCTTCGTAAATATTAAAGTTTATTCCTTTAAGAACGTTTGTGATTACATCTCCGTTCTTAAACGATTTTTTAATATCTTTGCAAGATAAAATAACCTTGTTTTTAGTCCAGTCGTTTAACGTTAAATTTGAATCGTGAATTGATATTTCGGTTAGTAGCGTTAAGATTTGGAAAGAATCAACTTCGTCGCTACTAAACTTACCTTCCTTTTTTATATAAAAAATAAAGCCTTGTTCGTTTTTCGTAAAATTAAAAGGTGCTATTACTAAAGACGCTATGTTTAATGAACCAAAACTGTTTTTAAGTTCTTCGTCTGCATCTTTAATAAAATCAGCATAAGTTATAACTTTATTGTTTTTTATACAATCGTTTATTGCATTATTGTCACAAGAAATAGATGCCGAAGTTAAATCGTACGGCATAAGCCAGTAATACGGTTTATAAGAATTATTAACCTTGTACCAAACTACGGCATAATCGGACGCCGAATTCATAGTAACGATTTTTAATCCGTTTTTAATGGCATCGTAAAAGGTTTTACTTTGCTTTATTGATACTTGAATTTCACCAAGCATCTTATAATACTTTATATCTGATTGTTCCATATTTCTCCTTTTTAGCTTTAGTGTAATTATATTTACGTTTTTATTATATCAAATAAACAATGTTTTTGCCACTATTTTAACATACTCTCTTTTAGTTTTTAGTAATTAAAAAGAGATAACTTTTCGTTATCCCTTTTTTTTGTGGTGCGCTAACAACGGAGCTCGCTCGCCGTCGGCGGACACCCGACAAATAGTCCACAGGACTATTTGGTTTGCCTTTTATTATCTAACTTTACATCTTCTTTTCGGCAAACAAAACGATTGCCATCGTTTTTCTCCGTATTTCTCGCTCCTACGATTTTCATATCACAAAAAAAGAGATAACTTTTTCGTTATCCCTTTTTTTGTGGTGCGCCACGAGGAGCTCGAATCCCCAACCTTTGGTTCCGTAGACCAACGCTCTATCCAATTGAGCTAGTAGCGCATATGTTTAATGCTAATTCATTTTATATCAATATTCTATTTTTGTCAAACAATATTCGCAATTTTATTTTAAAAGGCTTGGAAATTTTCCAAGCCTTTTTACTAATCG
Source organism: Clostridia bacterium (assembly GCA_024405475.1). Lineage (GTDB taxonomy): Bacteria > Bacillota > Clostridia > Christensenellales > Borkfalkiaceae > UBA1259. Next base: position 29,742 of record JAKSOS010000002.1, read on the forward strand.
TTAGTTTTCATTTTTTTAAATTCGTGTTTATTCGTAAACTTTGCTTTTAATTCTTTAGCGCCGTCTGAATCAAAAATGATAATTTCGTTATCGCCTTTTTTAAGGAAACACTTTGGAATATACATTGTAAGAGTTGGACCTGCTTCGTTATAAAATCTACCGATATTCTTTCCGTTTACAACGATAAATCCTTTTCTAAACCCATAAGGCTTAATAAACGTATCTGCAAGTTCTTTTACCTTTAACGTTCCCTTATAAAATGCCGGTGCGTCTATAGGCTTGCTTGCCTTTTTGAATTCTAACTTTTTAAGATTTTCCATAGGCAAGCTCGTTGTATCAAAGCCCATAACGAGTCTTCCCGTATTAAATCCTATTTTGTAATTATGAACGAGTCTTAACGCTTTAATTCCCTTTCTGTCAATTAAGTCAGATGAGAAATTAGTTCTTCCTATTTCTTCAACTAAAACATCTAATCTTGCATTTTTGTTTCCAGTATTGATTACGATATCTTTTCCGTCTATCTTCCTTTCTGCAACGCCGACTTTCTTTCCGTCAACAAACACTATTGCCCTATCTCTTAAATCGTCAATAATGAGTTTTTCTCCCTTAATGTTTGAAAAGATTTCAGCCGAGTACAAAACGTATCCGTGATTTTGACCTAAATCTTCCATTCTTTCAGGCATTACCGAATAAGATTTTTTTCCGATATTATTTAGGTTAGAAAAGAGTGGTGCAACGTAATTAAACTTAATTTCGCCGTACGCCTTTTTAGGTTGGTCTATGGCAGTAAGTTTAGGAACTTCCACGCCGTATTTTTTAATTAAATCTCTTACCTTATAATAATTAGGCGTTCTATCGCCTGCTTCGTTTAAGAAAGCACAATAATCATAACTTGTAACTATCGGTTCAAATTTTAATCCGTTATCGTCTGCACCGTTCATAAAGCCGAAGTTCGTTCCGCCGTGGAACATATAAACGTTAAATCCGTATCCGTTTTTAAGGAAAGGCTCTATGTTTTCAAGAACCTTATCCATTGCGCCCGTTTGATGTGGTTTATGCCAGCAATCAAACCATCCACTCCAAAACTCTCCGCACATATACGGTTGATTTTTAGCATACTTTTTTAAGACGTTCATCGTCTTTTCGGTGTCTTCTGCAAAGTTGATAGTTTGAACTAATCCGTCTATTTTGCCGGCACGAAGCATTCCGTCTTCTTCGCCGTCTGCAGTAAACAACAAGCAATCTATTCCGTTATCTAAATAAACGTTTTTCAATTTTTGCAAGTATTCGCCGTCTTCACCGAAAGAACCGTACTCGTTTTCTACTTGCATCATTATAATATTTCCGCCGTTAGTAATTAAATGCGGTCTAACTTTTTCAAATAAAACTTTTAACCATCTTTCAAGCTTTGAAAAATATGTTTCTTCCGTGCAACGAAGTCTTAAATCTTTATATTTAAGTAGCCATGCAGGAAATCCGCCGAACGACCACTCTGCACAAATATAAGGACCCGGTCTTAAAATTACGTAAAGCCCTAACTTCTTTGCAGTTTTTATAAATTCGCATAAGTTGTTATCGCCTTTGAAATCATAAACGCCTTCTTTCTTTTCGTGCATATTCCAAGCGACGTAAGTTTCAACACAATTAAAACCGCACTCTTTTAATTTTAAGAGTCTGTCTTCCCAGTAAAATCTCGGCGTTCTAAAATAGTGGATTGCACCTGAACGCACTTGAAACTCTTTGCCGTTAAGCATAAAAGTTTTTCCGTTATGACAGAAAATTTTGTTTCCTATCTTTCTTTGTTTTTCTGCTGTTGCTTTTATCATAAAATAATTCCCTCTTCGTCTTCAAAAACTTCCTTAAACCTTGCGGCAAAAGAAATCTCTTCTTTTTCGTTATATAAATGCGACGTATCTCCAAAAGAACATACTCTGAATTGCGCTATTCCTTTTTCTCTTTCTTCCGTATAAACAGTCGTTATAGATGAAGGCGCCGCACAAAAGTTTTGCAATAATATTTCAGGTGAAATATTTATAAGCCTACTGATTAAAACGCTTTCTATTCCGAAGTGGCAGAAAAACGCAATCGTGTCTTTATTGCTTTTTATTACGTCGTAATAACCTTTTTCATTTCTTTTATAACCGTGATTAGTTAAAAACTCGTCAAAAGATTTTGTCACGTATTCGTATGCTTGCTTAATTTGACCTTGTTTCATAAAATCAAAATCGCACCACTTTTTCTCATCTCTAAGCTCCGGATTTTCGCAATAAAACTTTGGCATATAGTCCCAAATCAATCTATCCCTTTCTTCTCCGGATAATTTTATGCGATAATGAAATTCTCTAAGCCAATCTAAAACAACGCATTTTTTATTTATTTTGTTTTCGGTAGGAATTGCCGTAAGCATTGCCCTGTTTAACGGAGAAGTGTACATATAATCTATCTTTTCATTTACTAACAAATGAGATAAAATCTCTGACTCTTTTTCTCCCTTTTTTGTTAAACAACAATTTTTATAATCGGGTTCACCGTGTCTGATAAAAAGTATTCTCATTATTCTAAAGTAGCCTTAATTCTTCTTACTCCCGAAGAAGAACTTTCCTCTTTTAATATTTTGAATTTACCGAGTACGCTCGTGTTTTCAACGTGAGGGCCACCGCATATCTGATAGTCAATGCCCTTAATATTGTAAACCGAAACTATTTGGTCTTCGCTTTCAGCCTTAAATACGCCGTAAGCACCATTTTGAACAGCGGTTTTATATGGGATTTCTTCTCTTATTACGTCAATCTTTTGTGCGATTGCATCATTTACAAACTCTTCTAATTGTTTAAGTTCTTCATCCGTCATTTTATGGTCGCAAGTAAAGTCAAAACGAATTCTCTCTTCGTTTATATTAGAGCCCTTTTGCGTTGTTGACGTGCCGAACATTTTTCTTAAACCTGCAAGCATAATGTGTGTTGCAGTGTGAAACTTAGTCGTTTGTTCAGTTCTTTCGGTAAGTCCACCCTTTGCGTTTTGTGCTTGCGCTTTACTTAATTCCTGATGTTCACGGAAAGCTTCGTCAAATCCCTTTTGGTCAACCGTTAAACCTTTTTCTGTTGCAAGTTCAACGGTGAGTTCTAACGGATATCCGTAAGTATCGTAAAGTCTGAATGCTGCCTTTCCGGAGATTTCCGTTTCAGCAACGTAAGAACTGTCTTTTTCCTTCATAAATGCGTTCTTTCTTTCAATGCCGTTTACGGTTTTTTCAAACTCTTTTAAGCCTGCAACCAAAGTGGCTTCAAATTTTTTGATTTCCTTTTGAATTTCGTCTAAAATATAATTTTCTTTTTCTACTAAAAGCGGATATGCTTCGTTATAAACTTGTTCAATAAATATTTTTGCAACACCGCACATTTCGTTAGAATCAATGCCTAAGTTTTTACAATATCTTATTGCCCTTCTTAAAAGTCTTCTCAAAATATATCCTGCGCCTGTGTTGGAAGGAAGTATTCCGTTTACGTCGCCGATAAGCATAACCGAAGTTCTCGTGTGATCGGCAATAATTCTCATTGCCTTTCTTGCCGATTCGTCTTTATCGTAACTTTTGCCGGATACTTTTTCCAAATAATTTATTGCGCCGATAAACAAGTCCGTTTTATAGCCGTCGTCTAAACCGTTTAAGAAAAGTAAAAGTCTGTCTAAACCAAATCCTGTATCAACGTTTTTATTTTCTAATTCGCCGTACTTTCCGCCTTCTAATTTTTTATATTGCATATAAACGTCGTTGCCTATTTCAACGTATCTATTAGAAGTTAAAAAGTCAGAAGAATCTTTGCCGTCTTCTCTCGGATAGAACCATTCGTTATCCGGTCCGCAAGGAGTGCCGACAGTACCTTCTAATTCCCACCAGTTATCTTTTCTCGGAAGATAAAAAATATTTTCTTCCTTTATGCCTAACGCCTTTAAGTATGAAGCCGTTTCTTCATCTCTTTTAACGGATTCGTTTCCTTCAAAAACGGTAGAACAAATTTTATCTTTATCAAAGCCGAAGACCTTTGTTAAAAGTTCAAAAGTCCAAGCGGTTTTTTCCTTCTTAAAATAATCGCCGAGCGACCAATTTCCCATCATTTCAAAAAAAGTAAAGTGAGTAGCGTCGCCAACGGAATCAATATCAACGGTACGAACACAACCTTGTACGTTGCAAAGTTTTGTCTTTCCGGATGGGTGTGGCTTGCCGAGTAAATACGGCATTAACGGTTGCATACCCGCAACGTTAAACATAACGCCGGTCGTTCCGTCTCCTATCAAGGAAACGGCACCGATATTTATATGACCTTTTGATTCGTAAAACTTAATCCATTTGTCTCTTAATTCTTTTGAAGTAATCATAATTTTTTTCCTTTTTTATTTTATCGTTTCAATATAAAAACTTACGGGACGGAATCCATCGTTGCAAGAAATCATTGCAGATTTTTTATTTTTCATCCAGCCGTCGTAAAAGTTTTCTCCGTTGTTTGCCAAAGCAAAAACGAAAGGATATAAACTTTCCCACGCACTCTTACATAAATTGTCTGGACATTGTGCGTTTTTACAAATAAATACTTGTCCCACCTCTAAATCACAAGCGTGCGAAATAGGATTCTCGTATTTTTCCATTAAGTCATTATGTTCAACTTTTTTTACAACCGTTATTTTGATATCTTTCATTATTTTTTCGTTATCACAATTCCGTCTTTTGTGATTTGTACGTTATAGCCTTTTTCGTTTATTTCGTTTCTCTTGCTATCGGCTGTAGCATAATCTTTTATAGAACGAGCATCTTGCATTTGTTTTGCAAGCGTTTTAATTTCCAAAGGAATATCGTCTTGCTTTTCATCTCCGTTAAGAAAATCATCTGCGCTACTTCTGAATATTCCCAAAAGCGAATAGGTCTTTATAATTTGACTAACCATTTTCCCTGCAATTTCGTTTTTCTCTAACGCATACACTTTTATCTGCTTAAAGAATCCGTATAAAAGCGAAAGTGCTAACGCCGTATTGAAATCGTCATCCATAGCATTGTTAAACTTTTCGTCAATCTCACTGTATTCGCCGGCAATTTCAATTCCGTTATCCGAAACGAGTTTGATGATTTTATAAAAATCCGTTAAATGCTTTTCCGCATCTGAAAATAAATTGTCGGTGATATTGATATCTCCACGATAATTTGTTTCTAAAAGCGCAAACTTAATAACTTCGGGAGAATATTTATCTAATAAATCTTTAAGCAATAAACTGTTGCCGAGAGATTTACTCATCTTTTGACCGTTTACTTTAATTAAGCCGTTGTGAATCCAATATTTTGCAAATTGCTTGCCTGTTAATGCTTCGGTTTGTGCAATTTCGTTTTCGTGGTGTGGGAAAATCAAATCTCTTCCGCCACCGTGAATATCAATTTGCTCACCAAACGTTTTGTAGTTCATTGTTGAACATTCAATATGCCAACCCGGTCTGCCCTTGCCCCAAGGAGATTCCCAAAACGGTTCTCCCTCTTTTGCAGATTTCCACAAAGCGAAGTCTAACGGATTTCTCTTATTGTCTTCATTTTCAATTCTTACGCCGTTTTTTGCATCTTCTAAGTTTCTGTGAGATAACATTCCGTAAGCAGGATAACTATCAACGGCAAAATAAACGTCCCCACGCTCCGTTGCGTAAGCGTGCCCTTTATCTATCAACTTTTTGACAAACGAAATAATATCGCCTATACACTCCGTCGCCTTAATCCAAATACTCGGTTCGTCAACGTCAAGCCTTTTCATTTCCTTGTCTATAATCTTAATCATATCCTTTGCGTATTTATCCGCAGGAATTCCCGTTTCGTTAGACTTTGCAATAATCTTATCATCTACGTCCGTATAGTTTCTCGCATAAGTAACTTGATAACCTTTCTTTTCAAAATACTTTCTGATTATATCGTATATCAACGCTTGATATGCGTGACCTATATGCGCTTCACCCGAAACGGTTATGCCACACGCATACATTTTTACTTTTCCTTGTTCTATAGGATTGAATTCTTGTTTACTACCTGTAAGTGTGTTATATATTTTCATAATTACCTTTTATTTTTTTAATCGTTTAATTTCTTCTTCTAACTCAAATACTTTTTCTCTTAAATGACAAACTTCTTCTTGCATCGGGTCTCTCTTTTCTTGTTCTAAGTCGTCAATTTTCTCGCCGTTGATTCTGACAACCATGCCCGGAACACCAACTACCGTTGCGTATGGCGGAACTTCTTTTAACACTACTGCGCCCGCACCGATTTTTGCGTGTTCGCCAACCGTAAATCCACCGAGAATTTTTGCACCTGCACTTATCATAACGCCTTCTTTAATAGTTGGGTGACGCTTTCCTTTTTCTTTGCCCGTTCCACCTAACGTTACGCCTTGATAAATAACGACGCCGGTTTCTATTTCGGCGGTTTCACCTATAACGACGCCCATGCCGTGGTCAATGAAAACCCCACCTGCGATTTTTGCCGCAGGGTGAATTTCTATACCCGTTCTGAACTTTGCCCATTGACTTAACATTCTGGCTAAAAGTTTCAACTTTATTCTGTAAAAGAAGTTAGCGACTCTGTGCCAACTCAACGCTTTTACACCCGAATAAGTCAAAAGTATTTCTAACTTATTTCTGGCTGCCGGATCGTTTTCCTTAGCAGCCCTTATATCTGCACGTAATTTCTTAAACATTGTTTAAATCCTTATTTTATTATTGTATCATAATAAGCTTATTTCAAGCAAGATAAATTGAAAAATTAGTAAACCTTTACTCCGTCTTTTTCAATTTTTTCTTTTAAATCTTTAGGGAAGTTTTTATCAACTACCATACAGTCAATATTTTTAAGCGTTGCAAAAGTGTACGTACTCTTTTTATTTACCTTTGAACTATCTACGAGCATAATTACGTAATCAGCTTTTTCAATAATTTTTTGTTTAACTTCCGCTTCCGATTGCATACCGCAAGTAAACGAACCCGTTTCCGAAACGAAACCGGTTGCCGTCATAACGGCAGTTTGAACGTTTACGTTATCAATAAAGTTTAAGCAAGAACTTCCTACCGTAATAAAGTTGTGTCTTCTTAAATCTCCACCTAAAAAAGCAACCTTCGGTTTTTCCTTTCTCAAAATAGTTTCGGCAATAGTCATAGCGTTTGTCAAAACGTAAAAGTTTTCGTCGGGAAGCGCTCTTGCAAAATATGTCGTCGTAGAACCGCTGTCAATAAAAATACAAGAGTCCGGTTCAAGCAAGCTAACTGCTTTTTCGGCAATTTCTATTTTTTCTTGTGCGTTAAAAGTACTTCTTTCAGAGAAGTCTTCTTCCTTTGCACGAAGAACGGTATTAACCGAAATTGCACCACCCGATATTCTGATAATCATATCTTGTTCTTCAAGCTGATTTAAATCTCTTCTAAGCGTCATTGAAGAAACTTTCGGAAAAGCACACTCTAATTCGTGAAGAGTTATTTTACCCTTTTTATCAATATATTCTTTGATTTGTAAAATTCTATCTTTCATAAAATCTCCCTTGGTAAATAATTTACATTTGTTTTATAATATGATACATCATATTATATTTTTTTGCAAGAATAATGATAACAAATAACTATTTTTTTGTTAAAACTTTTCAAAAAAATTATAAAAAAATAACAAAACGAGTGAAAAAGTTGTTCATCAAACATTAAAACCTACTAATGTTTTTAGTGATTTTAGTTAAAATGGGCTTTTTTTATTGATTTTATTATAAAAAAATACTATAATAAATCTACAAATACATTTGGAGTAAAATTATGATAGACTTAAAGCGTATTATTGAAGAAAAAGATGAAGTGACGGAACTTTTAAAAAGAAAGGGCTATAATGCCGATTTTGACACTCTTATTAAGTTAGATGAAAATAGGCGTGCCGTTATTTCCGAAGTTGAAAAATTAAAAGCGGAAAAAAATAAAGTTTCGGCTGAAATCCCTAAACTTAAAAAAGAAGGAAAAGACGTTTCTGCAATTTTTGAACAAATGAGAACTTTGGGCGAAAAAATCGCAGAAGGCGATGCTAAACAAAAAGAACTTGAAGAAAAAGTTTTCAATATTTTGGCAGTTATTCCGAATATTCCGGACAAGGACTTAAAGGGTGGCGAAAAGGAAAATAACGAAGTAATTAAAGTAGTAGGAAAAAAACCTGAATTTGACTTCCCTATGCAAAATCACGTTGACCTTTGCAGTAAACTCGGAATTATTGACTATCAAAGAGGAACTAAACTTTCCGGTGGCGGATTCTGGATTTACAGAGGCGAAGGTGCAAGACTTGAATGGGCTTTACTTAACTTCTTTATTTCAGAACACTTAAAAGACGGATACGAATTTATTTTACCGCCTCACCAACTCGGATACAACTGTGGTTTCGGTGCAGGTCAATTCCCAAAGTTTGCCGACGAAGTTTACTGGCTTGATATTGATGAACAAAAAGAAAAGAACCGCTTTATGCTCCCTACCGCAGAAACGGCTCTCGTTAATCTTTATTCAAACGAAATTATTGACGAAGCAAAACTCCCTATGAAATTCTTTGCTTATACGCCTTGCTTTAGAAAAGAAGCAGGCTCATACAGAGCAGAAGAACGTGGTATGATAAGAGGTCATCAATTCAACAAAGTTGAAATGGTGCAATACACTACTCCGGAAGGAAGCGACAAGGCTTTTGAAGAATTAGTTAACAAAGCTGCTTCTCTCGTTGAAAAGTTAGGATTGCATTTCAGAATAAGCAAACTCGCAGCAGGTGATTGTTCGGCTTCTATGTGCAGAACTTACGATATTGAAATATGGATTCCTTCTATGGGCATTTACAAAGAAGTAAGTTCGGTTTCTAACGCAAGAGATTATCAAGCAAGAAGAAACAACACCAAGTATCGTGATTCAAAAACGGGTAAACCTGCTTTTATTCACACACTCAACGGTTCGGGACTTGCAACAAGCAGAGTTTTCCCTGCTATCATTGAACAATATCAAAATGCAGACGGCTCTATCACCGTTCCTGAAGTTTTAAGACCGTTTATGGGCGGACAAACAGTTATTAAACTCTAATCTGAAATTACAACAATATATTTAAAGGCGAGATAAAATCTCGCCTTTTTTTATTAAAAATTTTCTTTTTTTTAATGAAATTTCTATTAAAATGTGTTATTATATATAGTAAGGTAAAAATATGACTGCACAAAAACGTAAAAAGTGGATAAAATTCAGACATAAACTCATCAGAGCTCTTGTCTATTTTCCCGTTAAACTTTACTGCAAAATTAAATATCATATAAAAATCGTTCCGTTTAAGCATTCAAAAAAACAAAACTACTTCGTTATATATAATCATCAAACTGATGGAGACGAGTTGTTTATGTATTTAACTTTTAAGGGCGATATGTATCCACTTGCCACCGAAGATTTATTTTTCTCCGGTTTTGCTTCAAGGCTGATGGAATACGCTTTTGCGCCTATCAGATTTAATAAAGCAGGCGATAATACTGCTTCTATTATAAAGTGTATGAGAATTGCCAAAGAAGGCGCTTCTATTTCGGTTGCCGCTGAAGGAAACAGAACTTACAGCGGAAAAACGGAATATATTAAACCTTCAATCGTAAAACTTGCCAGAGCGCTTAAACTCCCTATCGCATTTTTGGTTTTTGAAGGGGGATACGGAGTCCAACCGAGATGGAGCAACACGACGAGAAAAGGCAAAATGACTTCTTCCGTTAAAAAGGTTTTATATAAAGAAGATTACGACAATATGACGGATGAAGAACTTTATAAGGAAATTACCGACGCTCTCTACGTAAACGAAGGAAAAGATACCGGCATTTACACAGGCAAAAGAAAAGCAGAGTTTATAGAAAGATTATTTTATACATGCCCAAACTGCGGACTTACCGAGTGGGTAAGTAATAAAAATACCGCAACTTGTAAAAAATGCAACCACACCATAAACTATGAAGAAAATAAAATGATTACGGGAAAAGATTTTACATTTCCCTATCAATTTGCTACCGAGTGGTACGATAAGCAAAACGAATTTATTTCTAACTTAAATTATGATGATTTGCCCACTACTCCGCTATATACCGACAAGGCAAAATTATCGGAAGTTGTCAAATCAAAGAGAAAAAAACTTTTAGCACTTGATTCTATCGTTTCTCTTTACAAAGATAAAATTGAAATTGATTACAAAAAACTTTCAGGTGAAAAAACACATTTATCAATGCCGTTTGAAAAAATGACAAACGCCGTTGTTTTAGGAAGAAACAAACTCTCCGTTAACGACGGAAATACTATATATCAAATAAAAGGTGATTTCAGATTTAACGCAGTAAAATACGTAAACTTTTTCACAAAATATCTAAATATGAAAAAAGGAGAAGAACATGGAAAATTTTTGGGACTTTAACTTGTGGGGATTATTAAACTTATTCTCCGTTTTATTACTTTCAATGCTGTTTGCGAACTTTATTAAAAAATCCGTAAAGTTTTTGAAAAACTCCCTTATACCTACTTCGGTTTTAGGCGGTATATTGCTTTTAATCGTCGCAATAGTTTATGAAAAGATTACAGGTATTCCACTATTTAACACACAATTCTTCGGCGGAAACGGAAGCTTTTACGATGATACGAAAATAAGCACGTTGGAAATTATCACTTACCATTCTCTCGCCTTGGGATTTATCGCTTCAGCACTTAAACCTTCTAAAAGAAAGTTTACTAAAGAGAGAAACGTTGAAATATTCAATACGGGTATAACGACGGTTTCTTCTTACCTTCTTCAAGGTATTTTAGGACTTGGCATTTCAATAATATTCGCACTTGTCGCATCGGGATTTTTTAAGGGAGCAGGCGTTATACTTTGCTTCGGATACGGACAAGGTACAGGTCAAGCGCTAAACTGGGGTGGCATTTATCAAAACGAATACGGTTTCGTAGGCGGAAGAAGTTTCGGCTTAACTATTGCGGCACTCGGCTTTTTGTCTGCAAGTATAGGCGGTGTTATTCACCTTAACTTCTTAAAGAAAAAAGGACTTTTTGAAAAGAAAGATTTAGCAGTTAAAAATCTATATTTAAGCGATGTTCAAAACGAAAACGAAATTGAATTAAACGGCAGTATGGATAAGTTCTCCGTTCAAGTTGCACTTATTTTAATCACCTACACGTTGACGTATTTATTCATGCTTTTAATAGGTTCTTTTGCGAGTGGTCTTGAAACGACGATATTCGGTTTTAACTTCTTGTTCGGCGTTCTTATGGCTACGCTCGTAAAAGTAGTTATCAACTTCTTAACGAAAAAGAAAATATTAAAAAAGCAATACGTAAACAACTTTTTAATGGATAGAATCAGCGGTTTCTTCTTTGATATAATGGTCATAGCAGGAATTGCAGCAATAAGAATTGATATCTTAAATCAATACTGGTTAATGATTATTATTCTCGGTCTTGTAGGCGCATTAGCAACGTACTTTTACAATAGGCTTATCGTTAAAAAACTTTTCCCTTTATACAAAGAAGAACAATTCTTGGTTATGTACGGCATGCTTACAGGAACTGCAAGTACCGGCGTTATTTTGCTCCGTGAATTAGACCCTAATTTTGAAAGCCCTGCGCAAGACAATCTCGTCTTCCAACAAATCCCTGCAATAATTTTCGGCTTTCCATTGATGCTTATTGCAAATATTATTCCTGAGCATGAAATAACCTGTCTTTGTCTTTTAGTAGGTTTGTTTGTAGTACTAAATATTATATTGTTCAGATCGTTTATATTTAAAAAAAGAAAAAACAAAACTACACCGATTGAAAACAAAGAATAATTTATTAAACACTAAAAAGGCTACCCTTCGGTAGCCTTTTTTTATTAGAATTTTACATTAAAAGTTGACCTTCGGTTGATTCAATAACCTTAAACATTTCAACTTGTTTTCCCGTGTTAGCGTCTATATAAACGTAATAAGTCGTTCCGTCATATTCGCCTGCAAACTCGTAGCAGATTTTTTCGCTACTTTTCCCTATAGGAATAATCGCAAGTCTTGTTGACTTTACGTCAATATTACTTGAAACTTTTTTTAGTGCCTCGTTTTCCGAAACAGATATCGTGTACGTTTCCCTGTCCGTATGATTGAGATAGTATGCAGTAGCGTCGTATCCTATAACCATGTTAGTTTCAGCACATACTCTTACTTTTACCATATCCGAATAAACAATAGCGTCTTCTAATACACCCGCAAAATTGATTGTGTAAACGTTGTTTGCAAGGTTAATCCAAACAGCCTTTAAGTCTTTAATTCCGTTTTTATCTATGAAGTTTAACGCACTGTTTACTGCGTCTTCGTCAGTATAATTTACCTTTTCGCAACTACCTGCATAAGAGAACATTAAAAGCTTTCCGTCTCTTTTTGAAATCTCCGCAAAAAGCGGTAAACCGTTTACTTCGCTCGTAAAATTATAACACTCTATTTGACTGTCTAACGCCCCTTCTTCTCTTACGTTTTTTAAGTTGTATTCGTTAAAAATACTTATAAAGTTTTCTTTTGCCTTGGCGTCGTCAATTTCATTTTTTGACAAGCCTTTTATCTCTCTATCGTTAAGCCCGTCTGAAAAAGGTCCGTCGTAAATAAGTTCCGGAAAATTCTCCGAAAGATTTTGCAATTCGTCAAAGTTTTGCAATACGATATTTTCGGCATTTTCCTTATTCATAGAAATGAAAGAAAAATCGTCGTCCATTTGACTTATCGTTTTTTGAAGCGAATCTTTAAGCGCCAAATTAGATTTGTATAATTGCTTTAATAACGCTAAGTCTTGTTCGGTGATGTCTTGTTCATAAGCTAACTTTTTGTTTAGATATTTTGCATAGTCGCCTATTTGATTTATCAACTTCGTAGTGTAAAACTTGCTCTCGTCTTCTAACGGTAAACTTTGTAAATCTCTTTCACAAAGTTCGGAGTTGATTGCTAAATCTGTAAGATAAGTTTGCACCGCACTTCTGTCTTTACTAACGATAATTTTTGACATATTAAGGTCTATATTATCTACTTGTTCTGCCGTGTCGTAAAACGATTTTCTATACTCCGATTCCAACGCCTTATCAGACTTGCTCGGCATCAAAAAATTAAAGGTTAATACAGATGCCAAAACGAGTGTTGCAATTCCCAAAGAAACTACAGCGTAAATTAAACCGCTTTTCTTTTTACCGTTTGCGCTTTTTAATTTTTGCTTTTCATTTTTTATTTGTCCCTTTATTCTTTTTTTTGTTTTTTCATTTTGCTTGTTGTCGTTCACTTGGTTTTTTAACTCTTTTTCTTGCATTTTTAGTCTTGCGATTTTAATTCTTGAATCTGCATTTTTTTGCTCTTGTTTTTTATATTTATTTGCAATATTTTCTACTTTTTCCACTGCATTGTTTTTCTTATCTATCATATTCTTTTCCCCCTATATTGCAAACACGTGGCGACCTATCGTAATGGTCGTCTTTCTTGAAAAAATCCACTGGCTTGTAGCAATAGCCGGATTGTAATAATATAACGCTCCGTACGTTGGATCAAATCCGTTCATAGCGTCCGCCGCCGCCTTTTTAGCCGTTTCGTTAGGCGTTAGATTTATTTGTCCGTCGTTTACTGCGGTAAATGCGTTCCTTTGATAAATAACTCCCGACATCGTGTTCGGAAAAGACGCACTCTTAATTCTGTTCATAACGACTGCTCCGACAGCAACTTGACCGGTATAACTTTCACCCCTTGCCTCGCCGTAAATCAGTCTTGCTAAAAGCAATTTATCTGCGTCCGAATAAGATGAAGTCGCTCCGGAATTACTCGTTTGCGAAGTAGAACTTATTCCCATAGCAGCAAGCGTTTTAGGGCCTGCAATACCATCAACGGTGAGTTTGTTTCTTCTTTGGAAATACTTTACGGCACTCACTGTTTTTGCTCCGTAAATGCCGTCAACAGCGCCCGTATAATAACCCCAGTTTTTTAATTTCTTTTGCATTGTTTTAACTTTTTCGCCCGTACTTCCTTGCTTTAACGTAAGCGCCATAGTCGGTTCAATATTTTTATTAGCCGAAAAGCTAAACATTATTGCGCCAAACGCCATTACCGACAATACAAGGCAAAGAATTCTCGTAATTTTTTTCATTTATTTTCTCCCTTTTCCTTTTAAAATCGTTAATAATTTCTATTATTTTACTCTTATAAACGAAATCGGAAGAATCTGTAAAGCATAGTGGCGGATAAACCACACACCACCAGTTATCTCCTTTGCCACTTCCAAGGTTAACAATTAAAGCGTCGTAAAAACCTTCTTCCAAACAAAAATCCCCATAACTTCTCGTAGGAAATTTTTCGTTATTTATTTTTGCTTTGGAAGTATAGTTAAAGCCATTTTCTTTAAGCGTTTCGTCTGCAATTTTTTCAATATTTTCTAAATTGTCGTAAAGAAAAGATACGGCCTTTTTTTTGCTGTCGCAAGTAGATAAAACAGGTGTTAAATACTGCACGATTTTATCTTTAACTATATACTTTATATTTTGGTCAATTTCGTCGTTAGAGTTAGCACGGATATGTATTCTCAAATACTCCACTTTTTTTGTTTCTTTTGGAATACTTATTCCGACAACGATTAAAAGTATTATGCCGAGTAATAAAAAAGTTATGCAAGTTTTTTTCATTTTGAATTTTCCCTTTATGAGTTGATATATTCTTTATTGACAAAATAAAAATATTTATTCATAAATTTAAAATAAAAAAACGCCCTTAGTATAGGACGTTTTTATTTTAAGCTTTTTATAAAACGATTTTTGCTTTTATAACGTTTTTACCGTAAGCCTTTTTAAGCTCTTTATACGCTTTACTTTGACTTTTCTTATTATCGTATATTCCGAGAGTTGCAGAGCCCGAACCTGTCATAAACGCTTTTCCGTATTTTTCTAACTCTTTTAAGTTTTGCTGTATAGCAGGCAAGAGTTTAACGCTGGCGTTTGTTAAATCGTTTTTTAAAAGGTTTATAAACTCTGCGGTTTTACCTTTTTGTAAGTAGTTAATAGCTTTTTCGGTAGTGGGCTTTTTTAATTTTTCGTTATCAACGATATCAAAACATTGTTTAGTGGATACTCCTTCTTTTTCTAACAAAACGTTAAAATAAAAAATCTTATCGCAATTTATTTGCGTGAGTTTTTCACCCCTGCCTTGCATACGACAATATCCGCCGTTTAACATATAAGCACAATCACTGCCGTACTTATTTGCTAATTTTGATAAATCTTCTTTGATATTATAAAGTGATTGCAAGCCTTTAAGCACGCACGCAATATCCGAAGAAGAACCGCCAAGCCCTGCACCCGTTTTTATGTTTCTTTTTATAACGATATCTGCACCGTAAGTATTATATTTTTCAATAAATTCTTTGGCAACCTTATAAGCGTTTGAATCAACGGTATTGCAATAAAGCGGTTCGCCCTTAAAAGTTATGTTTATAATTTTATCGTTTCTTTTATAAAACACGCCTTTATTAAAAACCGAAATAGACGCAACGAGAGAATCAAGCAGATGATATCCGCCGTCTTTTCCCATTACGTCTAAATTTAAGTTTATTTTTGCAGGAATTTTTACTTTTATCATTTGATTTTCCTTTAATTATTTTTGTCTGTAAACTACGATTCTTTCTTCGCCCGTTAACGGAAATTGAAGGTCGGGATTAAGCGTTGCGAGTATTTCCGGATCACAATTCAATCTCTTTGAAAGCGACCACAATTCCTCACCGCTAAACGGAATATAAACGCTTATTGCGTTATCGTTAATTTCTTTTTCTTCCTTTATCGTAATTTTGTTTATTGCGGTAAACTCCGTTTTTTGTTGAGAGAAAAGAGTGAACTTCATGGTTAACTTAACTTCGCTTTCCGTGTTAGACAAAACGGCAAGCGAACAGTCTTTAACGCAAGAATCAACTCTGAATTCATCACCGTCTTCATTTTCTAAAAGCGCTTCAAAGGGCATATCAATTTTTCTTGAAATAATTTGCTCGTCTTTAATAAACAGTGCATTGACGTCTAACTCACCGTAAACTTTAATGCCACCGTCAACCTTTTCAATATTTTTTACGGACGCTTCTTCGTTAGTCGTTAAAGAAAAAACTGCACCGTCTTCAACGTCCAAAGGAACTCTTGACGAAATTTCTTTTTCAAAACTCTTTATGTCAAGTGGAATAAAAGAAGAAACTTTTTCTTTTTCTATATCAATGTTATTCTTAATATCAAATACGTCTTCGGCAAGAGTTAAGGTGTCTAAAACGAAAGCTTCGCCTTCAAGCTTAATAGATACGGCTATGCTTTGCCTACTGATATTTTTTTCTTCATCAACAAAAATATCCGACTTAAACGACTTTACAAACGCCGTCGCTATTGCCTTTGCCGAAGGCATTGCTTCTTCGCACTCTATTTCAGCTCTGAACGGAAAAACCGAACTTTCTTTTATTATACATTTTTTTTCGCCCGATTGCAAGAAAACGCAATTCAAAAATACTTCTCCGTCTACGATAATAGTTCCGACGCCACATTGAACGGCAATTATAGAAGTGTTTACGCAATTAGAAATAACTTCTTCTATTTTATAGTTGTAATCAATATCTTCTTGCAAGGCATAACTACCCGTTTTAACGCCGAAACTTTTGGTATAATCCCTGGAAGTTTGTTTAACGATTAAATCTTCTCCACCGATTAAAAGGGAAGAAAAAGCCCTTTCTCTGATTTCTGCCTTTACTTCAATATAGCTTAAAACCGAAAGCATAACGCCACCTGCGTTAGCTTCTGTTTTTTGCCTTTCGGAATATATAAAGACTTTTGAATTTTCAGTGATTTTATCGCTGTTGATTTCGCCTGAAAACTGTGCGCCACACTCACATTTTTTAACAGTGTTTTCGCTATCAATATAACATATAAAGAAGGTAATTTCTCCGTTATATTTGATTTTTTTATCTAACACGCTATAATCGGTTATTATAGAGTTAGATTTTATGTTAATTATTCTATTTATAGATTCGGTAGAAATTTCTGTTCTACACTCTGCCTTGATTTTATCAGTTAAAATTTCTTTCGCAGTAAAAACAGGCACATTTTCAAAAACGGGTTGATTCGCCATAAACTAAACTCCTTTTTTCATTATCACTATAATTTATTTTCTGAAATTTATTTTTATGACCGATTACGTAAAAAAAGCACTTTATAATAAAGTGCTTTTTTGTTTTTTATTTAATTTTCCTTTAACTTGACTTTTCCACACATATATTCGGAATAGGAATAAGACGTTTTTCCATTAAAGTTTTTATCTAACGGAATAACCGTAAATAACGCAGGGTAAACACCGCCTAACTTTCCCATAAAAGATACGAATTTATTTCGCCCTAAGTTCAAGGTTACTTCTAATTCTTTTTCTTTCATTTGATTTATTGTGTTTTTAACTTCGGATAAAGATGTTTGTATTTTAATCATATGGAGATTATACCCATATAATTATATTTTATACAATTATTTGTCTTCGTCGTAATCGTCGTCTTTATCTTCGTCGTCTTCGTCTTCTTCGTCGTCTTCTTCGTAGAAGTCCTTTTCGTCTATTTCGGGCATATCAAAGTCGTCTTCGTCGTCTCTGGAAATTATTTCCTCTTCTTCGTCTTCCTCTTCCTCGTCGTCAAAGAGTTCCCCGCCTTCTTCTTCGGCAAGTTTGTTCAGAGAAAGCATTTCTTCATCTTCTTCCTCTTCTTCTTCGTCAACGTATTCCTTCCACGAATCGTCATCTCCGTCTTCGGCGTGTGCTTCTTCTCTTTCAAGCTCATTTAAGCATGCTTTACACATTGTTTCGCCACTCTTTATATAGTTTTGATGACATCTTGGGCATAACTCCATAGCCTCTATATCAGAATCGTCTTCATCATCAACTGCAAAAATAAGTTTCGGACCTTTTTTGAGTTCTGCCTTACAAACGTCGCAATATTCTTCCCCTTCTTTGATGTAGTTTAACTCGCATCTCGGACATAAGACATATTTTGCCATAATAGTTCTCCGTTATTAAGCTTATTAGGTAAAAACTTTTTCTACCCTATAGTGATTAGTATTATATCTATATGAATTAAATTTGTAAACTGTTTTTTAGTCAATTTAAAAAATATTTTTTATTTTTTTGTAATTTATTATGGATTTTATAAAAATATATCTTATATTTAATAAAAATTAAAATATTATTGCATTTTATATTTTTATTTGTTAAAATATTTATGCGACATTAAATACATTATTTTTTTCACAAAGCGCATACTTCCTTAATGGTGTTATGCGCTATCGTTCATATCGCTTTGTGTATATGTATTTAGTGTCGCAACTAAACGAGACGCATATTCCATAATGTCGTTCTCGTAAGGGGGCGACATTTTTTATGATTATAAGTTTTTTCGGACATTCCGATTATCTTTATATGCGTAAAAATGATGAAAAAATAGCTGACAAAAAAACAATTTTAGATTATCTTGAAAAATTAGTGGGAGATAAAAAGTGTGATTTTTATTTGGGGTTATATGGCGATTTTGATTACTTCGCAAAAGAGTGTTGCCAAGAATATAAAAAAACCCACCAAAATTGCAAAATGATTGCTATTCTTCCTTATTTAACTTCAAAATATTGTTTAGACGATTATGACGAATCAATTTATCCCCCTATTGAAAAATGCATGCGAAAGTTCGCAATATTAAAACGAAACGAGTGGATTGTTGAAAACTCCGATTATATTATTTGTTTTATTAAATATACTTTCGGTGGTGCAAATAAAGCAATAGAACATGCAAGAAAAAAGAAAAAAATCGTATTTAATATTTGTAATAAAACATATTAAAAAGGGTGCTGAATACTCAGCACCCCATTTTTTTACCTTTTTGTTTATGTATTTTCAAGTAGCATCTTGTCGGCAACTAATGCTATAAATTCGCCGTTCGTCGGTTTTTCTTGCCCAACGTAAGCACGCACTCCTAATATTCCGTTAATATTTTCTATTCTTCCCCTGCTCCACGCCACTTCTATTGCGTGGCGAATTGCCCTTTCAACTTTGCTTGGAGAAGTATCGTACTTTTCCCCTATTTTAGGGTAAAGCCCCTTGGTTATATTGTTTATTATTAGTGGATTTTCTACTGCCATTTTTACCCCTTCTCGCAAAAACGAGTATCCCTTTATATGTGGAGGTATTCCAACGTTTATAAATATTTTACTTATCTTCTCTTCAAGCGATATTGAGTGCAACGGTGCAAATCCGTTTACCTGTTTTACTTCGTCGCTACAAACTTCTTCCATTCTCTCTTTTAATAGCGTTGCGTTAAAAGGCTTTGCCATAAAATAATCTGCTCCCGTGTTTACCGCCTTTAATATTATTTCTTCTCTACATAACGCAGATAAAACTATTATCTTTGTTTTAAGCTTCATTTCCTTTATCTTTGAAATAATAGACAATCCGTCGTACCCGCTCATTACAAGCTCGGTTATCAAAATATCAGGCTTGATATCCGCTATCATACTTATCGCCGAAATGCCGTCCGTAGATTCCCCAACAACTTGATATTTACTATCTTCTTCTATAACTCTTTTTAATTCGGCTAAGCAATCTTTAGTATCTTGCAATAAAAATACAGTCTTTCTTTCCATAAAATAACTCCTTTTACTTCCCTTTATATTTTACAACAATTTTTCTCTTTTGAAAAGTAATTTTGAACAAAATTATTTTACTTTTGTACAAAATTATTTTCATTAGATATTATATAACGGTTTCGCTTGTCGGATTATGTTTTATTTTAGAATAATTTGTAAAATAATAGTAATTTTGAACAAAATTAAGGAGTTTTTTAAAAATAAGAAGGCGGTAAACTTTAGTTTACCGCCTTTTGGTTTAATTTAATTATTTTATTTAGTTTAATTTAATTACTTTGCTTCGCCGAAAATCTTATCTGCAGTTTGATAATAATACTTTAAGTTGTTTTCAAGCATATCTCTTGCACCTTCGTAAATAGCGCCTTCTTTATCAAGCTTGATAACTTCTTCTCTTACGGACTTAGCATTATTGTATTTTGTTCCATAATCTTTTTCTGCTTTTTCGCCGTCAGATAAAAGGTCATAATCTTGAATACCTTCAAGTTTAATATATGCGTTTGCAAGTTTTTCAGCATTTATCGCATTTGTGTATTTTGTTTTTATTTCTTCGTCTAATGCTTTAATTTCTTTCTTCGTTAAATTACTATATAAATCTTTTGCAGAATCTAAAACGTCGTTATAAAGTGTTCCGTCTTCCTTTGTTTCCCACTCTATCGTTGTTCCGAGTTTTGCCATCGTTGCGACAAAATCTTTTGAATTGTCTGCATCTTTAATTTTTCCGATAAACGAATTTTCTAAATAATAAACGTCAGTCTTATCGTCGCTATTAGTATCTTTTTCTTTTACTTCTCCGGTGAGTTCTGCAACGTGAACGTAGTTTGCACCAGCCGTTGTACTATCTGCAAAGAAGATGAAATCTTTATCGCCTATTGAAATGATTTCAGGAGCATACCAAGAAATATTTATCGTGCTATCTGAAATTTTAATTTCTTTTGCGTCTTTATCCGTAACGTCTTTTATACAAAGTTCGCTGTTTGTGTTTGTATAAACGATATAATCATTATATATACCGATTAACTTTGAAATATTATCTGACGGAATTAAATTCGTTTTAGAATCTCTCTTATCTTCACCAACCAAAGAAACGTTTACGAGATAATTTTTACCTGAATCAATTTTAATTACGTTTTCCAAATCGTATATCAAAGAAGTATCTGCAACTGCGTCTTCATTAAAGATTGCTACGCCTTTTGCATTTAACTCACTAACCATTACGGCAAAATCTTTTACTTGTGCAGAGTTTGTTGCCTTTGCCGAAGAATAGAAGATATAACCTGCCTTTGCCATTTTTAAGGTATAAGCAAAATCTTTATCTCCGCTTTCTAAAGCTTTCTTGCCAAGGAATACTCCGTCAACCGTTTTATCGCCAACTTTATAAGAGTAAACGTAATTATATGATGCAGATGCTCTTGTATATCCGTCTTTTTTTGCTTTTTCTTCATAATATTTTTCAGTATAAACGGTTGCACTATAAACGACAACGGCATCACCGACGTTTTCGTTATCAACAAACTTGTATTCGTTTAATGATAAATATTCGTTTTCGCCAACGTTATTCTTTTCGTCTTTTTTAGCGATAACGCTAACAGACTTATCAGACGTGTTTAATACCTTTAACGCCGTATCCTTCGTATCGTAGAACACAATATAAACAACGTCGCCACTCTTAACAACTCTGTATTCGCCCTTTAACGATGGAACTGTTAAAAGTTCAACAGGACTTTCAGATGCGTCTATCTTTGCCTTCATGAAAGTCATTTCGTCGTAAGCGATTGCACCTGCAGAATTCTTGCCCGTGCAAGGTGTTCCAAAATAAACGTAATCGTCATAAATATAAATACCTGCGCTATAATCGTTTGAAGCAAAAATCTTCGGAATAAGAATTTTTGCATTGTCATACTCGCCATTAGCTAAGTCTTCTTTGGCAATTACCATAAGAGAACCCTTAACTGCGTTTTTATAAGTGTTGTCATCAGTATTAACTGCAACACCGTTTAAGAACAAAACGTAGTTATCCGTTTCGGCAACGAAACCGCCTTCAACAGTAGTTACGTTTTTATCCTTGAACTCTGGAGCAACCCATTTATTCTTTTTGCAACTGCAACCTACTAAACACATTGCAGATATGGCAAAGATACAAGTTAAAAGTGTAATTAAAAATTTTCTCATAAAAACTCCGCATTTCGGAAAAAATCAGACTTTATCCGAATATAATATTATACAAATATATATTATAGACTATAATTATTGTTTTTGCAATAGCTTTTAGCCAAAAAAAGTAGTTTAAAAGTAAAAAAGGTGATAAAAATGGATAAATTTGGTATTTTAGGACTATTAAGTTCTATTCTTAAATCTAAAACGGAAGAAAATTCTAATAAAAACGACGATATTCTAAATTTAAGCGATAATAAAAAACAAAGCGAACTTCCCGAAAAACCTATCGCTAAACCTATGCCACTGCAAAATTATATGCTTTCCACCATAAACTCTCACGACGAGTTCGTGAAAAGAGTTATGCTTAACAATAAAAAACAAAACGATACTGATTAGTATCGTTTTTATTTATTCAAAACTTACCGAACCGCAATTCGGACATTTTATTTCGGACTTCTTTACCTGAGTCCCACAATACACACATTTTTTAAACTCGCTTTTTTGCTCCGTTTCTATTTTGTGTTGCCTACTATAATCAGGCGTTTCATAAACGCAACAATGCCCTTTATAAACTTTAACCTTAAAATTGTTTACAATTCTGTAATATTCCGTATCTTCGTACGTCAAAAAACTTTGAGTCTTACAACCGTGTTCTTTTCCGTTTTCATCTTTATATACGTATCTTAACGAGTAATAATTTTGTCCGTTTACCGTTATGCCGGAGTGCCTTCCCATATAAATTGCCGTGTGTTCTTTCCCTTTCTTTTCGGCTAATCTGTCTAACACTCTCTTTTTTAAACCTATGAAAAATGCAACGAAAAATCCCACGCCGACACACCCAAACACAAACAAAATTATATGTTCTATTCCAAAATGAAACTTATAATCCGCCCTTACCGCTTTATAGTTTTTATTGTATTTTACGGCTATCGTATCGCCTATTTGGTGCTTTATGGGATTAGCGTCTGTTTTGCCTTCTATTTTTTCTCCGTTTTCTAAAAGAAAATAAAATTCGGTAGTGTAATAAGGTTCGCCGTTTACTTCCATATCGCAATAACTTAAAGTGACTACTGCATTTGCTTCCGTTCCGTTTTTAGCTATATTCGTTCTGTTTATTCCATTTCCCACCATAATCAAACAAACTATAAGCGGAATTGAAAAAACAACGGCAAAAATCAATTCAAATAAACTCATTGATTTTTTTGCGAATTTATTTATCTTCTCATTTATATTCATTATCTCTCCGTAATTTCCATTAGTTTCCTTGATATATTAACATTTATAATCACCATTGTCAAGCCTTGTTATATCAAACTTTTTCTTGACAATTATTCGTTTTTATTCTAATATTATTTAAAAGAAAAAAATGAAAAGGATAGAAAATGTTAAGAGTATATGATATTAACGTAAACGGAGTAAATAATCCGTTTTATGTACCTACAAAAAACTTGCGCTTTTCTTGGAAATTATATTCGGACAACAAAGGTGTTTTTCAAAAATCATACCGCTTTTTCTTAAAGGAAAACCAAAATGTTTTATTTGATTCGGACATTGTATTATCAGATAATTGCGTTGACATTCCCGTTGATATTTCTTTACCGTCAAATAAAGTAATATGCTTTTTCGTTGAAATTACAGATAACTTCGGCGAAACGGCAACAAGTTCTATCTCTTTTTGTACTTCTTTAAAAGAAGAAGATATTATCGCAAAATGGATAAAACCTAAAAACCATATTGAAGGTTGGGCACCCTATCTTCGCACAAAGTTTTCTACCTACGATTGCGAAATTAAAAGGGCAACGCTTTTAGTTAGCGGACTCGGTTGCGGTGAGTATTATATAAACAATAAAAAAATATCGGACGATTTGATTGATCCGCCTATGACCAACTACGAAAAAGAAATATTCTATCGCATGATAAACGTTAAAAATTTCCTTGAAAAAGACAACGCTTTTTGTGCACTTTTAGGCGACGGTTGGTATTCGCAAAGCCGTTTTGAAATAGGCGAGTGCAAGTACGGAGACGTTTGCATTTTTATGCAACTTATAATTGAATATACGGACGGAAAAACTCAAACGATTATATCTGACGATAAAAACTGGAAATACAAATACAGCCCTATCGTTTTAAATAATCTTTACGGTGGCGAAACTTATGACGCAAGACTTGAAACTCCCGATTTTGCCGACGCTTTGGGTTCGGAAGACGGTTGGGACAACGTCGTTATAGATAATTCCTTAAAAGGAAAATTAACACTTTGTCAAATGCCTGCCGTAAAAGTTATTAGAAAAATTCCTGCAATTTCGGTTAAAAGCGTGAGCGGTAAAAACGACGGAGCGTGGATTATTGATATGGGCGAAAACTTTGCAGGTATTGCAGAGTTTCACATTAAAAAATCTGCTGTCGGCGCACAGTACGTTTTCAGATTTGCCGAAACTATAAATCCAGACGGAACGCTTGATTTTCGTTCTACCGGTTCATTTGCGACAAGGTGTATTCAGCAAGATATTTATATAGCAAAAGGAATAGACGGAGAAGTTTATAGACCTCGCTTTACTTATCACTCTTTTAGATATATTGAAGTTACAGGCTATTGCGATTTAAAATCATACGGATTATCACCCGAACTTGATTTTGCCGTGGGACTTGCTACTTCTACCGACTTTTTATCGGCAGGAAATTTTACTTGCTCTAACGAAGATATAAACTCTTTACAAAAAATAATTTTATCTACGTTTCGCTCTAACTATCACGGATTTCCCGAAGACTGTCCGGGGCGTGAAAAATGCGGTTGGCTTGGAGATGCTCAAATAGTTTGCAATACCGGTATATACAACTTTTCTCTGCAATCTTGTTATGAAAAATATCTTGACGATATTCGCACCGAAAAGGAAGTTTACGGCACGTGGAAAATGATTGCACCGGGAAAACGCACTTGTGGAGACGCTTCTCCACTATGGGGCTCGGCACAAGTTTTAATTCCATATTATTTGTATCTTTACTATGGAGATAAAAGTGCTGTTATAAAAAACTCTGATTTAATGGAAGAATGGATAGACCACGAACTTAAAATCAGCAAAGACTACTTGATAGAAAAAGGACTTGGCGACTGGTGTCCGCCGTGCGGAAACAAAAACCAACTCCCACGGATTCCGGTTATTGAATCAAGCACTCAAACGTTTTACGAAGTTTGCGCTATTATGAGTAATCTTTGTGAAAAGTTAAACTTGCCTAATAAGAAAAAATACGACGATTTAAAAGAAAAAATAAAAGCATCTATAATAAAACATTTCTGGAATCAAAAACTTCACAGTTATTCTTCTTGCGGAAGTAATGCCGTCGCACTCGCTTTGGGATTATATCCCGAAGGGGAAAAAGAAAATCTCTTTAACACCCTTATCAAAATGATAAAGAAAAACGGCTACGCAATGACTACGGGAATATACGGAAACAAATATCTTTTACCACTTCTTTGTGAAAACAAAAAAGGAGATATTGCGTTAAAGATTATGTTTAATACTCGCCACACAAGTTTTAAGACGATACTAAACCAAGGCGCTACTTCTCTTTTTGAAGTTTTAACCGATAAACTTATAGGTCAACCGAAAGATAAAGGAACTTCTTCGTTTAATCACCCTATGCACTCGGGTTTTGCCTATATGTTTTATTCTTGTATTGCAGGCATTAAACCTATTAGTGCAGGATTTAAGGAGTTTATTATTTCTCCGTGCCATTTTGAAAAAATGAACTTTGTAAAAGCAACGCATATTTGCCCTTACGGAGAAATAGCCCTTTCTTATAAAAAAGAAAAAGATAAAACGGAATACACATTTACTATTCCTGCCAACACAAAAGCACGTTTTATCGTAAACGATTTTAATAAGGAATATACTTCGGGAACTTATACCGTAATTTTATAATTTTTTGTAAAAATAAAAGAGAGTGGATATCCACTCTCTTTTTGATTTTTACATTATTAAAACCAAATCCCCTTACTAACGTACACTCCGTATTCGTTTTCAAAGGCAACTAAAACTCTGCGTTCCGATAAATGATAGTCGTTAAAATTTACCGTTTGGGTGCCGTCCGATTCTACGGGAATATAAACGCTGTCTCCCACGCTACCTAATTGCATATATATCGGTTTTCCGTTTTCGGAACTGTATTCGACGGTTAACGTTTTATCTACGCTGTTTGCCGTTATTTGCGAATCTACTACACAAAAATAACACGGCCTTGATTCTTTATCTTCTCCGTATAAAATTACTTGATAATAACCTACCTTGCTTGGCGAGAAAGAAAATACTTTTTTACCACTAACGTCTATCTCACTTTGTTTTTCACCATTGTAATACACCTTGGCATTTTTCCAGCCGTCAGTTAAAATATCAAAGTCAATGTTTGAAGAGTCTTTTAAATAAATATTCGCTTTATCGCCGTATCTACTTAACACGTCGTATTTTCTATCGTCTAATTCTTTGTTTTCATCAAAGACGTTTACGAAATTCGACGGTTCATATTTTACGTCTTTTAAATATTCGTAGCGGTACACGTCATAATTTTTATATTTTTCGTAGAACTCTTCAACCGTCCACGCCCTTCTTTGCATTTGCGGAACGGTAGTTTCTTCCGACACTTCAACGTATTTAATATTGCCCTTTTTATCGGATAAAATATCGGTTATTACTGCAGTGTGAACTTTTTTATTTAATAGAATATCGCATCTTTGCAATTCTGCTAAGTTACAATCTTTTGCGGCCGATATTTTATTCATACCTGAAATACAATCGAAATGTTGCGTATTGTAATTTTCCTTTATGCCTAAAACGTATCCTGCGTATTTACTGCATACCATACCGTAAAAGGTTACCGCCTTTGGTTCGCTACACATATAGTGCAAATTTTTCGTGTACAAATAAGAGTTCGGATTACACGTTGCACTTATAAACGTTTCTACTGAAACGTTAGTTCCTACGTAAGTATTCGTTTCGTAAACACTTGAATACGGAATACCGCTTTGTTTTCCCTTTTCGAAATGAGTAAAAATTCTCGTTCCGTTTTCTTTTGCTACACGTGGCATTTCTTCCAAACAATCCCACTCTAATTCGGTTAACTGCCTTGCCCTTTTTAAAGCATTAGCCATACCCTCTGAAGTTATCGGTGCAGAATATAATTTTTCTTTTTTACAACCTGCTAAACAACTTAATCCCATAATAATTACCAACGTTAAAACTAATATCCTTTTTAGTTTCATATTCTCCCACCCCCTTTTTTTTATTATAAAATATCACTATATCTCTGTCAAGTTTGATTCTGCGAAAGTTTTTCGTTAAAAAAAGAGAGTGGATATCCACTCTCTTTTGATTTTTGTTGTAAAGAAATTATCTCTTGCTGAATTGTGGAGCACGACGAGCTTTCTTTAAGCCGTACTTCTTTCTTTCCTTCATTCTTGAGTCTCTCGTTAAGAAACCTTCTTTCTTTAATGCTGTTCTTGAATTGTCTTCAGCAGTTAACAATGCTCTTGCGATACCGTGTCTGATAGCGCCTGCTTGACCGGTGTATCCACCACCGACAACGCTTACCTTAACGTCATACTTTGCTGTAACGCCTAATAATTCAAGTGGTTGACGAACGATAAACTTTAATGTGTCTAAACCGAAGTATTCGTCTAAACCCTTGCCGTTAATTTCAATAGTTCCGTCGCCTGCAGGAATAAGTCTTACTCTTGCAATTGCTTTCTTTCTTCTACCGGTTCCCCAGTATTGAACTTTTTTATTCTTAGTAGCTTTTGCCATAATTCACCTCTTAATTAAGTTTCAAAGGTTCTGGTTTTTGAGCTTGTTGATTATGCTCTGCACCCTTGTAAACACGAAGCTTTGTAAGCATCTTTCTTCCTAAACTGTTTTTAGGAAGCATTCCCTTAACTGCTTCATAAACTGCAACGTCAGACTTTTCAGCCATTAAAGTTTTATATTGAATTTCCTTTAATCCGCCGATATGTCCCGTATGATATCTGTACATTTTCTTTTCTAATTTCTTTCCTGTCAAAACAACTTTATCGCTGTTAATAACTATAACGAAATCTCCCGTATCAACATTAGGTGTGAAAGTAGGTTTATTCTTTCCACGAAGAACTGCTGCTACTTGTGATGCAAGACGGCCAAGTGCCATACCTTCGGCATCAACTACGTACCACTTTCTGACAATGTCTTCTGCGTGAGCCATATATGTCTTCATAATCTTTCTCCTTGAATATTTTTAAAGGTTAAACTTGTTATCAACCTGTCCACGAAACAAATTGATGAGAGGGCTAATCTCTTTTAACAAACTTTCCCTTATTTTTACGCTTTATTATATTAGTTTATTTAAGCACTAAAAGTCAAGCATTTTTTATCGTTTTTTGCTTTTTTTCTTTTATTTTTCCCCTTTTTTTTGTGAAACACTATATATTGTAGTACTTTTGTTTTTTAGGCACTATTTTTTAGTACTTAACGTTCATTAAACACAGTCCTTTTGCCGGAAGAGTTTCTCCACCTAAACTTCTTTTGCCCGTTTTAAGCATTTTATCTATATTTTCTTCTTTAATATCTCCACGACCTACTGCGATTAAAGTGCCGACGAGTATTCTTACCATATTGTATAAAAATCCCGTGCCTGTAACTAAAAAAGTTAAATCTTCGCCACGTTTAACTACCTTTAATTCCGTTATCGTTCTCACCGTCGTTTTAACTTCGCTACCGCTTGCGCAAAAACACTTGAAATCGTGTTCGCCGACAAACTTTTTAGCATTTGCTTTTATTTTTTCGTAATCTACTTTGCCGAACACCCTTACCGAGTATTTTTCCTTTAACGGTTTTTCTATATTTGATACATAAACCGAATATTTATAAGTTTTTAATTTTGCATCTCGCCTTGCGTTAAAATCGTCTTTAACCTTTTGACTTTTTAACACCTTTACTCCACTCGGTAAAAGTGTGTTTAACGCCAAACAAAACTTTTGCGGTGGAATTTTAGAATTTGTATCAAAATGCGCAACTTGACCTAATGCGTGAACGCCTGCGTCCGTTCTTCCGCTACCCACTACCGAAACATTTTCACCCGTGAGTTTATAAACGGCTTCTTCAAGCAGACCTTGTATAGAAACTATTCCGTTTTTTTGCCTTTGCCAGCCCGAAAAATTCTCGCCGTCATAAGACACGATTAGTTTAATTCTCATATTATAAAAAACATACTCCCACTATCAAAAGTGCCGTGAAAAGCGTACCTATCAAATCTCTTAAAGAGAGTTTCATTTTTTTGTACTTCGTTCTGTTTTTGCTACCTGCATAACACCTTGCGTCCATTGCGTCGGCAAGTTCGTCTGCCCTTCTGAACGAACTGATTAAAAGCGGAATCAAAATGGGTATAAGCGCCTTTGCTTTTTTGAAAATATTTCCGCTGTTAAAGTCTGCACCACGAGACGTTTGCGCCTTAATAATTCTATCCGTTTCGTCTAAAAGGGTAGGAATAAAACGAAGTGCAATACTCATAACGAGAGCAAATTCATGTACGGGAAATTTTATCAATTTTAACGGCGTTAAAAGGCTTTCAATTCCGTCTGCAATTTCAACGGGAGAAGTTGTAAACGTCAATAAAGACGCACCCATAACGACTAAAACTATTCTTAAAAATATATAGCCTGCGTTATATAAACCCTTGTCCGTTATAAAGCCGTTTTTCCAAAGCGGAGTTCCGCTTTTATTAAAAAATATTTGCAATAACGCAGATAAAATAACGAAGAAAATTATCGTCTTAATACTCTTTACGACTTTAATAAACGGTATCTTTGAAACTACCGCTACGATAATAACAAAAAGCAAGCACGGAACAAATCCCAAATAATTTATCCACGTGTTATTTTTTACTAAAAATACGGCGACGATATAGGCAATAGATAATAATATTTTTACCCTTGCATCCATTTTGTGAACAAATGAATTTTCAGGATAATAACTACCGAAGGAAAATTCTTTCATTATTTTCCTCCTTTGATTTTACAGTAATAATTTTTAACTTCTTCAACAAAATTATCTACCGTTAAATCACTGTTTAATTTAATTCCGTTTTGTTCTAATTCTCTTTGTAAATATGCCGTGAGTGGCAAGTCTAATCCCGAATTTTCCACGATGTTTTTTTGGCAGAAAATTTCTTTCGGACTTCCCGTTTCAACGATTTTTCCCTTTTTTAATACTGCAATTTTATTGCAATTTTCCGCAACTAAATCCATGTCGTGCGAAACGATTATTATCGTCTTTACAAAGTCGTTATGAAGCCTTTTTAACAACTTGATAAACTCTAATTTCCCCTTTGGATCAAGTCCTGCAACAGGCTCGTCTAAAACTAAAACTTCGGGGCGTGTTACGATAACGCCTGCTATCGCTACTCTCCTTTTTTGACCGCCTGACATTTCAAACGGAGATTTGTTTTTTACCCTTTCAAAATCAAGTCCGACCGTCTCTATAGCTTGCTTAACTTTTTCACTTCTTTCTTCTTGCGTTAAGTTAGGAAAAAAGTTTTTTAACCCAAACTCTACGTCTTCAAAAACGGTTTCGGCAAACAGTTGATATTCGGGGTATTGAAAGACCATTCCGACCTTAGAGCGCAAACTTTTATAATCGCATTTTTTATCAGTTAAATCAAACTCGCCAACGGTGAATTTCTTGCAATTTTTTTGCGTTTTTATCAGTCCGTTTATATGTTGAACAAAGGTGGATTTTCCACTGCCAGTTTCACCGACAATTCCGAAAAAATCCCCTTCTTCTATCGTTAAACTTATATCGTCTAAAGCCTTATATTGTAAACTTTTTGACTTTTCGCTATACACGAAAGTCAAGTTCTCTACTTCAATTCGCATATAGCTCCTTTTAATTCTTCTTTGTCTAAAATTCCGTCTTTTACGGGAACGCCTGCTTGCCTTAGTTTTTCGGCAATAAAAGATGCAAGGGGCAATTCTAACCCTATGCTTTTTATTTTTGCACCTTCTTTAAAAATCTCTCTCGGCGTGCCTTGTAAAGCAATTTCACCTTCGTCTAAAACGTAAACTTTATCGGCATTTAAAACTTCGTCCATATAGTGTGTGATTGCTATTACCGTTACGCCTTGCTCTTTGTTTAATTTTTTAACTACGTTTAATATTTCTTGTCTTCCTTTTGGATCAAGCATTGCAGTTGATTCGTCTAAAACGATAACTTTGGGTTTTAACGCCAACACGCCTGCTATCGCTATTCTTTGCTTTTGACCGCCTGACAATCTATCCGGTGAAGAATATCTGAACTTTTCCATACCGACCGTTTTAAGTGCAAAGTCAATTCTTTCGCCTATTTCTTCTCTTTTAACGCCTATATTTTCAGGGCCGAAAGCAATATCGTCTTCAACGATAGAAGCGACGATTCCGTTATCCGGATTTTGGAAAACGACGCCGACTTTTTTTCTTATTTCAAAAAGCTTATCTTTTTGAGAAGTTGAAATACCGTCAACGATTATTTCGCCGTTTGTCGGAACAAAAAGTGCGTTAAAAAGTTTTGCCAAAGTAGATTTTCCACTACCGTTATGACCGATAATGGCAACGTATTCCCCTTCTTTAACGTCAAAACTCACGTTTTTTACTGCGAATTTAGTTTTATCGTAAGTATAACTTACGTTTTTAACTTCAATAATAGACATTTTTGCTCCTAAATTAGTATTTTAACACAATTTTACTTTTTTTACAACTTTTATGCTGATTTAAAATATTTATCGTGCTTTTTTGCCTAAAAAATAACGCTGTTTTTTACTAAAATTTTTCTCTTTTCATTGACTTAAAGATTTTATATATGTATAATGTTATAGGTGCTTTATATATATAAAGTAATTATATAAATATACTCACGGAGGGTTTAACAATATGAAAAAACTTACTATTGACGGCAATACCGCCGCCAGCCACGTAGCCTATGCTTTTTCGGAAGTAGCCGCTATTTACCCTATCACTCCGTCTTCTCCTATGGCAGAAGTCGCTGATGAATGGGCAACTGCAGGCAGAACGAATATGTGGGGTCAAAAAGTTAAAGTTGCCGAAATGCAATCTGTAGGTGGTGCTGCAGGTGCAGTTCACGGTTCTCTTTGCGCAGGCGCATTGACAACGACTTACACAGCATCTCAAGGCTTACTTTTAATGATTCCGAACATGTACAAAATCGCAGGCGAACTTATGCCGTCGGTTTTCCACGTTTCTGCAAGAGCTTTGGCTGCTCACTCGCTTAACATTTTCGGCGACCACGCAGACGTTATGGCTTGCCGTCAAACAGGCTTTGCTATGCTTTGCGATTCTTCTGTTCAAGAAGTTATGGACTTGGCACTCGTTGCTCACCTTTCAACGTTAAAGGCAAAAGTTCCTTTCTTAAACTTCTTTGACGGTTTCAGAACAAGTCACGAAGTTGCTAAAATTGACGTTTGGGACGAAACTGATAACTATGCCGAAATTCGTAGCATTTGCGACGAAGTTGATATCTGGAAAGACGTTGACGACTTTAAGTCTCGTGCATTAAATCCGGAACATCCTATTCAAAAGGGTACTGCTCAAAACGGCGATACTTACTTCCAAAACAGAGAAACTGCTAACAGCTATTACTTAAAGACTCCTGAAATCGTTCAAAAAATGATGGACGTTGTTTCAGCTCACTGTGGTAGAAGTTATCACTTGTTTGATTACGTTGGTGCTCCTGATGCAGAAGAAGTTATCGTTTGTATGGGTTCAGGTGCAAGCACCGTTGAAGAATCTATCAACAAATTAAACGCTATGGGCAAAAAGTACGGCTTGGTTAAAGTTCGTTTATACAGACCTT
This sequence comes from Clostridia bacterium, assembly GCA_024405475.1. Lineage (GTDB taxonomy): Bacteria > Bacillota > Clostridia > Christensenellales > Borkfalkiaceae > UBA1259. The sequence goes on from JAKSOS010000002.1 coordinate 62,469, forward strand.
TCGTTGCTGACGCATTTACAAAGGCTCTTCCAAATACGGTTAAGAAGATTGCAGTTTTAGATAGAACGAAGGAACCGGGTTCTCTCGGCGAACCTTTATATCTTGACGTTTGCTCTGCTCTCTTTGAAAAGGGACTTTCTAACATTAAAGTTTACGGTGGTAGATACGGCCTTGGCAGTAAAGAATTTACTCCTTCTATGGTTTTGGCAGTTTTCAAAAACCTTGAAGCAAAAGAACCTAAAAATCACTTCACTATCGGTATTTACGAAGACGTTACAAATACTTCTTTAGATTTCTCCGAAAAGTTTGACGCCGCTCCAAAGGGCTCTACTTCTTGTAAGTTCTACGGCTTGGGTTCTGACGGTACTGTCGGTGCTAACAAAAACTCTATTAAGATTATCGGCGACCACACAGACAAACACGCTCAAGCATATTTCTTCTACGATAGTAAAAAGTCAGGCGGTATCACAGTTTCTCACTTGCGTTTCGGCGATACACCTATTCAATCTGAATACTTGATTGACTCTGCCGACTTCGTTCAATGTTCTAACCCTTCTTACGTAACACGTTACGATATGACAGGCGACATTAAAGACGGTGGAACGTTCCTTGTAAACACTAACGCTACAACGGTTGAAGCATTAGAAAACTTCTTCCCTGCCAAAGTTAAACAAGATATCGCTAAAAAGCATATCAATCTTTACGTTATTGACGCTATCGCAATCGCTTCTAAATTAGGATTAAAGGGCAGAACTAATACGATTTTACAATCTGCTTTCTTTAGAGTTAATCCACAAATTATGCCTTACGATAAAGCCGTTGAATATATGAAATATATGGCTAAAAAGTCTTTCGCAAGAAAGGGCGACGCTGTCGTTCAAATGAACTACGACGCTATTGATTCCGCTTCTGGCGACAACCTTATTAAGATAGACGTTCCTGCTTCTTGGGCTAATGCCACGACAGGTGCCGAAATGGTTAAGGGACACTCTGATAAATATTATCAAGAAATCATTAAACCTATTCTCTACTTAAAGGGCGACGAATTAAAGTCTTCTCAATTCAATGCAGACGGCTCCGTTCCAACAGGTACTACGAAGTTTGAAAAACGTGGCGTTGCCGTTTCCGTTCCTGAAATTGACATTACGAAATGTATTCAATGCGGAAACTGTTCTTTCGTTTGTCCGCACGCTTGTTTAAGACCTGCTTTGGTTAAAAACGGTGCTGATAAACCTGCTACGTTTACAGGTAAACCTGCTATCGGTCTTCCTGAATACGAATATAAGATGCAAGTTTCTCCACTTGATTGTATGGGCTGTGGCGTTTGTGCTACCGTTTGCCCTGTTAAAGACGGTGGTGCTATTAAGATGATTCCGCTTGCCGATTCTCTCGCTAAGGGCGAAGATAAGAACTGGGAATTTGCCGTTGACCTTCCTGATGCAGATACTTCTAAGTTTAAGAAGGAAACTGTTAAGGGCTGTCAATTCTGCACTCCACTCTTTGAATTCTCCGGCGCTTGCGCAGGTTGTGGCGAAACTCCTTACGTTAAAGTTATCACTCAACTTTTCGGCGACAGAATGGTCGTTGCTAACGCAACTGGTTGTTCTTCTATTTACGGCGGTTCTTCTCCAACATGCCCTTACACGACTAACAAAGAAGGTAAAGGACCTGCTTGGGCAAACTCGTTATTTGAAGACAATGCTGAATTCGGTTACGGTATGAATTTAGCATATACTTCAAGAAGAAACAAACTTGCTGAAAAGATTACTGCTTTAATGGAAAATATCAAGGCTAACGGCGAATGCTGTTGCCACGCAGACCTTGCTTCTGCTTGCGAAAACTGGCTCAATAATAAAGACGACGCTGAAGGTAGCAAGTCTGCTTCTAAGACGCTAACCGAAGCATTGAATAAGTGCAACGGTTGTGGCTGTGCATACGATCCTGCTGTTGCTGAAATCCTTAAAGATAAAGATTGCTTGGTTAAACCTTCTATCTGGATTTTCGGTGGCGACGGCTGGGCTTACGATATCGGCTACGGCGGTTTAGACCACGTACTCGCTTCTGGCGAAGACGTTAACGTTTTAGTCTTAGATACCGAAGTTTACTCTAACACCGGTGGACAAGCAAGTAAGTCAACGAATATCGGTGCAGTTGCTAAGTTCGCTTCTGCAGGTAAGAGAGTTAAGAAGAAAGATTTAGGTATGATTGCTAAATCTTACGGCTACGTTTACGTTGCTCAATGTGCTATGGGTGCAAATCCTGCTCAACTTCTTAAAGCTTTATCAGAAGCCGAAGCATATAAGGGACCATCACTTATTATTTGTTATGCTCCTTGTATCAACCACGGTATCAATATGACAAAGTCTCAATTAGAAGAAAAGGCTGCAGTTGAATGCGGATACTGGCAATTATACAGATATAATCCTGAAACGGGCGAATTTACTTTAGACAGTAAAGATCCAACAGGTGATTATCAAGCATTCTTGGCTGGCGAAACAAGATTTACTTCATTAAACAAAACCGTTGGTGAAGAAACTGCTTCTAAACTCTTTGCAGAAACTGAAAAATCTGCTAAAGATAGACTTGCAGGATACAAAAAATTAGCAAATAAAGAATAATCTTTATTTAATTAAAATTAAAGGACTGCCTTTTGGCAGTCCTTTTTTTATTTTTAATTATTTACTACGAAACTTTCTTGTTTTTCATTACATACTGGGCAAGTTTTCGGCGCTTCCGTCCCGTCGCAAGTGTATCCACAATGCGGGCATTTCCACTTTGTATTTTTTTGCTTTTTATAAAGCGTTTTATTTTTGAATTGCTCGTACAATGAAATAAATGTCTTTTGATGCTCCTTTTCTATCTTCGCAATATTAGTAAATAACGTTGCAATTTCAGGGAACCCTTCTTCGTTAGCAATTTTTGCAAACTTTGGATAAAGTTTTACTTCCGCTTCTTCGTCTTCGGATGCAAGCAATAAGTTTTTCTCTAAATCCCACTTTTCCTTAAACGGAAATCCCCCACAAATATCTATATTGTTTATTTGCTCTACTTCTGCATCTTGAAGTTTTGTGTAAAACATTCTTGCGTGATTAAACTCGTTAAATACAATTTTATCAATCGTTTCGGCAAGCGCTTTATACCCTTGCATTCTTGCACCGTACTCAATAAATTCGTATCTTACTCTTGCTTGACACTCTGCAACAAACGACTTTGCTAAGTTAATGTACGTCTTTGATTCAATTAATTTCATATTTTTTTCTCCTTTTTTACAAGGATTTTTACCATTTTAAGTTTTTTTATTCACTTATTTTTCTCCCCTATATATATAATGTATATAAAAATCGGCTTTTCTCCTCTTTTTTTAACTTTTTAAAAAAAATTTAAAAAATTTTTAAAAAAGTATGTAAAAACGCTTTACAAAACTAAAGTGATGAAGTATAATAAAGGTACTTTAACAAGATAAAGTGTTAAAGAGTTAATTAAGAAATTATTTTTTAGGAGAAAAAGAACTATGAAAAAGATTATTACATTTATTGTAACAGCATTACTTGCTGTTCTCGCTTGCTTCTCACTTACCGCTTGCGGAAAGAACAAGAAGGTTGAAGACGGTGCTACAATAGTTATCGGTGTTACAGATTACGCACCTATGGACTATTTGGAAGACGGGCAATGGGTTGGCTTTGATGCAGAATTGTCAAAGATTGTTTTTGAAAAATTAGGCTACAAAGTTGAATTTAAGGAAATTGACTGGGATACAAAAATCGTTACTTTAAATTCTGGAAAAATTGACTGTATCTGGAACGGTATGACAGTTACCGACGAACTTTTAGATAATGTTTTATTATCAAATGTTTACTTACAAAATCAACAATATGCCGTTGTTAAAGTAGCTAACCAAGCAAACTTCACAAATTTAGATAGTCTTAAAGGCAAAAAGGTAGCCGTTGAAAGCGGTTCTGCTGCTGAAGATGCTTTAGCTGATGTTGATTGTGAATTAAGAAAATTAACAAATCAAAACTCTGCTGTTATGGAAGTTGCTGCCGGCACTTCTGATGTTGCTATCGTTGACTACACAATGGCAAAAACTTTAACTTCTGCAGGTAGTTCTTATGAAGGAAGCCTTGTTGCTATTGACCTTGGATTTGAAGTTGAAGAATTCTCAATCGCTTTTAGAAAGAGTGATTCTAAACTCTGCTTCAATGTAAACAAAACAATTAAGTCTTTAATCAACGACGGAACGGTTAAAGAACTTGCTGAAAAATATGAAATTGAAAATCTTTTAGTTGACTAATTATTATGTGGAATATAACTTTAAACCTTTTATCTGGGTTCGGGGTTACTTGCTTAATATTTATATTAACTTTAGTATTTGCATTACCGCTGGGGCTACTTATAGCCTTCGGCGGTATGTCATCGTTTAAGCCCCTTTCTTATTTAATTAAAACTATCGTTTGGGTTGTTAGAGGAACTCCTTTAATGCTTCAAGTTATGGTAGTTTTCTATGCCCCTGCCTTCCTTCTCGGCTGGTCAGGACTTCAATGCACTGCGGCAACTGTTGTTGCCTTTGTTATTAACTATGCTTGTTATTTTTCCGAAATATATCGCGGTGGAATTCAAAGCATTACAAAAGGTCAATACGAAGCAGGGCAAGTTTTGGGTATGACAAAAAGTCAAATATTTTCTAAAGTCGTTTTATTGCAAGTTATTAAAAGAATTATTGCCCCTATGAGTAATGAAATTATAACTTTAGTTAAAGACACATCACTTGCCAGAGTTATTGCTACCGAAGAAATTTTATTTGTCGCATTTAACAGATATGTTTCAAAAGGTATTATTTGGCCTTTATTTTATAGTGGTGCATTTTATCTTTTATTCGTAGGCATCTTGACTATTATATTTAATAAATTAGAAAAAAAATTATCTTATTTTAAGGCGTAAATATGGCTTATTTAGAATTAAAAAATATTAAAAAATCTTTTGGAAAAACAGAAGTTCTAAAAGGCATTGATTTTTCTCTTAATAAGGGTGAAGTTTTAACTATTATCGGTTCTTCCGGTAGCGGTAAAACAACCCTTCTTCGCTGTATAAACTTTTTAGAATCCCCTAACGACGGCAGTTTGGTTTTAGACGGAGAAACTCTTTTTGATATGCAAAATCCTATCAAAATGACAGATAAAGAAATAAGAGAAAAACGCTTAAACTTTGGTCTTGTTTTTCAAAGTTTTAACCTTTTCCCGCAATATTCCGTATTTAAGAACTTAACGCTTGCACCGACACTTCTTTTAAAAGAACAACTTAAAAAACTCAAAAAAACAGAGAAAAATAAGGAAAAATTAAAAGAATGGTTTAATTCAGAGCGTGAAATTATTAGAAAAAACTGCTTAAAACTTTTAGAAAAAGTAGGATTAGAGGAAAAATCTTACGCTTATCCGTGTGAGTTATCGGGCGGTCAATGTCAAAGAGTTGCTATCGCAAGAGCGCTTGCATTAAACCCTAAAATATTATGTTTTGACGAACCTACTTCGGCTCTTGATCCGGAACTTACGGGCGAAGTTCTAAAAGTTATTAAAAGCTTAAAAAACAAAGATACCACGATGATTATAGTAACTCACGAAATGGACTTTGCAAAAAAAGTTTCTGATAAAATTATCTTTATGTCTAACGGCGTTATTGCAGAAGAAGGCGCACCAAAAGATATTTTTGAAAACCCTAAAACAAACGAACTTAAAAATTTCTTATCAAATTTAAGTAATAAGGACGGTGAATAATATGTCGGAAAATGATAAAATAAATTATTCGGATTTATTTAAAGCAATTCTCTCTCTTAAAACGGAAGAAGACTGTCAATTATTTTTTTCAGATCTTTGCACTTATAAAGAATTAGATTCTATGGCACAGCGAATTAAAGCCGCTCGCCTACTATTAAATAACGAAACTTACGAAGAAATAATCAAAAAGACAGACATTTCTTCTGCTACTCTTTCTCGTGTTAGCAGATGCGTTAAACACGGCGAAGGATATAAAAAATTCTTAAAATAATCTTTTAAAATATACAAAATAAAAGGCCTTATAAAAAATAAGGTCTTTTATTTTTTTAGTTTTTTTTACACTATAATTATTTCAACGCCCTTTTTATTTGCGTATGATACGGTATTAAACGTTCCGCCTTTATTTTGTCTTAAATATGCAATTAAATACTTACTGTTATCCACCATAAACATATTTCTTTTTTGCATGCAATATGACGAATATTCTTTACTACAATATATTACTTCGTCTGCTGATTTTTTCATTCTTTCATACTCTTTTTTTTGAAAAACCGAATATTTTTCCGCCTGATTTTCACACGGAATACAAGCAATAATTCTTATATTTCTTCTTTTTCTCACTTTTTCTAAAATACTAAAACAAAGCATATCAAAACCTACTGCCATACCAACTAAAAAAGTATCTATTCCCCTTTCAATCATATTGTCAATAAGCTTTACGATTTCTTCTTTTTTTAGGTCGCTTTTTACGTTTCTATGCCCTGAAAATGCACAAGTATATTCTTTTACTAACGTAATTTCACTCATAACGGCTTTTTCCTTATTTGACCGTTTGCTCTTGGATATTTTAATTCTGTTTTTCTATCTTTTTTTATATAAATTAAACACCTTTTTGCTCCGTCAAGTAAATAATTTTCTGTATTTTCTATTTTTCCACCTAAAATATTTATTCCGCTTAACGCTTCTTTTATTTCTTCTTCGGCATCTCCTTTATAAGCAACCAACGTGCCACCTCGTTTCACAAATGGCAAACAATACTCAGATAAAATATTTAACCTTGCCACTGCCCTTGAAGTACATAAATCAAATTTTTCCCTAAATTCCGGCTTATTTGCAAATTCTTCTGCCCTTCCACATATTACTTTTACGTTTTTTAAATCTAATTCAGAAACAACTTCCCTTAAAAATCCACATTTTTTTTCAGTTGCTTCAAGCATCGTTAAATCTATATCTTCTCTCATTATTTTTATAGGAATAGCCGGAAATCCTCCACCAGAACCTATATCAATTAAAGTTTTTCCAATTAACTTATCAACATTTATAATACTGTCTATAAAGTGTTTTATAACTACTTCCCTTTTTTCCGTTATTGCTGTTAAATTAAATTTTTCATTGTAAAAAGTTAAGAGATTATAATACAATTCAAACTTTTTTAATTCAACATCCGATAGTTGATAACTAAACTCATTAAATATTTTTTTCATATAAAGAGTATATCATAAATAGTTTTTTTTTACAATATTTTTACTTATCAACTTTTTTTATTTTACTTTGTTAATTATTTTGTTTAATATTCAATTTTAATGAAT
>JAKSOS010000020.1 GCA_024405475.1 Clostridia bacterium
CCTTAACAGCATCTAAGTCAATGCCGTTCTTATCGTAAATATAGCCGTTAGAATCGCTCATAGCAACTACGTTTGCGCCATATTCTTTTGCCTTTTGGCAAGCATATATAGCAACGTTTCCAGAACCTGAAACTAAAACGGTTTTGCCTTCAAAACTCATTCCGTTTGCCTTTAACATTTCGTTTGTGAAATAGCAAAGACCAAATCCGGTTGCTTCTTTTCTCGCAAGTGAACCACCGTAAGTTAATCCTTTACCGGTTAATACGCCAACCCATTCGTTTCTCAACTTTTTGTATTGACCGAACATGTAGCCGATTTCTCTTGCACCAGTTCCGATATCGCCGGCGGGAACGTCACAATCAGCGCCGATATATCTGAACAACTCGTTCATAAAACTTTGGCAAAATCTCATAATTTCGCCATCTGACTTACCCTTAGGATCAAAGTCAGAACCACCTTTAGCACCACCCATAGGAAGTGTTGTCAAACTGTTTTTAAATACTTGTTCAAATCCTAAGAATTTAATAATTCCGAGATATACTGAAGGGTGAAGTCTGATACCGCCTTTATATGGTCCGATAGCAGAGTTGAATTGAATTCTATAACCCCTGTTTACTTGTACCTTACCGTTATCATCTACCCATGGAACTCTGAAAATAATTTGTCTTTCAGGTTCAACGATTCTTTCCAAAACGCCTGCGTCAACTAAATCTTGTCTTTTTTCAATAACGGGTTCAAGTGAAGAAAATACTTCGCTTACCGCTTGAATAAACTCAGGTTCGTTTGGATTTCTTTTTTTAGTCCTTTCTAAAAGGTCTAATAAATACGCATTTTTTATTGACATAATAGTTTCCTCCAACAATTTACCTTAATATTCTATCATAAATGTCAATAAAATGAAAATATTTTTACGTAAAATTTTCTAAAAAAAGTATAATTTTTAGTTATATTTTGCTATATATAACGCTGAATATCCACAAAAACGGCAAAAAGTATAATTATAACAAACCCAACTGTATGAATTATACCTTCAACTTTCCTGTTTATAGGCTTTTTTCTTATCCACTCTATTATAGTAAACAACGCCCTTGAACCGTCTAATGCAGGAAATGGTAAAAGATTAAATACAGCAAGATTTACACCTATAAATGAAGCAATATTTAATAAACTCCAAAGTCCACCCGTTTTTATTGCTGATGCAGTTACCGATATCGTTGTTATCGTTCCGCCCATCGCCTTAACGCTTAAATGACCTGAAAAAAGTTGTCCGAGGATCGTAAATATCGTGCCTGCAAGTTTTATTGAATATTCACTTGCCCTTCCTATAGTTTGAAAAAAACCGAGTCTGTTTGTCTGATAGGCAATTCCGCTCTTTTCTATTTCTCCGTTCGCATTAAGTTGATATTTTATACCTAACGCCCTAAAAAGCGTTTCGTTATCTTCTATGCTACTGAAATCAGTATCGCATAAAAGGACAATATCTTTCTCTTTTATCTCTCCGTTTGAAATAACGGTAAACTTTACGCTATCTCCTTTCTTTTTGTTTTTTATAACTTTCATCATATCAGAAGTTAAATAAATATTTTTACCTTCTATTTTCAAGATTTTATCCATTTTAGAAAGCGTTTGCGAACTTTCTACGATATTTTCGTCTTTTTCAACGACGATAAGTGTACTCGTTCCATATCCGAAAAACATTGTAATTATTATTATAAGTGCAAAAAGATAATTCATTACTGCACCGGAAACCAACACGATTAACCTTTGCCAAGGTTTTTTATTGTTAAAAGCATTTTCATCTTTACTATCCTCGTCTTCACCCTTAAAAGCACAATATCCGCCAAGAGGAATTGCCCTAATAGAAAATAATTCCCCATCAGCTTTTTTTCTCCCAAATATTTTAGGACCAAAGCCAATGGAAAATTCTTCTATGGAAAACTTAAATATTTTTCCGGTAATATAATGACCGAATTCGTGAACGGTTATCATAACCATCAACACTAAAATTGCAATCAGAATATATATTATAAAGTTAAAAACGCCGTTGCCACTCGCAAGAAAAAGATAATTCATTACTCTCCGAATTTGTTTTTTACAAAATTAACTGCAAAGTTATTTGCATTTATTATATTATCTATATTTTCCTCGTTTGTACCTTTATATGCGTTAAGCGATTCGTTAATCGCTTTGTATATGTCGTTAAATTCTATTTTATCACATAAGAAAAGTTTTACCGCAATCTCGTTTGCGCCGTTTGCTATTGCAGGATATACACCGCCTTTTTTACAAGCGTTTACAACGGTATTAAAACACGGATACTTTTCGTGATTTAACTCTTCAAATGCTAGTTTGCCTAATTTTGCACAATCTAAGCTCTCCACAGCCGGAGATAACCTTTCAGGATACGAAAGCGCCAAACTGATAGGCAATTCCATATTCGGATAACTCATCTGTGCAATTACAGAATTATCGTTATACTCTACCATAGAGTGTATGATGCTTTCTCTATGAATTATTACATCAATTTTATCAAACGGTGCATTGTATAACCAGTGTGCTTCGGCAACTTCAAAAGCTTTATTTACCATTGTTGCACAGTCTATAGTGATTTTTTCACCCATCTTCCAGTTAGGGTGATTTAATGCTTCTTTTGCTTTTGCTTTTTTTATTTGCTCCACCGAATAATCTCTGAACGCTCCACCGGAAGCCGTTATTATTATTTTCTTAAACGGCTTGTTAAAATCAAAATCAAGTGCTTGCCATATTGCCGAATGTTCGCTGTCTATAGGAACTATCGTTACTCCGTTTTCCATTGCTAATCTCGTCACGATACTTCCACCGACAACAAGACTCTCTTTATTAGCAAGTGCTATATTTTTTCTTTTTTTAATAGCGTCTAATACCGCAACTATTCCCTTAAAACCTACAAGTGCTATAACGACCAAGTCCGCATCGTCTATTATAGCATTAGTAAAAGCATCTTCTCCACTGAAAATCTGCGTTTCTTTCGGCGCTACGTAATCCTTGTTTAACTCCGTTGCAATAGTTGCTACTTTTGGTCTAAACTCTTCTATTTGCTTGACAAATAAACCGGCATTACTACCGGCTGATATTGATACAACGCTGTATTTATCGGGATTACGGCGAATAACGTTAAGCGTTTGAACACCTATAGAACCCGTACTTCCTATCAAAGCAATTTTTTTCATTTATACACCTACATAATCAATATAAAAACCAAACAAACGAATAAGCTGACAAAACTCATACCGTCAATTCTATCCATAATTCCGCCATGACCCGGCATGATTTTTCCCATATCTTTTATGCCGACTTTTCTTTTTATATAACTTTCAAATAAATCGCCGATTTCGTCTAAAACACTACCAACTACGCCTATAATTAAATATATCCAAATTGAAATATCGCATTTTGACTTAAAAATAAAATATAAAACTACGGCTATTATTATTCCACCTACGATACCACCTATACCACCTGCAACGGTTTTATTCGGTGAAAGTTTCGGACATAATTTCTTTGCTTGTCCTTTTCTGATTTTATTGTAAGCCATACCTGTTAATTGTGCAAAAGAATCTGCTATTGCAGGTATTGCAAAAATCAATAAAAGTGCAATCAAGCTATAATATTTATCAGCAATGTCTGAAACGTAAGACATTGTTAAAATCAATAAAGACGGATAAATAAATGGCAAAACATTAACCAAGAATTTCTTAAACGAACACTTTTTAATAAGTGCAACAACTATCGTAATCAATACTAAAAGTTGTGAAAGCGCTATTGCAAAAAATATACCGTAATTTTCCCAAATAAAATAATTTAATACGGCATATTGAGGTATGAATAGTATACCGAAAATTATTGATAATGAATACCAACCCTTAAATAAATGTGTTTTTAATGCCCTTGCAATTTCAAACGTTCCTAACGAACAAAAAAACAATGGCAATATTTGAAAAAGACGTGTATCAACTAATCCACGAAGTAAAAACACTCCTAATATTATAGCTACGTAACACGCACCGGAAATAACTCTCTTTTTCATTTTACACCTCCGAATCTACGGTTTCTCTTTGCATACTCATCTAATGCTTTATCTAACTCTTTTTCATCAAAATCAGGCCACAAAACATCAGTAAAGTACAATTCCGAATATGCTCCTTGATACATTAAAAAGTTTGAAAGTCTATACTCACCACCTGTTCTGATAATTAAATCCGGCTCGCCGTTTTTTGTGGTATATAGATTTTCCGAAATAGATTCTACGGTTATTTTCTTACCCTTTTTGATAAGATTATTGACTGCTCTTACAATTTCTTGTCTTCCACCGTAATTTATTGCGATATTCAATACGTTTCCGGTATTTTTCTTAGAAGCGTCTTCACAATCTTTAATTACTTTTTGAAGCTTTGGCGAAAAAACTTTTTTATCACCTATAACACAAACTCTAACGTTTTTCTTGACGGCCTTTCCGATAAACTTTAAGAAATACTTTTCAAGTAATCCCATAAGTGCGTCAACTTCTTCCTTTGGTCTTGACCAGTTTTCCGTAGAAAAAGCATAAAGGGTAAGTGTTTTCACTCCCCTTTTAAATGCTTCCGTTGTTATTCTATCTACATTATCTGAACCTTTTTTATGTCCAAAAGTTCTCGGCCTGTTGCGAAGCTTTGCCCACCTGCCATTGCCGTCCATAATAATTCCCACGTGATTCGGGATTTTAATTTCAGCCATTATACGCTCATTATGTCCTTTTCTTTTTCTGCACAAACTTTATCAATCTTTGCGATTGTATCAGTTATAACTTTTTCAACTTCTTCTTCGCATGTTTTATGTTCGTCTTCCGATAATTCTTTATCGTTTTTCATTTTCTTTAAAATATCCATGCTGTCACGACGAATGTTTCTGATTGCTACTTTTGAATCTTCTGCAGTCTTTTTTATTTGCTTAACAAGTTCAAGTCTTCTTTCTTCGGTTAAAACAGGAAATACTAATCTTATAACCTTTCCGTCATTAGCCGGAGTTATACCGATATTTTCAACGAGTAATTGTTTTTCTATTACTTTAAGCATGCTTACGTCCCAAGGTGCAATTACCAAACATCTTCCTTCGGAAACCGAAATATTACCTACTTGATTGATAGGTGTCGGAGTTCCGTAATAATCAACTAAAACTTTGTCTAAAATGTGTGGATTTGCTCTGCCTGCTCTTACAGAAGCATATTCCGAAACCAAAACCGAAACTGTCTTATCGGTTTTTTCCATCATTTCCATCATCATTTCTTCATACTTTGCGTTCTCTATTGCCATATCTTTCTCCTTAATATATCAACTATTTAATTATCGTTCCAAGGTCTTCGCCCATAACTGCACGAGTTAGTGCATCTTTTTCAAACAATCCAAATGCTAAAACAGGAATCTTATTTTCCATACATATCGTAATTGCCGTAGTATCCATCGCTTTAAGTCCCTTTTCAATGTACTCTTTATAAGATACTTCTTTTAACTTCTTTGCGTTAGGATTCGTCTTTGGATCTGAATCGTAAATGCCGTCAACGTTTTTTGCTAAAAGCAATACGTTTGCATTTATTTCTGCTGCCCTTAATGCCGCTGCGGTATCAGTCGTGAAGAACGGATTGCCTGTTCCACAAGCAAATATTACTATTCTACCTTTTGACAAGTGAGACATTGCCTTTCTTAAAATATAAGGTTCTGCAACTCTCGTTATCGTCAATGCCGTTTGAACTCTCGTCGGAGCTCCCTTTCTTTCTAATGCGTCTTGAATTGCAAGTGCGTTCATTACGGTTGCAAGCATTCCCATATGGTCTGCTGCCGTTCTGTCTGCCATTTGCGTTCCTTGTCTTCCACGCCAGAAGTTTCCTCCGCCTACGATTATGCCGCCTTCAACTCCCATCTTCTTTACTTCAATTATCTGGTCGCAAACTTTGCTTAAAATATCTTCGTCAATTCCATGACCTTTTTCTCCTGCAAGTGCTTCACCTGATAATTTAATAATAACTCTTTTATAAACTGCTTTTTTCATTTTATTTTCTCCTGCGTTTATTATTTTCATTATACACTATAAACTAATAGTTGTCTATTTTATTTTCAAATTTTTATACAAACTGTTTCTTTCCCAAAACACTCCGTCGCTATACCCTTGAATAGATTTATCTTTTTCACATTTTTCTAATCTAAACTCCGCCCAAGCGCAATATTGCGGATTTTGTTCAATGTCTATATAATTTCTACCGAGTTTTTTTGCAACGACACCCGTTGTTCCACTTCCGGAGAAAATGTCAAGCACGGTATCATTTTTATTAGAACTTGCAAGAATAAGTTTTGCTATAAGTTTTTCGGGTTTTTGTGTTGGATGTGCCGTATTTTCAGGCATTGACCAGTAAGGAACTGCTATATCGCACCATATATTTGATGGACACGTCAATCTGAATTTTCCGTCAGACGTTTCCTGCCAGTCCTTTGGCTCTCCGTTTTCTCTATAAGGTGCTAAAACTTTTTTCTTTTGCATTACTGCGTCCAAATTAAAGGTGTATTCGTCTGACATCGTAGCAAAAAAGATATCTTCCATTGAATTTTTCCAGTTCTTTTTTGCACCTCTTCCCTTTTCTCTTTCCCAAGTAATTCTATTCCTTAAAATAAAATTATCGTTTAAAACTTGTCCTAAAGAAAGCGAACTTTTCCAGTCTAAACACAAATATATACTCGCCGTATCTTTTAGCTTTGGCTTTACTGCATTTATCCACTTTTCCGTATATTCTTCGTATTTATCTTCGTTGAGTTTCTTAAACGTCTTTCCACCAAAGTCTTTATAAAGATTATACGGTGGGTCAACTATAAGCAAATCTACCGATTTATCCTTTATTTTCTTTATTGCTTCTAAATAATCGCCTAAAACCGTTTTATTTATCTCGCCTTTATAATCTTTGGCTAAAACACATTTTGATAAATACTTTTCACCCTCTTTAAGTGAAAAATCTATTGTCTTATTCCTTTCAGATTTCATATTACTTACTTAACAATTTCATCCATACATCAATTTTAGAAGATAAATCTGCGTTGTTTTTTGTCTTATTCATTATTTCTATTAACGCATCGGTAGAATCTTCACTTGACGATAATATCTTACGCAATTTCATTACCGTTTTGTATTCCGTACTCGTTAAAATGAGTTCGTCGTTTCTCGTTCCCGATTTGTACAAATCAATAGCCGGAAATATTCTTTTTTCGGAAAGTTCTTTTGATAAGTGAATTTCCATATTTCCAGTTCCCTTAAATTCTTCGTAAATAACGTCATCCATACGGCTTCCCGTTTCAACGAGTGCCGTTGACAAAATAGTTAAACTTCCGCCGTCTTCTATATTTCTTGCCGCACCAAAGAACTTCTTAGGACCTTGCATTGCCACAGGATCAAGTCCGCCAGATAACGTTTTTCCCGAAGATTCAACAGTATTGTTGTATGCTCTTACAAGCCTTGTTATTGAATCCATTAAAATAACGACGTTTTGACCTACTTCAACAAGCCTTTTTGCCCTGTTTACTACGAGTTCTGCCGCTCTAATATGATGTTCGGCACTCTCGTCAAACGTTGAAAATACAACTTCTCCCGAAACAAAACGCTTGATATCGGTAACTTCTTCAGGTCTTTCGTCTATCAGTAAAACTATGAGTTTAATATTCGGATAGTTCTTTTCTATTGCTTGCGCTATCTTTTTAAGTATTGTAGTCTTGCCGGTTTTTGGTGGCGCAACTATTAAACCACGTTGTCCCATCCCCAAAGGCGCAAACAAATCTATACACCTTATTGAAACGTCTTCAGAATTAAGTTCGTTTTCCAAATTGATTTTAACAGTTGGATAGTACGGCGTCAATTCGTCAAAGTTCTTTCTGTTTAAGAACAATTCCGGTTCTAAATCGTTTATTTGAATTACCTTTTGAAGAGCAGCCGATTCTTTTTCACTAACGAACTTTGCTAAAGCCTTTACTTTATCACCCCTACGCAAGTTGTATGCTTTTATGTTTTGAATTGAAACATAAACGTCTTGCTTGGAGTTTTCGTAATTATTAACCCTTAAAAATCCGTAACCGGATGCCATTTGCTCTAACACGCCTGTAACGACGAATTCACCTTTATCACTCATTCCGTTTTCATCTATATAATCTCTAAAAGTAATTTTATCATCAACCGTGTCTTCAAAATCGTAAGGAGTATCTTCCGGCAATTCCGCTAAATACTTTGAAATATCAACTCTCGTCTTTGGCGGTGCACCTATATTTGAAGGCGGTACAGGTTCTAATTCTCCACTTTGAATCTGTATTATTTCTTCTATTATGGTGTCCTTCGGTTTAGAAGTCGGCGATTTTACGCCTATTACCCTACCTATTTCTCTTACAATAGTTAAGTTTGCTTCTTCCAACTCTTTTTTAGTTAATGGTTTAAAAATCATTTTATTCTCCCATTTTTATTTTTTGATTATCTTTTATATTCTTTGCAACGGCTATTCCGGAAAGGAAAGCAAATGTCAAATTGTATCCACCGCAATCTCCGTCCACGTTTAGAACTTCCCCTGCAAAATAAAGACCTTTTTGAATTTTACTTTGCATTGAATAAGGATTTACGTCATCAGTATCTATTCCGCCTTTCGTGACTTGTGCGTTATCAAAACCGAGTGTTCCTTTAACAGTCAAATAAAAATTCTTTATGGCTTTTGAATACCCTGTCGGCGATTTGTCTTTAACCGATTTCGCTATTGATTGCCCTATTCTTTTATTTATTAAGCCGAGATACGTTTCTTCTGCCATGTTTCTATCGGAAATTATCTTTGATATTTCTTCCATAGTTAAATCCGGCAAAAACTCTATTTTAATGAGTGGATTTTTTAACGCTTGAACACTTGCTGAGATTTTAAAAATTGAATCTCCCGAAACTCCGTACTCAGTAAAAATTATATCACCCGTTTCCTTTCTAACAAACTTATCGCCGTCAAACAGCGAAACGGAAACTCTTTCTCTAAGCCCCTTAAAGCCTTTGATTTTTTCAGTTTCGGTTTTAAGTTGTACAAGTGAAGGATAAAGTTTGGTAATCTTATGACCAAACTTCTCTGCCAAAGCATAAGAAGTACCGTCCGTGCCAAATTGTTTTTGTGCCTTTCCACCAACCGAAATGATAACATTTTCAGCGTAGTATTTATTATCTTTTTCTGTCAATATAGTAAAACAACCGTCGGAAAAAGAAATGTTTATAACCTTTTCGTTTAATGCCGTTTGTATGTTTTCTTTATCTAATTTTATTCTTAAAATATCAAGAAAAGAAGACGCTTGCATAGATAGCGGATATACCTTTCCGTTGTTTTCCGCCGTCGTTGGAATATTAAGTTTATAAAAATACTGTCTTAAATTGAGAAAATTCTCTTTGAAAAATGTGTTGATTAAATTTGGTTCGCCGTAATAATTAGATGCCGACAAATTGACATTAGTTAAGTTTCCTTGACCGTTTCCGGTGGCAATTATCTTTTTACCCACCCTATCGTTCTTTTCTAATAAAATAATGTCTTTGCCGTTTATTGAATTTTCGCCACTTGTCAATTCTATGGCAGAAAGTAGTCCCGATGCGCCACAGCCTATTATTGCGACTTTATATATTTTTTTCATATTGCTCGGACCTTTTGATTTTTTTGAAAGTCTTTTGACTTGATTGAAATTTATTTGATAATTGAAAGTAAATCTTTTGGATTATAAGCAAATAATTTTGCTCCGACTTGCTCTAACTCTTCTTTACTCCTATAACCCCAAAGAACGGAAATACCGTTTACCTTTGCGTTATTAGAAGTTAGAACGTCAGTTTCACCGTCACCAACGAAATATGTGTTAATCGGTGAAACGTTTAAGCTTTTCATTATAAATAGCGTGGCAGAAGGGTCAGGCTTACATTTAACGTTTTCCGATTGACCGACTACCATGTCAAATTGTATTGACGCTAAGTATCTTTTATATACGTCGTTTGTGTTTAATTGCGGTTTATTTGATAATATCGCTACCTTATAGCCCCTGTTTTTTAATTCAACAATAACTTCTTTTACACCGTCATACACTTTTGTTTTTGGGCTACCGGAACTTCTATAAACTTCGTTATAATAATTTAAACACTCAGATAGTTTTTCTTCACTAATTTTTTCGCCGATACTTTTTATTACTATGTTTTTTGCACCGTTCCCTATGAAATGCTTTATTTCTTCAAGCGTTCTTAAAGGATAATTATATTTTTTCAACATTACGTTGATACTATCCGCTATGTCGGAAACACTATCAATTATAGTACCGTCTAAGTCAAATATAACAAGTTTTTCCATTACATAACCTCAACTGTTTCTATACCTAAAAGTCTTAGTGCGTTGGTTAATGTAATTTTTACTGATTTCACTATTGATAAACGCAAGTTTTTAGTGTTTTCGTCTTCTCCTGCAATCTTACAGTTAATATAAAACTTATTAAACAGCGTTGCTAAATCAAGTGCGTATCTCGTTACTGCAGAAGGTTCGTATTTTTCGGAAGCGTAAATAATCGCATCTTTAAACTTTGACAACTGATTTATTACTTCATATTCTTCTATCGTTAAATCTTTATCATTATAATCCTTCGGCTCGCCGACCTTACTTAACAAACTGTTGCATCTTGCAACGGTATATTGTACGTACGGACAAGTTTCACCTTCAAACGATAAAACTTTATCGTAGCTAAATACTATATCTTTAATTTTATTGTTTTGTAAAGCAGAAAAAATTACTGCACCGGTTCCTACTGCTCTTGCTGTCTTTTCTTTATTTTCTAAATTAGGATTCTTTTCTTCTATTACCTTGTATGCTTTTTCAATAGTTTTATTGATAACGTCTTCTAACAAAACGACGTTTCCTTCTCTCGTACTCATAGCACCGCTTTCAAGCGAAACCATACCGTAAGCAACGTGTACGCAATCTTTTGCCCACTCTTTTCCCATAAGTTCCAAAACCTTAAAGAATTGCTTGAAGTGAAGATTTTGTTGATAAGCAACTACGTATAAACTCTTGTAAAAATCGTAAGTCTTTTTACGGTATATTGCGGCTGCCAAATCTCTCGTTGCGTAAAGTGAAGAACCGTCTGATTTTAGTATTAAACACGGTGGCATACCGAATTCTTCTAAATCAACGATAGATGCTCCGTCGCTGTTTTTTAAGAGTTTTTTCTCTTTTAATTCTTCTACGATAGGTGCCATTTTATCGCTGTAAAAACTTTCGCCCGCATAAGAATCAAATGAAACATTTAATAATTTATATATTTTTTCAACTTCTTCCAACGTGATTTTCTTAAACATTAAAAAAAGTTCGTTGCTCTCTTTATCTCCGTCTTCTATAAGTTTGAAATAACGTCTTGCTTCGTCGTCTAATTCGGGATGAATTTTTGCTTCTTCGTGAAACTTTACGTATATTCTTGAAAGTTCTTTAAGCCTACCTTCAAGCACTTGCTTTTCACTACTCCATTTTTTGTATGCGACAATAAGTTTTCCGAATTGCGTTCCGTAGTCGCCCAAGTGATTTATTGCAACTGCGTTATAACCTAAAAACTTATATATTTTGTACAAAGAACTTCCTATAACCGTCGTCAATAAATGACCTATATGGAAAGGCTTTGCTATATTTATAGATGAGTACTCAACGCAAACCGTTTTCCCGCTACCTATATCGGAAGCACCGTATTTATCGCCCTTAGATATTACTTCACTTAAAACCGAACGTGCAAAGCCGTTGCGATTTACCTTGAAATTAAGATATCCGTTTACCGCATTACATTCCGAAATAATATCATCGCAAGAAAATGCAGATTTAAGATTTTCAGCTATTTGCACTGGTGATGCGTGCATTATTTTAGAAAGCTTAAAGCATGGCAAAGCATAATCACCCATTTCGGTATTAGGTGGAGTTTCTATAAAACTCATCACGTCGCTTTCGCTTACACCTTCAATATTTAATTTACTTGAAATATATTGTTTGTAATCCATAAAAATTTCCTTTTTATTATTTTAACACAATTTTGTACACAATTGCAATCACAAACTTGTAATATTGTACAAAATCCCCTATAATTGTATTAAAATCAAGATTGACGGAGAAAAAAATGAAATTAGGTGTTGTTGGACTTCCAAACGTAGGTAAATCTACCCTTTTTAATGCAATTACAAAAGCAGGTGCAGAATGCGCTAACTATCCGTTCTGTACTATTGAACCGAACGTCGGAATCGTTGCAGTTCCCGATTATAGACTTGAAGTTTTAGGCAAGTTATATAATACTAAAAAAATTACTCCTGCCGTTGTTGAATTCGTTGATATTGCAGGTTTAGTTAAGGGTGCAAGTAAAGGCGAAGGACTTGGAAACAAGTTTTTAGCTAATATTAGAGAAACTGACGCTATCGTGCACGTAGTAAGATGTTTTAATGATGAAAACATTACTCACGTTGAAAACTCGGTTGACCCTTTAAGAGATATTGAAACGATTAATCTTGAACTCATTTTTGCAGATACCGAAGCCGTTAAAAAACGTTTAGATAAAGCTGAAAGCTTAATTAAAACAGGCGAAAAAAAGTATAAAACAGAAGCGGAATTCTTCCATAAATTATTTGACCACTTAAACGCCTTAAAACCCGCAAGGACTCTTCCCTGCACCGACGAAGAAAAAGTTTTGCTTGACGAATTGTATTTAATAACGGCAAAACCTGTTATTTACACCGCAAATATTTGCGAAAAAGATATGGGCAAAGACGTTGACCAAATACCTATGGCAAAATCCGTTGTTGAATATGCTAAAACCGAAAATGCAGAATCTATCGTCGTTTGTGCTAAAACCGAAGAAGAACTTTCTGAATTAAATGAAGATGAAAAACAATTATTCTTAACGGAACTCGGCGTTAAAGAAAGCGGTTTGGATAAATTAGTTAAAGCTTCCTACTCTATTTTGGGTCTTATAAGTTATTTAACTGCCGGTGAAAAAGAAGTTCGTGCATGGACTATTGAAAAAGGCACGAAAGCACCACAAGCAGCAGGTAAAATCCACTCCGATTTTGAAAAAGGATTTATTAGAGCGGAAATTGTTGATTACGATATCTTAGTTGAGTTGGGCTCGTTTAACGCTGCAAAAGAAAAAGGCAAAGTAAGAGCCGAAGGCAAAGATTACGTAATTAAAGACGGAGACGTCGTTTTATTCAGATTTAACGTTTAATAAACTATAAAATAAAAAGCCACCGAACGTTCGGTGGCTTTTGTTTTATTTGTTTTTATCTTTTCATTTTGAAATAATCAATAGAATTATAGTAAGAAACGTTTTTAACGACTTCACCTACTAATTCCAAATTTTTTGTCATTTCACCTTTTTCAATAAGAGTACCTAAATAATTGCAAAGTATTCTTCTGAAATAATGGTGTCTTGGATAAGATAAAAGTGAACGGCTATCCGTAAGCATGCCTATAAATGCACCTATATGACCCGTTGCCGTTAAGTCTTCTAAATGCTTTTCCATTCCGACTTTATTATCTAAAAACCACCATGCAGGTCCGTATTGCATTTTTCCCTTTGATTTGCCGTCTTGAAAACAACCTATAAGAGTCATTATTTCGGCGTTCATTTTTGGATTTAAGTTAAATAAAATTGTGTTTGGAAGCAATCCTTCATTATTTAATTTATCAAATAATCTTGACGTTAATTTTATACTGTTATCGTCTGAAATACTGTCATAACCCGTATCTAAACCCAACTTTTCAAGCATTATTGAGTTGTTATTTCTCATTG
>JAKSOS010000021.1 GCA_024405475.1 Clostridia bacterium
TTTACTATTGCCCTTGCGATAGCAACTCTTTGTTGTTGACCGCCTGATAAGGTGGCAATGCTTCTTTTTTCAAAGCCTTCCAAGTCAACTATTTTAAGTGCTTTTTCAACTTTTTTTGCAATTTCATTTTTTGGAAGTTTTTCCAACTTCTTATAAGTATCGCCGTTAGACTTTTGATAAGTTACTTCGTTTCTTTTCAATTTAAGCCCAAACGCAATATTGTCAAACACGTTTAAGTGCGGAAATAATGCGTAGCGTTGGAATACCGTGTTAATAGGTCTTTTATTAGGTGGCAAGTCGCTTATATCTTCTCCGTTTAAGAAAACGCTCCCACTCGTAGGTTTATCAAAACCGGCAATCATACGAAGGGTTGTCGTTTTACCGCATCCCGATGGTCCTAAAAACGTGATAAACTCTCCCTTTCTAACGTAAAGATTAACGTTATCAACGGCAATCAATCCGTCTTCAAACTCACGAGTTACGTTTTTTAATTCAATTATTTTACTTGCCTTTTCTTTTGCAATATTTTCCATATTTTTACCTCTTAAAACGACGGTGGGCTTGAAACCCATATAAACTCTGCTTTATTTTCGGATTTGTTTAACACTTGGTGAACTTTATTTGCAGTAAAATAAAAACTTTCACCCTTTTTCACTTTAACTCGTCGTTTTCCGAGCAATAAAACGATTTCCCCTTTAATAACGTATCCAAACTCTTCACCTTCGTGTGGAAAATCTTCATCAGAAGACGAATTTGGATTTAACTCCATTAGTACAGGTTCCATTGCGTTTTTTTGTGCGTTTGGCACAAGCCAGTTTAACGTGTATTCATCTGTTATCTTCTCTACAAACTCGTTTTTATTAAACACGACCTTTTCTTCGCTTTCTTCATCAGAAAAGAACTCCTTTAAGTCAGTTCCGAGTGCCGATAAAATATCTATAAGCGTGGCAATAGAAGGGCTGGTTAAGTCGTTTTCCAGTTGAGAAATATATCCCTTGGTCAATTCACACCTATCAGCCAATTCTTCTTGCGTTAATTCGCAAGATAACCTTAAATCTTTTATTTTTTCGCCTATTACCATCTTGAATAATACCCTTCTCGTATGTTTAGAGATTTCTAACATAAAGTTTAATAAATCTAAACTTTATCAACGAAATATATTATATGTTGTAATAAATTAGTTGTCAATCATTTATAAACATATTTTTTTAAAAATTTTCAATTTTTTTTAAAAGAAAAAACTCCGTTATTTTACGGAGTTTTACCAGTCTTCTTTAATATTCGTTTTTATATCGTCATAGTACTCAAAATATTTCTCTTTAGTCGTTTTAGTTGCCCTTTCGTTTATTTCTTCGGGAAACATTGCATCTTCTTCTTTTTCGTCTGATTCTCTCATATAGTCGTATTGTGAACGTCCTGACATTTAGAACACCTTCTTTTGCCGTGGCAGTTGCCACATTTGTTTATTATAAGCCTTTTTACACAAAAAAGAAATAATAACAATATAATTATAGCAATAATGCAAGATAAAATCAAGCCGTTTGAGATAAAGATTATTCTGCCTAAGCCGTTTACAATAAAAGCCACTGCGTATGCGTACAAAAATTGAGTTAAAATCATAAAAATAAACTTTTTCGTATTCTTTAATTGCTTTTTTGCTACAATCAGCGTTGAAATACAAGGTGGCATAAGCAATATAAAGCACATAAAAGCATATACGGTTAAGTTATTACTAAAAAGCGTATTGACGTTTACCGAAAGCATATTCAAGCCTTCCACAATGCCTTCTTTCGCAAATATTCCGCAAATAATAGAAACTGCCGTTTCCCACGAGCAAAAACCGAGCGGATAAAATACGTATTTTAATATATTTCCAAGATAAAAAAGAAAACTTAATGCAATATCGCCGTTTGCATATCCCTTAAATCCGAAATTAGATAATAGCCAAATAAGTACAGAAATCGTAAATATAACCGTACCGACTTTAATGCAAAAATCTTTTATCTTTTCTATTAGTGCCATCACTATATCTTTTAGCGAAGGAAATCTTAAAGTAGGCAATTCTAAAATAAAACTGCCGTTTTTATTATTAAATGGTTTAAATCTTTTTAATAGCATACCTAAAAATATTATAGAAAATATGCTGACAAAATACATGGAAGTTGCAACAAATGCGTTCTTGTTAAAAAATATGCTTGCAATATAAACAAAAACGGCAGACTTTGCTCCACAAGGCATAAGCGGTGCTAAAACTATCGTCATAAGTTTTTCGTTTTCGTCGTCAATATTTCTTGACGCCATAATCCCCGTCACCGAACACCCACAGGAAATTATAAGCGGAATTATGGATTTACCGCCAAGACCTACTCTTTTTAATATGCCGTCAAAAATAAATGCACATCTTGCCATATAACCACTTTCTTCTAAAATAGTCATTAAAGAAAAAAGAATAAGTAATTGCGGTAAAAAGCAAAATACCGAAGAAAAACCTTTATAAATGCCGTCGCAAATCAAACTTATTATCCACGGTTTAGCGTTTACCTTTAATAGCGATTGCTTTGTTAAAAGAGTAAAGCTATCTAATAATACTTTTAATTTTTCGCCAAGTCCACCCCCTATTTTTATTGATAAATAGTAAACGGAGAATATCACAAGACAAAATATAGGAAGTCCGGTAATTCTCCCTAAAAGCAATTTATCGGCTTTTAGAGTGAATTTTTCAGGATTAGTCTGAACTTTATTTATGATTTTTGGCACGTTTTCTCTTAAAAACGAATACAGTTGTTCGGGATTTGTCCCAAATGAAAATATTTTTTTAGGTAATGAGGAAAAGTTTATCGCCGTTTCTATAAGTTTATTAACGTTAGTCTTTTTTAACGCCGAAATACTTACGACGGGTAAACCTAAAAGGCTTTTAAGTCCTTCTTCGTTTAAGGTTATTCCGTTTTTCTTTAAGTCGTCTGAAAAATTGACGGCAAGCACCATAGGAATATTAAGCGAAGCGAGTTCCAAACTTAAATAAAGGTTTCTCTCTAAATTAGTACCGTCTAAAACGTTTATAATTACTTGTGGTGGCGTTTGTTTTAAATAATCTATAACAGCCTTTTCGTCGCTCGTCATACTCATCAGAGAATAAATCCCCGGTAAATCCACTATCGTTATATCTTTATTGTTTTTTAAGTGTCCGCTTTTTGCTTCGGTAGTAACGCCCGTCCAGTTTCCGACCATTTGATATGAACCTGTAAGCGCATTAAAAAGAGTCGTTTTACCCGAGTTGGGATTACCCATTAAACAAATAGATTTATTCATATTTTTTTACCATAATATACTTTGTATCTTCTTTTCTTAACGCAAAATAAAAATCTAACAATTTTATTTCAACAGGTCCACCAAAAGGTGCAATACGAATAACGGTTAATATCGCACCCTTATTAAAACCTATCGTAGAAAGTTTTTTCTTTACGTAATAGGAGCATTTAACGTCAACGACTTGTACGGTTTCTCCTGTTTTTACCATATTCAACGTCATAATAAAGTATATTCTTTTCCTTAAAAATAAAGAATAATAAAAAGCGAAATCTTTGTACAAAAAAAGACCTATCATTTTGATAGGTCCTTTTAGCTAATTTAATTCAATTAGTCAACAAGTTCAATAATAGCAGTTTCAGCTGCATCGCCCTTACGAGCGCCGAGCTTGTAGATTCTTGTATATCCACCGCCGATGCCGTTCTTTTCTTCTTTTCTCGTAGCATACTTTGGAGCATATTCGTCAAAAATCTTTTCAATAAGTGGGCTCTTTACAGCACTTGTTCTCTTCTTAAAGTCAGCCTTGCTTTCTTTATCAGCCTTAACTTCTTGAAGGTCATTTACCATAGAGATAATTTTTCTTCTTGCGTTAAGTTTCTTTACGCCGTCTTTAACGAGAGTCTTTTTAACTTCTTTACCCTTTGCGTCTACAGTAGAAATTTCCGATTCAACGGTATCAGTATAGGTTTTGATAGCGAGAGTAATGATTTTAGATACGTATGCACTAACTTCTTTTGCTCTTGCTTCGGTAGTCTCAATCTTTCCGTACCATAAAAGTGCAGATGCTTGATTCTTTATAAGTGCCATTCTTTTTGTGGCGTTTAATCCTAATTTATTTGCCATTGTTTAGTCCTCCATGTCCTGCAATTTTAAGCCGTAGCTTTCCAACTTAAACTTAACTTCGTCAAGAGATCTCTTGCCGAGATTGCGGACTTTAAGCATATCTTCTTCGGTTTTCTTTGTTAAGTCTTCAACCGTGTGAATATTTGCTCTCTTTAAGCAATTGTATGAACGAACCGAAAGATCCATTTCTTCAATTGTCATTTCCAAAATCTTTGTCTTTTTGTCTTCTTCAGGTGGTACTAAAATACCGATATTGCCAACTTCAGATAATGCAACGAACATCTTTGTATGTTCTTCCAAAATCTTAGCGGCAAGAGAAACTATATCTCTTCCTGAAAAAGCACCGTTAGTCCAAATTTCTAATGTGAGCTTATCAAAGTCAACACTTTGACCAACACGAGTTGCCGTTACGTTGTAACTTACTTTCTTAACAGGTGTGTAAATACTGTCTATTGCGATATTATCAATAATATCTGTTTTGTGTTCATCTGCACCTTGGTATCCTCTGCCACGGCCAACGGTAAGTTCTAAATCAATCTTACCACCGGCATCAACTGTACAAATGTACAAGTCCGGATTTAATACTTCAAGTTCAGAATCACAAGAGATGTCGCCTGCCTTTACGACTGCAGGACCTTCTTTATAAAGTCTAACAGTCTTCTTGTAGTCTTTATCAAGACAAGTTGACTTGATTGCTACGCATTTAAGGTTAAGAATTATTTCAGTAACATCTTCCTTAATTTTAGGAACTGCACAAAATTCGTGCTTAATTCCCAAGTCTTCTGAAAACTTTATGTTTTCAATCGCAACACCTGGGAGTGCTGATAAGAGAATTCTTCTCAAAGCATTACCGAGTGTTAAGCCGAAACCTTTTTCCAAAGGTTCAACAACGATTTTAGCATAATCTTTGCTTTCATTTTCTTCCACTGCTATTTTTGGCATTTCAATTTCCATCATAAGAAATCAACCTCCTAATAATAGTTCCGATATAGGTTTTAATAGGAATTCTTGTTAAGTTGTGGAAAATCTTAACTTTCCCCCTACTAAAACCCAACGGAAATTTTTTATTAAATTTTTTATTTTTTTCAATACTAATTCAAATTACTTTGAATATAATTCGACAATCATGTGTTCCTTGATAGTGATGTCAATATCTTCTCTAACAGGGAGTGCTAAGATTTTGCCTTCTAAAGTTTCAGGATTAAATTCAAGCCACTTTGGCATATTGTTAACCTTCATTGTCTTTACTTCGGCAAAGAACTTATTGTCTTTTCTATTTTCTCTTACGGCGATAACGTCGCCAACTTTTACACAGTAAGATGCGATATTAACGCTCTTTCCATTTACGTTGAAATGTGCATGTGTAACGAGTTGTCTTGCTTGAGAACGAGAAGCACCGATACCCATTCTGTAAATAACGTTATCTAATCTTCTTTCAAGTAAAGATAACATATTTTCACCGGTGATACCCTTCATTCTATCAGCCTTTTCATAATACTTTCTGAATTGACCTTCTAAAACACCGTATATTCTCTTACATTTTTGTTTTTCACGAAGTTGTAAGCCGTATTCTGAAATTTTCTTTCTTTGCATACCGTGTTGTCCAGGGGCAACAGGTCTTTTATCAAAAGCACAAACACCCTTAAAACATCTATCGCCTTTAAGGAAAAGTTTAGCGCCTTCACGTCTACATAAACGACATTTTGATTCTGTATATTTAGCCATTTTTTATTTTCTCCTTATACTCTACGTTTTTTAGGTGGTCTGCAACCGTTGTGTGGAATAGGTGATACGTCAGAAATCAACGTAACTTCTAAATCACAATTAGCGAGAGCTCTGATAGCAGATTCTCTACCTGCACCAGGACCTTTAACATAAACTTCAACTTGACGCATTCCTTGTTCTCTTGCAGCCTTGCCTGCAGCTTCTGCAGCCATTTGTGCAGCAAACGGAGTGCTCTTTCTACTGCCTTTAAATCCTAAAGAACCAGCACTTGACCAAGAAACAACATTACCTTGTAAGTCTGTAATAGATACTAAAGTATTGTTGAAAGATGCTTGAATATGAACTTGTCCTTTATCAACCTTTCTGGCGTCTCTATGTTTTTTAACAACTTTCTTTGCTACTGCCATAATAATCTACTACCTCCTTATTTTAATGTTGCTGTCTTTTTCTTAGCAACTGTACGACGAGGACCTTTTCTTGTTCTCGCATTTCTCTTTGAACTTTGACCTCTAACAGGTAAGTTCTTTCTGTGACGAACACCACGGTAGCAACCGATTTCAATCAATCTCTTGATTGATAAACTTACTTCACTACGTAAGTCACCTTCTACGTGAAGGTTGTGTTCGATATATTCACGAAGCTTTGCTATATCTGCTTCGCTCAAGTCTTTTACTCTAACATCGGGATTGATACCCGTTTCATTGATGATTTTCCTTGCGGTTGAAGGTCCGATACCGTAAATATATGTGATACCAACTTCAACTCTCTTGTTGTTAGGCAAATCAACGCCGGCTATACGTGCCATTAAATACCTCCGTATTTTTTCTATTTGTTTTATTTTTTATATATAAATGCTTTAACGCTTTTCTCTATGGAATGTTAGATACTTTCCGAAAGGACTAATGTTTTCTTATCTAAATCTAAAAAGGGATTTAGATTAACCTTGACGTTGTTTGTGGCTCTTGTTCTTTGAACAAATTACCATAACTTTTCCGTTTCTTTTAATTACCTTGCATTTGTCGCACATAGGCTTTACTGATGGTCTTACTTTCATAATTATTTCTCCTTATAATTTTTATTTAAGATTTACTGCGCCATGTGATTCTTCCTTTAGTTAAATCATACGGACTCATTTCAAGTTTTACGTTATCGCCTTCAATTATCTTTATATAATGTTGACGAAGTTTTCCAGATATATGTGCCGTTATGATATGACCGTTGGAAAGTTCAACCTTAAACATTGCGTTTGGCAATGCTTCTTTAACTACGCCTTCGGTTTCGATTACGTCGTCTTTTGACACAATTATTTCCTCCTAAATATTTTCGGTTTGGGCTTTTATTGTTTTATATATTCTTTCGTTTCCAACAACGCCCTTTTCTATTTTAGTCGCAAAATCAGTTAAACCTGCGACATAAACCCTTTTTAAGTGCTTTAAATTTTTCTTTTTAAGGTTATCTCTTCTTATCTTTTTTCCGTCAACGATAAACGCATATTTATCATCAACTTTTACTATAAGAAAATATCTATCCTTAAATTTTCCTTTTAAGTTTTGAACTATATCGCCTTTAACTAATGTCATAAAGTTAATATCTCAACTCCGTCATCAGTTATAGCAATAGTATTTTCATAGTGCGCAGACGGTTTGCCGTCTCTTGTAACGACTCCCCAGCCGTCATTTAGAAAATTAACTTGCCACGTTCCCATATTTATCATAGGTTCTATCGCAATCGTCATACCGCTTTTAAGTCTTATGCCCGTTCCCTTTCTTCCAAAGTTCGGAACCGAAGGGTCTTCGTGCATTTCTCTGCCGATACCGTGACCGACAAGCGCTTTAACAACGCCGTATCCGTTTGCCTCTGCGTGAGATTGAACGGCATATCCTATATCACCTAACGGAGAACCTGAACGCAAATTTTCTATCGCCTTAAAGAAACACTCTTCGGTAACCTTAACGAGTTTTTCTTTTTCGGGTGAAACCTTGCCCACCATAAACGTTCTCGCTGCGTCGCCTTGCCAGCCGTTATAAATAACGCCGACGTCAACCGACACAATCTGTCCTTCACGAATAACGATATCGTCTGACGGAATACCGTGTACAACCATTTCGTCTATTGATATACAAGTTGATGCAGGGTATCCTTCATAGTTTAGAAATGAAGGAATAGCTCCCACACTTTTTATGTAATCGTAAGCAATTTTATCAAGTTCTTTAGTAGTCATACCGATGCGGATACTTTTACCTAAAAGATCTAAAACGTTTTTAGTTAACTTTCCGCTTTCACGCATACACGCAATATCTGCTTCGCTTTTTAAGGTAATCATTTAGTCAAAACCTTCTCAATATCTTCTTGAACTTCTTTATAAAATCTACCCGAATTTATCTCAACTAAAATGTTCTTTTCTTTGTAATAATCTATAAGCGGTTTTGTTTGCTCTTCGTAGACTTTTAATCTTTCGGCAATAGCTTCCGGATTATCGTCTTTTCTGATATATAATTCACCGCCACATTTACCACAAACCATATTGTTTCCGATAAACTCCGTATTAAACGTTGAACCACAAGAACGACAAACTCTTCTGCCCGAAATTCTTTGAATAATCATTTCATCATCCATAGACAAGTTTAACACAACGTCCGGAGCAGAAAAGTTATTCAAGGCTTCTGCTTGAACGAGAGTTCTTGGAAATCCGTCAAGCAAATAACCTTTTTTACAATCCGGTTGTGATAGCCTGTCCTTAACTATTTCAATAGTCATTTCGTCAGGACAAAATCTTCCGCTATCAATAATGGATTTAATTTGCAAACCCAAAGGGGTTTCGTTCTTAATGTTCTCTCTAAATATATCGCCTGTTGATATATGCGGAAGTTTGAACTTCTCACATATAAATGTCGCCTGAGTGCCTTTTCCGCTACCTGGAGCACCAAGTAATATAATTTTCATTATTTCAAGAATCCTTTATAATTTTTCATCATAATTTGTGATTGCAATGCTTGATCAAATTCAAGTGCTACAGAAACAACGATGAGTAATCCTGTTGCAGAGAATACGTTAATAAGTGAAGAATCAATATTCTTAAATATAAGTGATGGGATTAAAGCAACGAGTGCTAAATAAATCGCACCAAACAACGTAATTCTGTTAGAGATTTTCTTCAAGTGATCTGCAGTTGGTTTTCCCGGTCTGATACCCGGAATAAAACCACCGTTTCCTTGAATACTCTTACTAATATCATCAGGGTTAAATTGTAATTGATTATAGAAGTAAGAGAACGCCAAGATAAGTAAACACAAAATTACCATGTAGAGCCAAGAACCTGTTCCGAGGTTTCTACCCCACCAAGACGTACTTGAAATAGAACCTTTACCTATTAAGTTCCAAATCAAATCAGGTAAACTCAAGAAAGCATAAGCAAAGATTAAAGGCATAACGCCCGAAGCGTTAACTTTGATAGGAATATGTGTAGATTGACCACCATACATCTTTCTACCTTTAACTTGTTTAGCATATTGAACTTGAATTTTTCTTTCAGCATTTTCTACTGTTACGATAGCACCGAAAATAACGATTGCTGCTAAGATGAAACCTAAAAGTTCCCAAATCTTCGTAACGTCAGTAAAGATGCTTATAATCAAGTTTAATATTGATAAACCTGCCGTAGCAATGATACCTGCAAAGATTATCATTGAGATACCGTTTGATACACCATAATCTGTAATTCTTTCTCCAATCCACATGGTAAGACAAGCGCCTGCCGTGTAAACTGTAACGAGGAAGAAATAACTCATAAACTTACCAAAGCCTTCAGCACCGAAAAGTGCAGATGGATTAACGTAATCGCTGAATGCTACCAAAATACCGATTGATTGAGCAATAGCCAAAATCAAAGTCATAACTCTGGTGTAGGCAGTAATTTTTCTTCTGCCTTCTTCGCCTTCTTTTGACAATCTTTCTAATCCTGGGATTGCGTAAGTTAAAAGTTGAATAATAATTGATGCGTTAATATATGGTCCAATACCCATTGCAAAGAAACTGCCGTATTGTAATGCACCACCTGAAACGGCACTCATGATTTGTAAGAACTTAAACTCACTGAAAACTTGAGGATCGTTCATAAGTGTTACGCCAGGAACCGGTATATAACAACCGAGTCTATAAACGAATATTAAAGCCAAAGTAATAAGAATTTTTCTTCTTACTTCTTTAATCTTAAACGCATTTACTATTGTTTGCCACATTTTGACCTCCTATAAATCGGGGTTAAATTTGTTCGGCTTTTCCGCCAACTTTTTCAATTGCTTCTTTAGCTGCCTTTGAGAAAGAAGATGCTTTAACTGTAAGTGCCTTTGTTAATTCGCCGTTGCCTAATACTTTTAAGCCAACTGAATTCTTAACGATTTTAACAAGTCCCTTTGCGTTAAGTGCTTCTATATCAACAGTTGCGTTAGCTTCAAATCCTTCTAAAACCGAAAGATTTACAACGCTGTAAGCTTTTCTAAAGTGATTATTGAATCCACGCTTTGGAATACGACGAATTAAAGGCATTTGACCGCCTTCAAATCCTGGACGTACACCGCCACCGCTTCTTGCCCATTGACCTTTATGTCCCTTTCCACTCGTTTTGCCGAGTCCTGAACCGATACCACGACCGAGTCTCTTTGATTCGGTTACTGCACCTTCAGCAGGACTTAAATTTCCTAATCTCATTTTTGTTCTCCTTAAATTATACATTCTCAACTTTAACGAGATAACTAATCTTGTTAATCATACCGAGGATTGCTTCGTTTGCATTATGAATTTTAGATGAATTTAACTTCTTTAATCCTAATGCTGCAACAATCTTTCTGTGTTGAGGAAGAGCAGAAATTGTGCTTTTAACTAACGTAACTTTAATTTTGTTTTCAGTCTTTTTAGCCATTTTTCTTTTCCTCCTTAACCGTTAATCTCATCAGCTGATTTGCCACGAATAGCTGCAACTTCTTCAACCGTTCTTAATGATTTTAATCCGGCAATAGCAGCCTTTACGCAGTTAATCGGATTGTTTGTTCCGTGTGATTTCGTTCTGATGTTTGTGATTCCTACTGCTTCCATTACTGAACGAACAGGACCACCTGCGATAACACCGGTACCTTCGCTAGCAGGCATCATTAAAACTGCGCCCCTACCAAACTTACCTAATACTTCGTGTGGAATACTTGTTCCTAAAAGAGAAACTTTTTCCATATTCTTTCTTGCTCTTGCAGTTGCTTTATCTATTGCTTCAGGAACTTCAGTTGACTTTCCTAATGCACAACCGATTCTTCCGGCACCGTCGCCTACAACTACAAATGCTGCAAATCTCATATTCTTACCGCCCTTAACAACCTTTGTTACACGGTTAATGGAGATAGTCTTTTTAATTAAGCCGTCGTTTTCTTCAACCTTTTTAGGTCCTCTGTTATTATCTCTTGCCATAATTTATTTACCTCCTATTAGAATTTGAGTCCGCCCTTTCTGGCGCCCTCTGCAAGACTTGCAACTCTTCCCGTATAAAGATAACCGCCTCTATCAAATACGATAGCAGAGATTTTCTTTGCCTTTGCCTTCTTTGCAAGAAGTTCACCAACAGCAAATGCTTGTGCCTTCTTGTCTTTGTCATCAAACTTTCCTTTGATTTCTTTATCAAGTGTAGATGCTGTTACTATTGTGTTTCCCTTTATATCGTCTATTATTTGTGCATAGATGTGATTTAAACTTCTATAAACAGACAATCTCGGAGTTTCAGCAGTACCCTTAACTTTAAGTCTAATCCTCTTATGTCTATCAAGTCTATCTTGATTTTTATTGATTTTGCTAATCATTTTTTTCTCCTATTTTAATTACTTTTCGCGAAAAACTTTCGCACTCGGCAGGTAAATATTTACCCACTAAAAGTTATTTAAATTAGCCCTTAGCACCTGCTGCCTTACCAACCTTTCTTTCAATTACTTCGTCGCTATAACGGATTCCGTAACCGTGGTATGGTTCAGGTTCTCTAATACTTCTAACCTTTGCGGCAAATTGTCCAACTTTATCCTTATCAATACCGCTTACAACGATATCGTTTGCAGTTGGGCAATCTAAGGTAATTCCGTCTTCTTCTTCAATTTCTACAGGATGTGAGAAACCTACGCTCATTACGACTTTCTTACCTTGTTTAGCTACCTTCCAACCTACGCCGTTTACAACGAGGCCTTTTTTGTAGCCTTCGGTTACACCCTTAACCATGCTGTTTGTTAAGGCTCTGTATAAACCGTGCTTTGCCTTTGTTGGTCCTAAATCGTTTGCTCTCGTAAATGAAACGACGTTTCCTTCAACTGATGGAGTAATTATCGGATCATAAGCTTGAGTAAGTGTTCCTTTTGGACCTTTTACTGTGATTGTATTGTTCTTAAAATCTACTGTTACGCCTGCTGGTAAAACGATTTTTGCATTTCCTATTCTTGACATAATCTTACCTCCTACCAAACATAAGCGAGAACTTCGCCACCTTGGTGAGCTTTTTTAGCATCACTTCCGGTCATAATACCCTTAGAAGTAGATAAAATAGCAATACCGAGTCCACCTAAAACTGAAGGAACTTCTTCCGTGCCAACGTAAACACGTAAGCCTGGTTTACTGATTCTCTTAAGTCCTGTGATAACTTTGTTTTTACCATTATACTTTAAGGTGATTTTGATTGTACCTTGAATACCGTCTAAAAGTTCAACGTCTTCAACGTAACCTTCTTTTTTAAGAATTTCTGCGATAGCCTTTTTAGTATTAGAAGCAGGAATTTCAACTGTCTCGTGTCTTGCTGAGATAGCATTTCTGATACGAGTTAACATATCTGCAATAACATCTGTCATATTTATTTCCTCCTATTACCAACTTGCTTTCTTTACGCCAGGAATTTCGCCTTTATAAGCGAGATTTCTAAAACATATACGGCAGATTCCGTATTTACGGAGAACTGCGTGTGGACGACCACAAATACTACATCTTGTATAAGCACGAGTAGAAAATTTTGCCGGTCTTTGTTGTTTATTTATCATTGATTTTTTAGCCATTTTGAAACTCCTTTATTACTTGTTCGCAAAAGGCATTCCGAGAAGTGCTAACAATTCTCTTGCCTCTTCGTCCGTGTTAGCTGTGGTTGTGATACAAATATCAAAACCTCTTATTTTCTCTACTTGATCATAAGTGATTTCAGGGAAAATAAGTTGTTCTTTAACACCCATAGCATAGTTTCCTCTGCCGTCAAAAGACTTTGTAGATACACCACGGAAGTCTCTAACTCTCGGAAGTGCGATTGAAACGAGTTTATCAAAGAATTCGTACATTCTGGTTCCACGAAGTGTAACCTTCATACCAACAGCTTGTCCTTCTCTAATTTTGAAGTTAGCAACTGACTTTTTAGCGTTGGTAAGAACAGGTTTTTGACCAGAAATCAATTTTAATTCTTCAAAAGCTATATATAAAGCTCCTACGCCATCAGGCATCATTTC
>JAKSOS010000022.1 GCA_024405475.1 Clostridia bacterium
TCCGCACCACAAATAAAAAAGAGACATGAAAATGTCTCTTTTTTTCTAAAAAATAATTTAGGGACTTGAATAGGGAGAAAATTGCGCAAGCAATTTGTCCGAAGGACTAAACAGTCCTGTGGACTGTTTATCGGGTAAGGGCGCACACAATGCGCCAAGTCCCTTTATCCGCACCACAAATAAAAAAGAGACATGAAAATGTCTCTTTTTATTTATAATTTAAACTATCTTTGAACTCTACCAGAGCCATTACCACCTGCTAAAGCTTCAACTTCCTTAATTGAAACTAAGTTGTAATCCCCTTCAATAGAATGTTTTAAGCAACTTGCAGCAACAGCAAATTCAATAGTTTTTTGCGCACCGAATCCGTTAACAAGCGAATAAATCAAACCTGCACCAAAAGAATCGCCACCACCAACTCTATCTACGATATGCATTGCATATTTCTTTGAAAAATATGCTTTAGAGCCGGTATAAAGCATTGCTGACCAGTTATTGTCATTTGCTGACAAACTTTCTCTTAACGTAATTGCAACGCCTTTAAATCCAAATTTCTTTGTTAATTTTTGAGCAACTGAAATATAACCTTCTCTATCAAGTTTACCTGAGTTTATATCTGTATTATCAGCTTCAATACCAAATACGTCTTTTGCATCTTCTTCATTTGCGATGCAATAATCAACGTATTTGCAAAGCTTACCCATAACTAAACCTGCTTTTTCTTTAGACCAAAGTTTTTTTCTGAAATTTAAGTCGCAAGATACGATAATATTTCTCTTTTTAGCTTCTTTAACTGCCTTTAAGCATATTTCAGCAACATTATCTGAAAGAGCCGGTGTTATTCCTGTAAAATGGAACCATTTTGCACCCTTAAATATTTCATCCCAGTTAAAATCACTCATTGATGCACAAGCAATAGAACTATTTGCTCTGTCATAAATTACTTTACTTGGCCTTTGGCTTGCACCCTTTTCACAATAATAAATACCTACTCTATCGCCACCACGAGTGATATACGAAGTATTTACACCAAACTTTCTTAAAGAGTTTACTGCCATTTGTCCGATTTCGTGTTCTGGAAGTTTAGAAACAAATGCTGCATCTAAGCCATAATTTGCTAAAGAAACTGCAACGTTAGCTTCTGCACCACCAAACGTTGCTTCTAACCTATCACTTTGAACAAATCTTAAATAGTTTTCCGGGGCAAGTCTTAACATTAACTCGCCAAATGTAACAACCTTTTTCATTATTTTATTTTCTCCATAAATTTTTTTGCTTTTTTAGTTATACTAATAAAATCATTTTTTTCAATAAATTTTTTATCAATTAAATCAGAGCCGATACCAAAACCACAAACACCCGCTTTAGCATATTTTTTCACGTTGTTTAACTTAATTCCGCTAAAAGCAAATAATTTTATATTATTTAACGGTGTTTTAATTGCCTTAATGTAAGACAAATTGACATTTTTCGCAGGAAAAAGTTTAATAAAATCAGCACCAAAATTCAAAGCGGATACAATTTCCGTAGGAGTAAATGCACCAGGAATTGAAATCATACCCAAATCCTTCGTCTTAGAGATAACTTCTTTACAAGTATCAGGTGAAACGATAAACTCCCCACCTGCTTTTTTAGTTAATTCAACTTGAGTTTCATTAAGAACTGTACCTGCACCGACATGCAATTTTCCTTTAAAATTATCCGAAATTATCTTAATCTTATCCAAAACATCATTATCACTTTCGTTTTTTGAAAACGTTATTTCAACAAATCTTATTCCACCATCAAACAAAGCGTTAGCTAATGGAATAATTTTGTTTTTATCAACGTCACGAATTATTGCGATAATTTTTGCTTTTTCTATTTCGTCCGTAAGCATTTTATTTTCCTAATTTAGAAACAATTTCGTTAATTGCATCACAGTTAGCTTTAATATCACCTTTCATCATAAAGCTACCGCCAACTGCATAAATTTTATCAAAAGATAAAAATTCTTCAAGATTAGTTAAATCAACTCCGCCCGTTGGAATAAACTTTAATTGTGGGAATGGTCCGGATAAAGCCTTTAATGCCTTTAATCCACCATAAACGTTTGCCGGAAAGAATTTAACGATTTCAATACCTAATTCTAATGCCGTCATAATTTCGGTTGGTGTAACACAGCCTGGGAAATAAGGAATACCCTTTTTCTTTGCAAATTTTGCTACTTTAACCGACAATCCCGGAGATACTAAAAATTTAGCACCGAATTCAACCGCCTTTTTTGCTTGAGCAAGATTCACTACAGTACCTGCTCCTATATTCATATCAGGGAACTCTTTTACCCCTAAAGCGATTGCGTCAGCAGCACAAGCTGTTCTGAACGTAATTTCTGCACAGTTAATTCCACCGTCTTTTAATGCTTGAAGTGTAGGAATTGTGTCTTTTAAGTCTTTAATAACTACTACCGGTATAACTTTGTCCATCTTTTACCTCTTTAATTAAACATTTATTTCGTTTTTTAAGCCTAATTTATCGGCATTTTTACTTAGAATAGGATTAACTTCGTTTTTTATAAACTCTGAAACTTGACTAGAAGCCCTGCCTGTATATTTTTTTGCATCTAAAACATTATCCAAGTCTTTTGCAATTTTAGAAAACATTTTATCATTTTTTATCAAATCAATAAGATTATTCTCTAAACCCTTTACTTTAACATTTTCAGAAGCTTTCATTGAAAGTTTTCTTATTTCTTCGTGTAATTCCTGACGATTTCCGCCCTTCTTTACACCTTCCATAATAATATTTTCAGTTGCCATAAACGGCAATTCTTCTTTTACGTGCTTTTCAATAACTTTATCGTAAACAACTAAATTTTCGGAAATATTCATGTAAAGTTTTAATAATCCGTCAACCGCCATAAATGTTTGAGCAATAACTATTCTCTTGTTTGCTGAATCGTCTAAAGTTCTCTCTAACCATTGTGTAGATGACGTTATAGAAGCGTTTAACGGCATAGTAATAGCAAATCTTGCAAGAGAACACAACCTTTCACTTCTCATAGGATTTCTCTTGTATGCCATTGCAGAAGAGCCTATTTGTTTCTTTTCAAAAGGTTCTTCTATTTCTTTTTTGCTTTGTAAAATTCTTATATCGTTTGCAAATTTATATCCGCTTTGCGCAATTTGAGATAAAACGCATAGCGTATTATAATCAAACTTTCTGGGATATGTTTGACCAGTTACGCCAAAAACTTTTTTATATCCCATTTTTTCAACGACTAATTGTTCAAGTTTTTTTACTTTACTTTGATCGTTGTTAAACAAATCCATAAAACTTGCTTGAGTTCCGGTTGTTCCTTTAACACCACGAAGTTTTATGCTTTTTTGCAAGTTAACTATTGAATCATAATCCATCAATAAATCTTGCATCCATAAAGTTGCCCTTTTCCCCACAGTCGTCAACTGTGCAGGTTGAAGATGAGTAAAACCTAAGGAAGGTAAATCTTTATATTTAATCGCAAATGATTTAAGATTATTGATTACGTTTATTAGTTTCGTTTTTATAATTTCAAGGGCTTTATCAATTATAATAATTTCAGCATTATCGGTAACAAAACAACTCGTTGCCCCAAGATGAATTATTCCTGCCGCATCTTTTGCTTGTTTGCCGTACGCTAAAACATGTGACATAACGTCGTGACGAACTTCCTTTTCAAAAGAATAAGCATCTTCGTAGTTAATTTTATCTTGATACTTTTTTAATTCGTCAATTTGTTTTTTTGTGATTTTTAATCCAAGCTCTTTTTCACTTTCGGCAAGTGCAATCCAAAGTTTTCTCCACAATTTAAACTTTGTATCATCGGAAAAATTTTGTGCCATTTCCTTAGACGCATACCTTGTAATCAAAGGGTTTGTATAAATATCAGTTTCCATTATTTTTCTCCATTATGTTAAACATAAATATAGTCAAAATCGTTAGTAATTATAATACAATAGTGCCTACTGAACGAACGTGCAATTTTATTATATCTTTTTCCTTATAATACTTTGAAACGTTCTTAATAAATGAATTTACGTTTTCATTTTTTACGATATTTAATATGGTTCCGGCAAAGCCACCACCGTGAACCCTATTAGCCCCACCACACAAGAATGGTGCTGAAAGCGACAATGCCTTTATGATAGGTTGATCAACTCTTCCCCCAACAAAACAGTTTTGTAATTTACATAAAGAACTGATACCCGATTTATTAACACAATCAATAAACGTTTCGTAATCTTTATCGTTAAGAGATTTAGAAGCCAAATCAACTCTTTCGTTCTCCTCGTAAAAATGAATAGCACGGCAAACTGCTCTATCACTTAATTTTGTTTTTACACCACCTATTCTATTAAAGAAGTCTTTTTTAGTGATATCAATAAGTCTTTCAGCCTTTAACGCTTTTGCAACGGAAAACATTTCCTTAGGAATTGAAGCATATTCATCTGTTAAATCTGCATGGCTTCCACCTGTGTTAATTAAAATCAAGGTATAATCAGACAAGTCGTCATTTATCTTAGAAACTTTAATTTTTCCTTTCTTTGCAAAGTCAAGTTTATTCAAACCGCCAAATGCGATTGCTGTTTGATCTAACAGACCGCAAGGCTTACCAAAATAAACGTTTTCTGCAAATTGTGAAATAATTGCTTTTTCTTCAGCTGATATCTTTGAATTGTTATACAAGAAGTTTTCTATTTCCGCAATTAAAACTTCAAACGAAGCTGAGCTTGAAATACCTGCACCACCACAAACGTTGCTCGTTAAATAAGCATTAAAGCCACCAACTTTGTATCCTCTATCAGTCAATCCTTTTAAAACACCCAAAGTTAATGCTTGTGAAGATCCTTTAATCGGCTTGGCAGGCTTATTAACATTGATAATAATATCGTCATATCCTTCGCTTTTAATGTGAATTTTATTATCATCTGTCGGTAAGAAAAATGCTAATGTATCCAGGCTAAGTGAACAAGAAATACCCCTACCGCCATTATGGTCGGTATGATTGCCTATTACCTCAACTCTGCCACTTGACGAAGCAACAAACGATTCTTTAACTCCAAACGTTTTCTTAAAATTAGAAAAGGCGTTTTCATATCTTTTTTCTTGAAAAGAGTAATCTCCGCCATAGAGTTTTTCAAAATGTGATTTTATTTGTGAAATACTTACAATTGTTTTGTTTAATAATTTATTTTTCATACTAAAATAAGTATATCATTATTTATTTATTTTGTAAATGTAAAAACATAAAAAAAACACTTAAAACTCAATTTTTTTACTTTTTTTACAATGTTTTTTATTATAATATATAATTACTTGACTAAATTATATAAATATTATATAATTCTTGATAATCTTATACTTTTAGCATGGAGGCTAATTTTAATGGACTTTAAGGAAATAGAAAAAAAATGGCAAAAAAACTGGGAAAAAGATAAAATTGCATCTTTTAATCCAAAAAATATGGACAAAAAATATTATTGTCTTGAAATGTTCTCTTACCCATCTGCGGCAAAACTACATTTAGGACACTGGTATAATTACGGCCCTACGGATAGTTTTGCACGTTATAAAAAGATGAAAGGCTATGAAGTCTTTCAACCTATGGGTTTTGATGCTTTTGGTCTTCCAGCAGAAAACTATGCAATAAAGACGGGAGTTCACCCAAAAGATTCTACTGAAAAGAATATTGCAAATATGGAACAAACCCTTAAAGAAATGGGTGCAATGTTTGACTGGGATGC
This sequence comes from Clostridia bacterium, assembly GCA_024405475.1. GTDB lineage: Bacteria > Bacillota > Clostridia > Christensenellales > Borkfalkiaceae > UBA1259. The sequence continues at coordinate 5,763 of JAKSOS010000022.1, forward strand.
CGAAATAAAAACTTGCGAAGAAGATTATTATAAATGGACTCAATGGGTATTCCTTCAATTATACAAAAAAGGTTTAGCATATAGAAAAGAAGCACCTGTTAACTGGTGCCCTTCTTGCAAAACGGTTTTAGCAAACGAGCAAGTCGTTAACGGTGCATGCGAAAGATGTGGTTCAACCGTTGTTAAAAAAGATTTAACACAATGGTTCTTTAAGATTACCGATTATGCAGAAGAATTATTACAAGGCTTATCTACACTTGACTGGCCGGAAAAAACAAAGTTAATGCAAAAAAACTGGATTGGTAAATCTACTGGCGGAGAAATTGAATTTACCGCAGAAAGCGGAGATAAGTTTAAGGTGTTTACAACGAGAGCCGATACGTTATTCGGCGTTTCCTACGTTGTTTTAGCACCAGAACACCCACTTGTTAAAAAATTAACTTCGGATAAACAAAGAAAAGCTGTTGAAGATTATATATTTGAAACGTCAAAAACAAACGAAATTGACAGACTTTCTTCAACAAGAGAAAAAACAGGCGTTTATATCGGTCATAACGCAATTAACCCTATAAACGGTAAGTCCGTTCCTATTTATGCTGCAGATTACGTTTTATATTCATACGGAACGGGTGCAGTTATGGGTGTTCCTTCTCACGACGAAAGAGATTACGCCTTTGCATTAAAACACGATATTCCTATTACAAGAGTAATAAAGGGCGTTAATTGTAATGACGACTTACCTTTCTGTGATGACGGTATCGTTATAAACAGCCCGGGTTTTGACGGATTAACGAGTGAAGAAGCAAGAAAAGCTATCATTAACGAACTCGTTAAAAAAGGCAAAGGTGAACATAAGACAAATTATAGGTTAAGAGACTGGCTTGTTTCTCGTCAAAGATACTGGGGTGCTCCTATTCCTGTCGTATATTGCGATAAATGTGGAATCGTTCCTGTTCCGGAAGAAGATTTACCTGTAAAACTACCTTATGACGTTGAATTTAAACCCGATGGCGAATCACCGCTTGCTAAACATAAAGGTTTTATGGAAACAACCTGCCCTATTTGTGGCGGTCCTGCTCATAGAGATCCTGATACACTTGACACGTTTGTTTGTTCAAGTTGGTATTATTTAAGATATCCTGATTCAAAGAACGCAAAACAACCGTTTGATCCGGAAATTATAAACTCAATACTTCCTGTTGATAAATACGTAGGCGGTCCGGAACACGCTTGTATGCACTTGTTATATGCAAGATTTATTACAAAAGCTTTAAGAGATATGGGCTACTTGAATTTTGACGAACCATTTAAATCTTTGGTACATCAAGGTATTATTTTAGGACCTGACGGAAATAGAATGAGCAAGTCTAAAGGAAATATTATCTCCCCCGACCCATACGTTGAAAAATACGGCTCAGACGTTTTAAGATTATATTTAATGTTTGGATTTTCATATACCGAAGGCGGTCCGTGGAGTGATGACGGTATAAAGGCAATTATTAAATTCCTTGATAGAATTGAAAGATTATCTCAAAAAGTTGTTGAAACAACTCAAATGGATAACGACAACATAAATAAAGACGAAAAAGATTTACTTTACGCAACAAATTATGCTATCAAAAACGTTGATAGAGATATGGACAATTTCTCATTCAACACAGCAATCGCTCGTTTAATGGAATTAATTAACGCTTTATATAAGTACGACGGATTAGATATTCCTAAAAACAATAAATTATTCAGAGAATGCTTTGCAAAGTTTATTCAATTACTTGCTCCATGCGCTCCACATTTTTCAGAAGAAATATGGGAACAATTAGGAAATAAACAATCAATATTTAAGAGTGAATATCCTATTTGCGACGAAAACGCACTCGTTTTAGACGAAATTGAAGTTGCAGTTCAAATAAACAGCAAAATGCGTTCAAAAATATTTATTCCAAGCGACGCAAACGAGGAAACAATAAAAGAATTATTAAAAAAGGATGAAAAAATCTCTCAAGAAATAAGTGGAAAAGAAATTAAAAAACTTATTATAGTTCCAAAGAGATTAGTTAACATTATTATCTAAGATGAAAATTAAAAATTTATCAAAAAACATAAAAAAGAAGTTTTCTAAAACGGATGATGTTGTATCTATTGAAAGATACAATCCTTCCCCGGCTTTAGGTTTAACTGACGAACAAGTTGCTTCAAGAAAGGAAATCGGCGAAACAAATATCGTCACCGAAAAAAATTCTAAGTCTGTTTTAAGTATTTTCGTTGACAATATTTTTACCTTTTTCAATTTCTTGGGCTTAATAGTTTTTATCGCTTTACTTTATGCAAAAGCTGAATTATTTAACTTTGTATTCGTATTAGTTTATTGCGCAAACATGATTATCGGCATCGTACAAGAAATGCGTGCAAAGGTTTGCATTGATAAACTTTCCTTAATGTCGGAAAAATCGTCCGAAGTTATGAGAAACGGAACCGTATATGATATTCCGTCAAGCGAAATAGTTTTAGACGACGTCGTTATTTTATCAATAGGCTGTCAAGTACCTACCGACTGCATAATTTTAGAAGGCTCGGTTGAAGTAAACGAATCACTTTTAACAGGCGAATCTCATGCAATTAAAAAAGGACAAAAAGATAACCTTTTTGCAGGAAGTTTTATCACGGGTGGAAGATGTGTCGTTCAAGCAATGAAAGTAGGTAAAAATAACTATATTTCAAGGCTTTCTTCAAAAGCAAAAAAATATAAAAAACCGCATTCCGAATTAATATATTCATTAAAGGTTATATTGAAAATTTTGGGATTTGCGATTATACCTTTGGGCGTTTTATACTTTATAAAATCTGCTATCTGGCAAGGCGCTCCTATAAACGAATCAATAATCAGAACGTCAACTATAGTCATAGGTATGATACCTTCGGGTATGTTCTTACTTACGAGTTTGGCTCTTTCTGTAGGAATAATTAAACTTGCAAGGTATAACACCCTCGTTCAAGACCTTTACTCTCTTGAATCTCTTGCGAGAGTTGATACGATTTGCTTTGATAAAACAGGCACTATTACTGACGGAAGAATGAGTGTTAAAGACGTTGTTCCATTAACGGATAAAATAGAACAACCTATTAATGCAATTATGGGTTCTATGTTAGGAACACTTAAAGACAACAATCAAACCGCTATTGCTTTGTATAATTATTTCGGACACAATAATGATTATCACGCAATCAAATCTTTACCATTTAACTCAATAAGAAAATTGTCTGCTGTTACTTTTGACGATATAGGGACTTACGCTTTTGGTGCTCCCGAATTCGTTTTGTCTGATATTGCTTACGAGAAAGTTAAAAAGCATATTTATGAATATACAAAATTAGGTTTACGTGTCTTATTATTAGGTCACAGTAAAAGTGAAATTATTGACGATACAATTCCAAACAATTTCTCCCCTATTGCTCTGATTTTAGTTACAGACAATATAAGAGAAGATGCAATAGATACGATAAAATGGTTTAAGGAAAACGAAGTAGCCGTTAAAGTTATTTCAGGCGACGATCCGGTAACCGTTTCAGAAGTGTCTAAAAGAGCCGGTATCCCTAACGCTGACAGATACATCAGTTTAGAGGGATTAACTAATAACGAAGTATTTGAAGCAGCAAATATTTTCACGGTTTTCGGAAGAGTTTCGCCTGAACAAAAAGCAATTTTAATTAAAGGCTTAAAAACAGCCGGACACACAACCGCAATGGTTGGCGACGGAATAAACGATATATTAGCATTAAAAGAGTCTGATTGTGCAATAACCGTTGCATCAGGAAGCGACTCGGCAAGAAACTTGTCTAATATCGTTTTATTAGATAACAATTTCTCGTCTATGCCTAAGGTAGTTATGGAAGGAAGAAGAGTTATAAACAACGTTCAAAGTTCTTCTTCTCTATATTTGATGAAAACGATATTTACAATGTTATTAGCATTTGTAACACTTTGTTTACCATACATGAAGACTTATCCGTTTAAGCTTAGCCAAATGAATCTACTTGAAATTTTTGTAATCGGTATTCCATCATTTTTCTTATCTTTACAACCTAATACCGAAAGAGTTAAAGGTAAATTTATCAGTCAGGTTATGAGTAAATCTCTGCCAAACGGTATTTTGATGTTTTTTAGTGCCGCACTGATTGAAATATTCAGATTCTTAATAAACAATCAATTCCCTATTGACGTTTATACAACTATGGCTGTTTATGCAATAACGTTTACAGGTTTAATTTCTTTATATAACATTTGTAAGCCGTTTAACCTTTATAGAGCAATATTGTTCTCTATAACATTTTTAACCACATTACTTATCACAATATTCTCAATAGATAAAGGATTTGCATTGTTATCTTTAACAAAAATGACACCAATGTCAATTTACTGGCACCATATTCTTGTTATCGTTACAGTTTTGTTTATTTCAACGTCAGCGCTTTCAACAATAGAAAATATCTGTTCAAAAATTAAATTTAAAGAGCCTCATACAAAAAAAGACTTAACTGATATAACTAAAAATTTCTAAAGAAAAAACGGAGTAAGTTATACTCCGTTTTACTAAAAAAAGGCGATACAAACCATCGCCTTTTTTTGTATTAAAATTATTTATTAGCAACAAGTTTGATAACGTCGCCAACTGTCTTAATATTTGAAATTTCATCTTCAGGAATTGTAATATTAAATTCATCTTCTAAATTCATAATCATTTCAACGCTATCAAGAGAATCAGCACCTAAATCTTTTACAAGTTCTTTTTCTTCAGTAACCTCTTCAATTTTCTTATCTAATTGCTTTGCAATTTGTTCTTTAATTTTATCTGCAGAAATCATAGTTTCCCTCCAAAAATATTTCTTATTATATTTTAATACTTTTTTTATTAAAAATCAAGTGATATATTATTTATTTTGCGGAATATCAGGAATTGTAGAAAATCCTTTTTGTAAATCTTCATCCGTTGGAATATAATTTTCCATTGTTTTATTTAAGAAGTCAGAATATGCAGCCAAATCAAAGAAACCCGTTCCAGTTAAACAGAATACAATTTTCTTCTTCTCGCCTGTTTCCTTGCATTTTAACGCCTCATCTATAGCAACCCTAATAGAGTGTGCTGACTCGGGTGCCGGCAAAATACCTTCTGACTTTGCAAAAGTTATTGCAGCATCAAAAACATCTGTTTGATTTACTGACGTTGCTTCAATATATCCGTCATGATAAAGTTTTGAAATAATAGGATTAGCACCGTGATAACGAAGTCCACCTGCGTGATTAGATGACGGAATAAAACCATTTCCTAAGGTATACATTTTCATAAGTGGAGAAATCATACCAGTATCGCCGTAATCATAAACGTATTTTCCACGAGTAAGCGTCGGACAAGATGCAGGTTCAACAGCAATTATTCTATAATTTTTCTTACCGTTTATTTTGTCTTTAATAAACGGTGCAATAAATCCACCGAAATTAGAACCACCGCCAACACAACTTATCAACATATCCGGTTCAATTTTATATTTTTTTAATGCTTTTTGAGTTTCTAAACCAATTATTGATTGATGAAGCAAAACGTGGTCCATAACACTTCCTAAAACATATTTACAATTCGGAGTGTTCGTTGCAATTTCAACAGATTCTGAAACGGCACAACCAAGTGAACCACCTGTTCCGGGGAATTTTTCTAAGATTTTCCTACCTACTTCAGTTGTTTCGGAAGGACTTTTTATAACGTTTCCGCCAAAAGTTTCAATGATTGCTTTTCTATATGGTTTTTGTTCGGCACTTGCCTTAACCATAAATACAGTTAAGTCAATTCCGTAAAATGCACACGACATAGATAACGCAGTTCCCCATTGACCTGCACCCGTTTCGGTTGTAAGAGATGTTAAACCTTGTTTTTTTGCATAATATGCCTGTGCGATTGCCGAATTTAATTTGTGAGAACCTGAAGTATTATTTCCTTCAAACTTATAATATATTTCAGCAGGTGTACCTAAGATTTTTTCTAAGTAATATGCCCTTGTTAAAGGTGAAGGACGAATCATTTTATAAAAATCCATAATCTCTTCCGGAATCTTTATAAACTCGTCTGTTGTATTTAACTCTTGCTTAGACAACTCCGTACAAAAAACCTTTTCCATATCTTCCAAAGTACACGGTTTAAGAGTCTTCGGATTTAATGCCGGTTCGTGTTTTTCTTTTAGAACGGCGTTCATATTATACCAGTATTTCGGTAATTCATTTTCGTTTAAATAAATTTTTGTTGGAATACGTTTTGACATTTGTATCACCTCTTATAAAATAAAAAAAGGATAATCATCTATGGGACGATTATCCGTGTTGCCACCCAAATTCGCATAATAAATTATGCCTTATTTCAAGTACGTTCATACTCTGCCACTTTAACGCTTGGCTATGCGTCGCAAAATACTTATATTTTCTTAAGCGCCCTCGGTAATCCATTCAGTAAATTTTAAGCAATTGTTTTCACCAACCACAATCTCTCTGAAGCTCTTAAAATACCTACTACTTTACTTCATCAGTTTATATAAAGATACTAACACTATTTTTTTAAAGTGTCAAGCAAAATTTTATATTTTAATAAAAATACCTGCAAAAAAACCTTGCAATTCTATCTCGTTTTCGTAAACTTTATTGTCAATAAGATTTTTTAATTTACCATCAAAATTTAGAAAAAACTTATTATTTG
>JAKSOS010000023.1 GCA_024405475.1 Clostridia bacterium
TTTTAAGATTTTCTTCCTCTTCGCTAAACGGAAGTGGAGTGTACTGACTCATTATATTGATATATGCTTTTTCTTTTAAGTTAGAATCGCTAAACCAGTCTAAAATCTTTTTGCTGTCAGAAGTGTTTTGCGGTAAGACCAAATGTCTTACGACTGTTCCCGTTTTTAGCATATCTTCGTTAAAGGTGAGTGGCTTATTTGCCATAAACTCTATTGCACGGCTTGCTACCGAAAAATAGTTTTCTTTTCCACAATACCTTTTTGACATGGTGGGGGAGAAAAACTTTATATCGGGTAAATATATGTCAATATATTCATCTATCTTTTTAAGCGTTTCTATATTTTCGTATCCGTGCGAATTATAAACAATCGGAATATTCGGCTTATAAACGTCTAACGCCTTAACTATCTTATCTATATAGTGAGTAGGACTTACAAGGTTAATATTACTTGCGCCCATATCTTCAAGTTTTTTAAATATTTCGGCTAATTCGTTTATCGTAATTTCTTTGCCACGAATATTTCTTGAAACCTCGTAATTTTGACAAAAAACACATTTAAGAGAGCAACCGCAAAAGAATACCGTGCCAGAGCCGTTTTTACCTGATATAAAAGGTTCTTCGTAAGGATGCAAGTAAAACTTCGCAATCTTAATTTTGTCGTTTACACTGCAAAATCCGACCTTTTTCTCTCTATCTATGTTGCATTTGTTTGGGCATAAATTACAATTCATTATTCTAACTCAAATGCTCCCGTGTACAACTGATAATAATTGCCTTTTTGTGCTATAAGTTGTTCGTGAGAACCACGTTCAATAATTTTTCCGTGGTCTAATACCATAATAACGTCGGAGTTTTGAACGGTTGAAAGTCTATGTGCTATTACGAATACCGTTCTGCCTTCCATAAGTCTGTCAGTACCCTTTTGAACGAGTGCTTCGGTTCTTGTGTCAATAGAAGAAGTTGCTTCGTCTAAAATCATAACAGGAGCATCTTTAACCGCCGCCCTTGCTATTGAAAGCAACTGCCTTTGACCTTGTGATAAGTTTGCTCCGTCTGCGGTAAGCATCGTATTATAGCCGTCAGGAAGTCTTGTGATAAAATCGTCTGCATAGGCTAACTTTGCTGCATTTATACAATCTTCGTCGCTTGCGGAAAGTCTGCCGTATCTGATATTTTCCATAACGGTTCCTGTGAACAAGTTCGTATCTTGTAAAACGATACCGAGTGATTTTCTTAAATCTGCTTTTTTAATCTTATTGATATTTATTCCGTCGTATCTGATTTTTCCGTCTGCTATATCGTAAAACCTGTTTATAAGATTTGTTATTGTAGTTTTTCCTGCACCCGTTGCACCTACGAACGCTACCTTTTGACCGGGGTGAGCGTAAAGTGAAACGTTTTTCAAAACGATTCTGTCTTCAACGTAGCCGAAGTCAACGTCAACCATTTGAATATCGCCTTTAAGTTCCGTATACGTAGTAGTACCGTCTGCTTTATGCGGGTGTTTCCAAGCCCAGTGTCCCGTTCTTTCGGCACATTCAACTATAGTTCCGTCTTCTAAAATCTTGCATCTGACAAGCGTAACGTAGCCTTCGTCTTGTTCGGGCGTTTCGTCCATAAGTTCAAATATTCTTGAAGCACCTGCTAAACCCATTGCAATCATAGAAACTTGTTGCGACATTTCGTTTACCGCTTGCGTTGACCTTCTTGACATTCCAAGGAAGGGGATGATAAAACCAAAGCTTATTGCGGTTATTCCCGTTGCCAAACTTGAAATGCCGAGATTCGGTGTTTTAAGCGAGAACAAAATGCCACCTACGATAGCAAGGAATACGTAATTAAAGTTTCCTATATTTCCGAGAATAGGTGCTAAAATGTTTCCGAACAAGTGGGCTCTTTTAGCGTCTTCATAAAGGTTTTCGTTAAGTTTATCAAAATCTTGTTTTGTTTCCGATTCGTGAGTAAATACTTTAACTACCTTTTGTCCTTTGATAAGTTCTTCAATATAACCTTCTTCGGTTGCGATAGAGCGTTGTTGTGCTACCATGTATTTAGCACTTCTTCCGCCTATCTTTTTAATGATGACAAACATTGCAATGGAGCATATAAGGAATACTGCCGTTAAAATAAAACTGTACCAAAGCATTAAAGCCACAGCAACGATAAGTGTTAATCCGCTTGAAATTAAGGTAGGAATACTTTGACCTACTAATTGACGGAGTGCATCCGTATCGTTAGTGTAAGATGACATTATTTCGCCGTGAGCGTGAGTGTCAAAATATTTAATAGGTAGCGATTGCATTTTTTCAAACATATCTTTTCTTACGTGATACAAAACTCCTTGCGTTACAACTGCCATAATTCTGTTATAGGCAAAGTTTGATAAAACTGCAATCAAGTATGCACTTGCCATAATGATAATGTTTCGTGTTAAATCGTGTTTTACAAATTCAAAGTCGTGGATTCTTCCCGGATTCATAACGTCGTTGATGTTTATAGACATAAATAGGGAAGAAACAAGTCCGCCACCTGCACTGATAAGTAAGCAAATCAAAACGATAAAAAGTTGTGGTTTATAATACTTAAAGGTGTAATGGAGAAGTCTTTTTCCCGTCCCTTTTTTAATCTTTCCTTTTGGGAAAGCCATATTTCTTTTCATAGAAGGCATTAGTTTTTACCTCCTTTTGATTCGTTAGATATTTTGTTTTGTGCTTTATATATTTCGCTGTAAATACCGCCGAGTTTCATTAAAGAGTCGTGATTTCCCATTTCGGCAATTTTGCCTTTATCTAAAACGATAATTTTATCTGCATCAGAAACGGACGCCGTTCTTTGTGCGATAATAATTTTTGTAGTTGATGGTATGTATTCTCTGAACGATTTTCTTATTAACGCATCGGTTTTAGTGTCAACGGCACTCGTAGAGTCGTCTAAAATTAAAATCTTAGGTTGTTTTAACAATGCTCTTGCGATACAAAGTCTTTGTTTTTGTCCGCCTGAGAAGTTGGCGCCACCTTGTTCAACACGCCTGTCTAATGAGATAGAATCAATTTGTGCCATTTTATTTGCCTTTAATATTTCTTCGTCAGAAGCGTCTTTATTTCCCCATTGCATATTTTCTCTTACAGTGCCGGAGAATAAAATATTCTTTTGCAAAACTACCGAAACGCTGTCTCTTAAAGATTTCAAGTCATAATCTTTAACGTTTACTCCGCCGACTTTAACTTCGCCAAGCGTTGTATCGTAAAGTCTCGGAATAAGTGAAACGAGCGTTGTTTTAGAAGAACCGGTTGCACCGATAATTCCGACGGTTTCACCGCTTTTAATTGTAAGATTTACCTTTTCAAGTGCAAACTTTTCAGCCTTTTCTGAATACTTAAAGCTTACGTCATTGAATTCAATTTCGCCGTTATCAACGGTAGTTTTTCCGTCTTTCGGGCTAACTAAATCAGGTTTCGTTTGAATAACTTCGGTGATACGTCTTGCCGATTCAATACTCATAGAAAGCATAACTGTAATCATAGAGAACATCATCATAGAAGATAACATTTGAACGCCGTAAGTGATAATTGCCGAAAGTTGTGCAGGTGCAAAATCGTATATAGGCACTGCTTCGCCTAACTCGTTAATAACAAACGAATTGCCACTTCCTATAACTATTTTTGCGCCGGAGTAGGTAATTAAAAGTGAAGATAAATACATACAAAGCATCATAGCAGGGGAAATTAAAGCAATCATTTTTTCAGCCTTAGTGAAGTTGGATTTAACGTCGCTTGAAGCTTTTTCAAATTTTTCCTTTTCGTAATCCTCTCTAACGTAAGATTTTACAACTCTTATACCGCTGATATTTTCTTGAACAGAACTGTTCAATGCGTCGTACTTTTTGAATATCTTACGGAAGAAAGGCATTGTCTTAAACATAATAGTTCCGAGAATGAATATCAAAATAGGAACGATACAAACGAATATGAGTGCAAGTTTAGCGTTTATCGTCATACCCATTATAATTGAGAAAGTGAACATTAAAGGGACTCTTATAACGATTCTTAAACACATTTGATATGCCATTTGAACGTTTGATACGTCAGTTGTCAATCTCGTAACGAGTGAAGAAGACGAGAACTTATCTACGTCTCTGAAAGAAAAATCTTGTACGGCGTAGAAAAGGTCTTTTCTTAAATTCTTAGCAAATCCACAGCTTGCAATAGCGCCGTATTTTCCACCGCAAATACCACAGGTGAGTGATAATAATGCTAAACCTATCAGTATTCCGCCGTATATCCAGATTTGATTCATAGGAACGTTGCCTAATTCGTTTGTCTCTAACATTTTAGACATCATAAACGGAATTAAACATTCGCATACTGCTTCTCCTATCATAAACAACGGCGTTATGATAGAAGGCTTTTTAAATTCTCTTACCGATTTTAAGAGTGAACCTATTACAGTCTTAAAACCGAAAGAGTTTTTCTTTTTATTTTTCAACATAGTTGCTCCTTTTTGCATGATAAGTAATATTATAGTATTTATATAAAATAATGTCAAACTCATTTATGCGTACATATATCATTTTATTATTAAAAAAATATAAAAAAGTCTAAAAAATGCAAGAAAAAATCAATTTGTACACTATATAATCATTAAAGACTTTGACTTTAAGACAAAAAACATATATAATATAATGGAATTATAATGCAGTATTATGTCTGCAAAAAGGAAGTTTTACAAAATGAAGAATTTTTTTACAAGTGAAAGCGTAACGGAAGGTCATCCCGATAAAGTGTGCGATCAGGTTGCAGACGCTATTTTAGACGAATACTTAAAAGGGGATAAAAATTCAAGAGTTGCTTGTGAAGTTACCGCTTCGTCAAACTTTATGCTCATAATGGGTGAAATTACGTCTAACGCTAAAGTTAACGTAAAAGAAGTCGCAAAGAAAGTTTTGATAAATATAGGATATAACGACAAAAAGTTGGGTTTTTCTGCCGATAAAGTTAAAATTATCGTTAAGCTTAACAAACAAAGTAGTGATATTGCTTTGGGCGTTGATAATAGTATAGAAGCAAAGGAAAATGGTAACGAAGACAGGCTTAATAAGATAGGTGCAGGCGACCAAGGTTTAATGTTCGGATATGCTTGTAAGGAAACGGAAGAATATATGCCTTTACCTATAATGCTATCTCATAAAATGTGTGCTAAACTTGCCGAAGTAAGAAAGAGTGGTAAACTTAAATATCTTCGCCCTGACGGAAAAGGACAAGTTACCGTTGAATACAGCAATGGTAAGCCAAAGAGAATTGAAGCAGTAGTTTTGTCTTCTCAACACGACGAAAACGTTTCAACTGAAAAATTGCGTGCGGACTTAAAAAAATACGTTATAGATAAAGTTTTGCCAAAGCAATATTTAGATGAAAAAACAAAATATTTTATCAACCCTACCGGTAGATTTGAAATAGGTGGTCCAGCGGGAGATTCAGGATTAACGGGTAGAAAAATTATCGTTGATACCTACGGTGGGAAATGCCCGCACGGCGGTGGTTCTTTCTCCGGTAAAGATCCTACGAAAGTTGACCGTTCTGCAACGTATATGGCAAGATATATTGCAAAAAATATAGTTGCTTCTGGATTAGCAAACGAATGTCAGATTCAAGTTGCCTATGCAATAGGCGTTGCAAAGCCTGTTGGAGTATGCGTAAACACTTTCGGAACGGGTAAACTTAAAGACAGCGAAATTGCCGATATAGTCGTTAAAGAGTTTGATTTAAGACCGCTTGCTATCATTGAAAAATTAAAGTTAGATAGACCTGTTTACAGTAATACCGCATCTTACGGACATTTTGGTAAATCTAATCTTGAATGGGAAAAAACGGACAGAATAAACGACTTAAAGAAATATTTATAATATGAGTTTTCTCACAAAAGCAAAAGGTTTTCTTAAAAAGGTATTTTTTAATACAAAGTGGCGTTGCAACGCTTGCGGAAAAGAAATTTTTGAAGACTCCTTTTTTTGCAAAGATTGTTTAGACAATTTGCCACTTAATAATCAAGCGATATGTAATCATTGCGGAAGGCATATTAAGGTAAGTACCGATTATTGTACGACTTGTAAAAACTACTTAACCGATTTAGATTGTTCACGCAGTCCTTTTATTTACAGCGAACCTATATCTAAAATGATAAAAAAGGTAAAGTATAATCAAAAGAAATATTTGCTTGACGCCTTTACCGATTATTTGGTAAACGAATATTATAAAAATTATTTTAATTCCGACGCAATAGTTTATATTCCTATGACCGAAAAGGCAAAGAAGAAAAGGGGATATAATCAGTCGGAGATACTCGCAAAGAACATTTCAAAAAAGATAAACGTTGAAGTTATTGATGCGATAGAAAAAGTAAAAGACACCACGAGGCAAGCAAAGTTAAACAGAAATGAAAGATTACTCAACTTGCAAGGTGCATTTAAATTAAAAAATAAAAAAATTGTTAAAGATAAATCTATTCTTATCGTTGACGACGTTACGACGACCGGTTCAACGTTAGAAGCAGTTTCAAAACTGCTTAAAAAGGGTGGTGCAAAAATTGTCAATGCATTAACCGTCGCAAGCGTTCCTAATAAGAGTGGATACTAATTTTAAGGAGAATAATAATGGGATTATTCAAATTTTTACTAAGTGGCGAAAGCAGAAAAAGTTTAAAGCAAATTGACCAAACTGCAGATAAGGTTTTGGCTTCGGAAGAAAAGTATATTCATTTAACTGATGAAGAACTTAAAAATCAAACCGCCGTCTTAAAAGACAGGCTTAAAAACGGAGAGACGTTAGACGATATTTTAGTTGATGCTTTTGCCGTTGCAAGAGAAGCTGCAGGCAGAGTTCTCAATATGAAACACTATAAGGTACAAATCATAGGTGGTATATGTTTACACCAAGGCAGAGTTGCCGAAATGAAAACCGGTGAAGGTAAAACTTTGGTTGCTACTTTACCTGCTTATTTAAACGCACTTTCGGGACTCGGTGTTCATATCGTTACCGTAAACGATTACCTTGCTTCTCGTGACGCAGAGTGGATGGGTAAGATATATAGATTCTTAGGTTTAACCGTTGGCGTTGCAATTTCCGGTATGCAAGACGAAGACAAGAAAAAAGCGTATAACGCAGATATCACTTACGGTACGAATAACGAAATGGGCTTTGATTATTTAAGAGACAACTTGAAAAGCCGTACCGAACAAATGGTTCAACGTCCACTTAATTTTGCTATCGTGGACGAAGTTGACTCTATCTTAATTGATGAAGCGAGAACGCCACTTATTATTTCGGGAAAAGGCGGAGAATCAAGCGAAAGATATTTAACTGCAAATAAGTTTGTTAAAACTTTAATTTTAGATAAAGATTTCACTATTGATATTAAAGAAAAGTCAGTTCAAATAACAGAAACAGGTGCAAAAAAAGCAGAAAGTTTCTTTGGATTAGCAAGTTTTTCAGATATGGAAAACGCCGATTTATCTCATCATATTCAACAAGCATTAAAAGCAAATTATATCTTTAAGAGAGATAACGACTACGTCGTTTCTGACGGCGAAGTTATTATCGTTGACGAATTTACTGGTCGTCTTATGATAGGTAGAAGATACTCAGACGGTTTGCACCAAGCTATTGAAGCAAAAGAAGGTGTTAAAATCAGAAACGAAAATAAAACTTATGCAACTATCACCTTTCAAAATTATTTCAGAATATACAAAAAACTTTCAGGTATGACGGGTACTGCTAAGTCGGAAGAACAAGAATTCAGATCAATTTATAATCTTGACGTTTTGGAAATTCCTACGAACAAACCTGTTATAAGACAAGATATGCCTGACGTTATCTATAAAACGGTAAACGGCAAAAATAACGCTATCGTTAAAGAAATTGAAGAAAGACATAAAAACGGTCAACCTGTGTTAGTTGGTACTATCACGGTTGAAAAATCAGAAGAAATAAGTAAACTCTTAATAAGAAAGGGCATAAAACACAACGTATTAAACGCTAAAAACCACGCTCGTGAAGCCGATATCGTTGCTCAGGCAGGAAGACTCGGCGCAGTTACTATCGCAACTAACATGGCCGGTCGTGGTACAGATATTTTGCTCGGTGGAAACCCCGAATTTATGGCTAAGAGAAAACTTCGTGAAGAAGGCGTTGAAGAAGACGTTATAGAACTTGCAACTTCTTTTGTTCAAGATATTCCCGAAGAAGTTAAACAAGTCAGAGAGCATTATCGTGAAGTATATGCAAACTTCAAAAAACAAACGGACGAAGAAAAATCAAAAGTTTACGAGGTTGGCGGTCTTCATATTTTAGGTACGGAAAGACACGAGTCTCGCCGTATTGATAATCAGTTAAGAGGTAGATCCGGTCGTCAAGGCGACCCCGGTTCTTCGGTATTCTATATCTCTCTTGAAGACGATTTAGCAAAGCGTTTCGGTGGAGATAGAATGCAAAGAATATACGAGTTCTTTAATATTGCAGAAGATCAACCTATTGCATCAAAGATGCTTTCAAGAAGCATTGAAAATGCGCAAAGAGCTATTGAAGGCAGAAACTTCGGTATCAGAAAACACGTACTTGAATACGACGACGTTATGAATAAACAAAGAGAAGTTATGTATGCCGAAAGAATGAAAGTTATTAAAGACGAAAACGTTCATCAAGACATTTTAAATCTTATTCCGGACTTTATCAGAGAACTCGTCACAAGCACTATTAACTATGAAGAAAAACCTGAAAAATGGGACTTAAACGCATTAAATAAGGCTATTGAATTAAAGTTGCTTCCAAAAGACTCCAACTTTATCACAAAGGAAAAGGCAGAGAACTGGGACTTTGATTACTTGCTTGAAAAATTAACCGAAGAAACTATCAGAGTTTACGAAGAAAAGATAAACAGATACAAAGAAGAAGGCGTAGATTTCAGCGAGGTTGAAAGAGTAGTATTGTTAAAGAATATTGACACAAAGTGGATAGACCATATTGACGCAATGGATCAATTAAGAAAGGGCATTTCGCTTCGTGGATACGGCAATATAGACCCTGTTATTGAATACAAGAAGGAAGGCTTTGAAATGTTTGAGGACTTGACTGCTTCTATTCAAGACGATACGGTAACACTTTTGTTAAAGGCAGAATTGAAAAAGATTCCTACGTTAAAAAAGGAAGAAAATAAAGATTTAGCTACAAATCAAACGAACGAAGGCGGTGCTGTCCGTCGTCCTGCAACTCCAAAAGAACCGGGCAGAAATGATCCTTGTCCTTGCGGAAGCGGTAAAAAGTATAAGAATTGTTGCGGTCAAGGTAAGTAAAAAGGACTAAAAATGTTAAAATCAGAAGAATATAAATTAAAAATCAAAGAGTTAAAAGGTATCCTTAGCGAAACGGGATACTCTCTTTGACATTGATAAGTTAAAAGCCGATTTAGTTGAAAAAACAAAACTTTCGGAAGATCCTGCAATTTATTCAGATTTAGACAAGTCAAAACAAATTTCAAAAGAAATTGCGTCTATTGAAAATATCGTCGGTGCGTTCAGCAAGGCTGAAAAGACGGTGTCAGACGCTTCGGATTTAATTGACCTTGCCGAAATGGAAAACGATCAGAGTTTTTTTGAAGAAATTGAAAAAGAATTAAACGACGTTTCTTTAACTATTGAAGATATGAGATTAAAGGCATTACTTAACGGCAAGTATGATAATCTCAACGCTATTTTAACTTTGCACTCGGGTGCAGGCGGTACCGAAGCGTGCGACTGGACCGAAATGCTTTATCGTATGTACATGTGTTATTGCGAGAAAAATGATTTCACTCTAACCGAATTAGATAGGTTAGAAGGCGATGAAGCAGGCTTAAAGAGTGTTTCTTTTAAGGTAGAAGGTGAATATGCTTACGGATATCTTAAAGCAGAAAAGGGAGTTCATAGACTCGTTCGTATTTCTCCGTTTGACGCAAATAAGAGAAGACATACGTCGTTTGCATCGCTTGAAGTTATGCCTGAAATTATTGATGACGACGAAATAGTAGTTAATCCTGATGAAATAAGAATTGATACTTTTAGAAGTAGCGGTGCAGGTGGACAACACATAAATAAAACCGATTCGGCAATAAGAATAACGCATATTCCGACCGGAATCGTGGTTTCTTGTCAAAACGAAAGAAGTCAAACTCAAAACAAAGAAATGGCTATGCGTATGCTTATAGGTAAACTTACCGAAAAGCGTGAAGAAGAAAGATTAGAGAGAGACCAAGATATTAAGGGCGACATTAAAAAAATTGAATGGGGCAGTCAAATAAGAAGTTACGTTTTCTGCCCATACACTATGGTAAAGGACCACAGAACAGGCTTTGAAACGGGCGACGTTTCTGCCGTTATGGATGGAGATATTCAAGGTTTTATTAACGACTATTTGAAAAAATCAAAATGAGTTATATAGATAAAGTTAAACAATTTACAATTAAAGAAAATCCGATTATTTTAGGCATTGAAACTTCGTGTGACGAAACTGCCGTTGCTATCGTAAAAAACGGCAGAGAGATTTTAGCAGACGAAATTATTTCTTCTGCAACCGAACACGCAAAATACGGTGGTGTCGTGCCTGAAATCGCTTCTCGTATGCACACGACGGCAATTTTAACTGCAACCGAAAATGCATTAAAAAACGCTAATATGACTATGGACGATATAGACGCTATTGCAGTAACCAAGGGTGCGGGTTTACTCGGTGCGCTTTTAGTAGGCGTTTCATTTGCTAAATCTTTGGCGTTTGCTACCGATAAACCGCTTGTTCCGGTAAGTCATATAAGGGGACATATTGCAGCGTCTTATCTTGCCGATAAAACTTTAGAACCCCCATTTATCACGTTGTTGGCAAGTGGCGGTCATACTGCAATTATTAAGGTTGAAGATTATTACACGATTAACGCATTAGGCGGAACTTTAGACGACGCCGTGGGAGAAGCCTTTGACAAGGTCGCCAGAGTTTTGGGTTTACCATACCCGGGCGGACCTAACGTTGAAAGGTTATCTAAGGAAGGAAGTAAAAATATAAAACTTCCTAAAATGCTTAAAGGATACGACGGCGGAAAATACGATTTATCTTACAGCGGATTAAAAACCGCCGTTATAAATTATGTTCATACCGAAGAACAAAAGGGCAACGAGATAAATAAAGCAGACCTTGCTATGAGTTTTCAATCAACGGCTATTGACGTGCTGATTGATAAGGTTTTAATGGCTGTTAAAGAAACGGGAATCAACACCGTTACGGTATCGGGTGGCGTTGGCGCTAACGGATATTTACGTGAACAGTTAAAAGAAAGAACACAAGGTTTAGGCATTAAACTCGTTATTCCCGAAAAGAGATATTGTACCGATAACGGCGCAATGATAGGTGCGGAAGGTTTCTTGCAATATAAAAAGGGAAATTTTGCCGATTTATCGTTAAATGCCGAAGCCGTTGTCCCACTGAAATAATTTTTTGCGGACATGGCGAAACTGGCAGACGCATAAGATTCAGATTCTTATTTCCGAAAGGAAGTGCAGGTTCAACTCCAGTTGTCCGCACCAAAATATTATTAAAGCGTGTTAAGAAAAACTCGGCGTATTAAAATAGTAAGTAAAAAAATTGTCAATTTAGTGGCATAAACTATTGACAAATTTATTTTTGCGAATATAATATAATTAGCACTTGACCAAAGAGAGTGCTAATTTTTAGGAGGCAAGTATTATGAACGTAAAACCATTATTTGATAAGGTAGTTGTCAAAGCGATTGAAAGTGAAGAAAAGACCAGCAGTGGATTTATTCTTCCTTCGGCATCACAGGAGAAGCAACTTTTAGCACAAGTTGTAGCAGTAGGTCCGGGTGGACTTGTTGACGGAAAGGAAGTTGCTATGCAAGTTAAGGTAGGAGATAAAGTTCTCTATGCCAAATATTCCGGCAGTGAATTTAAGATTGACGGACAAGAATTAGTAATTATTCGTCAAAGTGATATTTTAGCAATAGTTGAAGACTAATTTTAGGGAGGAAATAAAATGGCTAAACAATTAAAACATGGTGAAGAAGCAAGAAAGGCTTTACAAAAGGGCGTTGATATTTTAGCAGATACTGTTAAAATTACGTTAGGTCCTAAAGGAA
>JAKSOS010000024.1 GCA_024405475.1 Clostridia bacterium
CTTTCCCGCCAAAGTTAAGTCGTACAAACCACCTTCCATACTTACGATAGTCGTTTCTGTACTAAGTGCAACTATTGCATTACCGATAGCAGTGATAACGTTTTTTATAGCTTGCGGAATAACTATTTTCCACATTGTTTTACCCCAAGAAAGTCCTAATCCCCTACCTGCTTCCATTTGACCTTTATCAACCGAAAGGATACCTGCTCTTATATTTTCAGATACGTATGCGCCGGAGTTAATACCAAATGCTAAAATTGCTGTAATTTCCATAGGGAATCCCCTTATTGCAAAAATAACGAATGCCATAATGAATAACTGCAAAGCCATAGGGGTTCCACGAATAACCGTAGTATAAATGTTGCATAAAACATTTAATACTTTAATCAATTTACTATTAGACGGAATAATCTTAATTATTGCGACAATAGTTCCTAAAATCAAGCCTATGATAGTTGCACCGATGGAAATGAGCAACGTCACGCCAAGTCCGGTGATTATCATGTCTATATATTCGCCAGTTCCAAAAATTTCGCCTAAGTTTTGAAAAAGGCTTGCCATTAAATTAAAATTCATAATTTACCCTTTTTACACAAACAAGGGAACTGAAAAACAGTTCCCTTAACTTGTTTTTATTTTTTTATGCTTAATTAGTCAGAAATACCAAGGTGTTTAGCAACTAATTTTTGAATACCTTCGTCGCCTAATTCATCTAATACTTCGTTGATTGCATTGAGAAGTTCTGTATTTCCCTTCGTTACGCAGATTGCATATTCTTCTTCAGTTGCAGTTTCTTCATCATAGTATAAAGCTTTGCAAACGAATTTATTGTTCTTGTTACAAATATATTCAGCAGGTAATTTATCAACGATAACTACGTCAATTTGATTAGCATTTATTGCATCTACTGCAAGTTGTGCACTGTCGTATGGAGTTACTGTTGCACCTGAACCATTGAGTTCACCAGGATAGTAATCTTCAGTTCCTTCTTCGCCTTCACCGTCTATTTCAAGATTTGCATAAATATCACCTGTTGTGTCCCTTTGAACACCAAGTTTCTTTCCTGCTAAATCTGCCCAGAAAACACATTCAACGTTATCCGTTGCCGTTTTAACTTTTGAAAGCATATTTGAATCGTCAGCTTTGAAAATTACGTATTGTACTGATTTGAAATATGGATTAGAAAAATCTACTTTCTCTTTACGAGCATCCGTAATCGTAATACCTGCGGCACCACAATCATATTTCTTACCACTTGATACGTTATCAATAATAACGTCAAAATCCGTATTAGTAAATACAACTTTCTTTCCGAGTTTTTCGCCAACCTTATTCATAATATCAATATCGGCACCAACTATCTTCTTTCCTTCATAATATTCAAAAGGTGCAAAGAAAGCATTTGTGTCTACATAGATTTTATTCTTTTTACCACAGGCTGTAAGTGAAAAACAACCTAATACTGCAAGCAAGCCTGCAACCACTACTGTTAAAAGTTTCTTCATTTTTGTTCTCCTTTTCGCAAGCACTCCGCTTGCCTAATTTGTTTTTACAGTTGCTATTATAATCACAAACTATTTACTTGTCAACTGTTTTTATACACTTTTTTTAATTTTTTTCATTTTTTTATGAATATTTTTTGATTTATTGAATATTTTAATGAATACTTTTATTTTTATATCATTTATCCCAAAAAAAGACAATAAAAAATGCAAGAATTTTATAAACTCTTGCATTTTACTACCTATTACAATGAATATTTTTATTGATTTTTTATTCCTATATACATTATATAATATGTTCACCGTCGTTTATATACAAAACGCCTAAACACATTTCACCACAATGGCTTGCAACCGTTGCACCTGCCCTTGTTTCAATAATTTCCTTAAATCCCGCATCTTTTAATCTTGCCCTTGCAATTTCAACCATTTCTTCAGTTGCAGTGCTGTAAGTTATAAACGCAACAGATAAATCGGGATTATCATATTTTTCCAAAACGTCTCTAACGTAGCAATCAACTACGTGTTCCATATTGCCACGATATTTATTTCCGGAAATCATCTTGCCGTCTTTAACTATAATTTGCGGTCTTATTCTTAAAATGTTTGCGCCGAGAAGTTGCATTGCACTACATCTTCCGCCTTTATAAAGATAATCTACCCTTTTTAATTCAAAACTTGCTTGAACGTAAGGAATTCTTGCCATAATCTTTTCCACAACCAAGTTAGCCGGAAGTCCGCTATCTACAAGTTTCTTTGCGTAAATTGCCAAAAGTGATATACCGGTTGATAAAGTTCTGCTATCTATAACGTAAACGCCGTTTACGTCTTTACTTGCCAAAAGTGCGTTATTATATGCAGAAGACATTTCTGAAGATAACGAAATATGTATAATTTCGTCGTAATCTTTTTTAAGGTTATTAAAATGCTCAATAAAACTTTCCACGTTTACAGCAGAAGTTTTAGGCAAAGTTTTATTATTATCTACGTAATCAAATATTTCCTGAGTATCAAAATTAGCGTCAAGTTTAGTTTCGTTTCCCAACAAAACCGAAAACGGAACAACCGATATAGAGTACTTATCAATGTATTCTTTTGTTAAATCTAATGCGCTGTCTGTTGAAATTGCTATTTTCATTTTTGCTCCTTTACAAGAAAATTTTATTAAATAAGAAACAAAAATTCAACCTACTGATATCATTTTAAATCCTACTTTTGTTTTTTCTACGGTAGAGAAGAAAAAAATAATTCTACCACCGGTAGAATTGCGTTATTTTTTATCAAAATAATTGACTAAAACCCTTTTATTTGATAAAATACGATATATGAATATAAACGAAAACTTTGCAACTAACCTTGTAAGATTCAGGAAAACTTTGAAACTTACTCAGGCGGAGTTTGCTGAAAAAATAAATTATTCGGATAAAGCCGTTTCAAAATGGGAGCGTGGCGAATCCGTTCCCGACATTTACACCCTTTATGATATTGCGAAATTTTTTAAAGTAAGTGTAGATGAGTTAATTTCTCAACCGAAAGAGAAGAACGGACTTATTCAACACCTTAAAGACCTTAATCTGATGCGTGGAATTATTTGCATGGCATCAATATGTCTTGTGTGGATTGTTGCCGTTTTATGTTTTGCATTTATAAAACTGATAATCCCATCGCTAAATGCAACTTGGCTTTCTTTTATTTATGCAATTCCCGTTTCGGCGATTATTTTGCTTGTTTTATGTTGCGTATGGAAAAAGCGACTTATCGTTTTAATTGCAGAATCAATTTTAGTTTGGTCAATTCTTTTAGCAATTTACTTAACACTTTCAATCGTTTTACCGACGCCACTTAAAACTCTTTGGGTTTTGTTTATTATAGGGATACCTATTCAAGCACTATTTTTGATATGGTTTTTCTTTAAGAAAGTTGATAAAAAATAAATTATAAAAACATTTAAGGGCTTTGCCATAAGGCAAGGCCCTTTTATTATTTAGTTATCATCTCTCCGTAAAAAAAGTATGGGGTTTTATTTTTTTCTAAAAGATATTCACTATTCTCGTTTAGTTTCTCACTTATATTTTGTAAATTATCTTTGGGTTCAATCATATATAAATCTTCGTGTCTCTCTATTAAAACAATATCTCCTTCACTCAACTCACATTTCAGGTTGTTTTCCTTTATTAAAATTGTCTGCGGACAATTAAACTTTTTAGATAGTATAGATACCGTTTCGTTTTGCTTTACTCTATAAAAAAACTTTTCCATATAACAATTATATTTACTATTTATTGCGAATAGAATACTAAAAGAAATAATAAAGGACTTTTTGTTAATGAAAAACTTTTTTAAGACGGTTGCAATAGTCACTGTATTCTCGGTTTGCGAGAAAGTACTTGGGTTTGCATACAGAATATTTCTTTCACGCACCATAGGTTCGGAAGGGGTTGGAATGTATCAGGTAGCCCTTTCGGTATTTGCATTTTTACTAACCTTAATTTGCTCGGGAACGCCGATAACGGTTTCAAGACTGATGACGAAATATAAGTCTGAAAATCAACCGCAAAATGCAACGAAAATAATTTCGGCAGGACTACTTCTTACACTACTTATTTCGCTACCTATTTGCATATTCTTTTTGCTATGTGGAAAATATTTAACTTTTATCTTTGCAGACGAACGGTGCTTTAATATATTTTTAGTTTTATTGCCGGGACTAATATTCACTTCTTTATACTCCGTTTTCCGTGGAGTGTTTTGGGGCAATAAAGATTTTCTTCCGTACAGTGTGATAGAACTTTTAGAAGAAATATGTATGATAATTGCAGGGGTTATACTGATAAGTAAAACGACTTCTACTTTTGAAGGCGCACTTAAAGCCGGACTTGCGGTTTTAATTTCTTATATATTTTCTTTTTCGGTTGCAACGTTTATTTTCTTTTATAGAAAGAACAGGCTCGTTCGTCCAAAAGAACAAATGAAAGTATTACTTTCTTCCGCCGTTCCCGTAACGGCAATGAGAACGGTAAACTCTCTATCAATGTCGCTCGTATCAATTATTTTACCGCTAAGACTGATCGTAGCGGGATACAGTAAATCTTCTGCGTTAAGTTTATACGGCTCTGCCTTTGGTCAAGCAATGCCTATATTATTTATACCGACAACGCTAATAGGCTCACTTACCGTTGTGCTCGTACCTGAAATTGCAGAAGATTTTTATAGCAAGAAAAACACGAGCTTAAAAACCGAAATAGAAAAAGCGATAAAGTTTACAACATTTATTACATGTGTTTTTATTCCTATATTTTTCGTATGTGGCGAAGAAATAGGAATAATAATCTTTGACAATTTGGATTGCGGAAAATATTTGTCCGTGTCGTCTTTTATAATGATATTTATGGGACTATCAAACCTTACGACAAGCATACTCAATTCCATAGGCTTAGAAAACAAAGTTTTAATTTGCACCACGATAAGCGGATTATTTATGATTGCTTCGGTATTTTTCTTGCCAAAGATTTTGGGAATATATTCACTGCTTGTAGGATTTACTTTCGTTTACGGAATAACTTGCATTTATAACTTGTATTTAATAAATAAGCATTGTCCGGTTAAACCTAAAATAAAAAGATATATATTAGTATCTTCGCTTTTGATAATTCCGTCTTCTTTTTTAGGGCTTATGCTTGAAAAACTTTTACTTTCCATTTTAGGCACGACGTTTACCTTTATAATTTGCGCAGTGATAATAACGATTTTCACTACCCTTTTATTTGTAGGATTTAATCTAATTGATTTTAACTTTATAAAATCAAGATTTAGAATAAGAAAAAGCCACTCCGAAAAAAGAGTGGCAATTCAATCTACAAATTAAATTTTTCTTTGGGCAAAACTTTGGGTAAAAGTTTTATTAAAATCACCGATAAAACAAAGTTTGCAACGACCGTTAATAACTTAAACGGCAAAAGCGGAAGAAGTAATTCCAAAGTGTACATCGTAGGATACATAACGCAAAAACCAAAAGTGTTAATCCCTGCGGAAATGAGAATAAATCCTAACAAATAACTGATTGCACATTTAAAAATATCTTTCCCCTTAAAGAAAGAAAACGCAAGTCCGAAAATCAAACCCCAGCAACCCGTCCCTATTCCTATAATGGGATTATACGGACCGTGCGGATTTATAATTGCACCGAGTAAATCACCTATAAAGCAAACGGCAAATCCGTATCCACCACCCAAAAGATAACCACTGATAAACCCGATAGTAGCGACAAATGATAATTGCAACATATCGTTTACGGGAATATCAAAAACGTTTAATACTGCGCAAACGGCACTTAATAGTGACGCATATACTAACTTTTGCGTTTTAGACAAATTGTTTCTTTCAGGTTGCTTTTTAATTAAAAAGAAACAAAAAAGTAAAATCAAAAAAACTGCCAAAGCTACGTAGTAATACCAACGTGAAACAACCGTCTTAAAAATGTAAGAAAACTTAAATGCATTTTCATTCATAAAAAAATCTCCCGTAAAAAGAGAGACCGTTAAAAATGGCGAAAGCCTATTTATAGCGGACGCGTAAAGACACCGCAAGAAAACTTTTCGTTTGCAAACAACATCCCATTTTGCAACACTTTACGCATCTTTACTACTCTATATTTTAGATAAATATACCAAAAAAAAGAGAAATTGTCAACAAAAGAAAAGGCA
Organism: Clostridia bacterium; assembly: GCA_024405475.1. Classification (GTDB taxonomy): domain Bacteria; phylum Bacillota; class Clostridia; order Christensenellales; family Borkfalkiaceae; genus UBA1259. Next base: position 6,206 of record JAKSOS010000024.1, read on the forward strand.
TAAAAATTCAATAACTAAACATAATAACGGATATGACGATAATATTTATAAGAACGCTTATAATTTTCGTGGTATTAGTAATAATACTTCGCCTTATGGGAAAAAGTCAGATAGGAGAAATGCAACCGTTTGAATTCGTTATAACTTTAATTATAGCAGACCTTGCGTGCGTGCCTATGGCAGACGTATCAATTCCGTTAACTTACGGCTTGACGGCGGTTTTAGCATTGTTTTTGTTTCATCAATTATTATCCCTTTTAGAACAATCGGGAAGTTTTTTCAAAAAAGTTATATCCGGAAAACCGAGTCTTGTAATAAATAAAGACGGCGTGGATATAAAAGAACTAAAAAACAATAATATGGACATTAACGAACTGATAGAATCAATGCGTGGTGCAGGCTACTTTAATTTAGACGACGTGGATTACGCTATATTTGAATCTAACGGAAAACTTTCGGCATTAGAAAGTAAGAATAAAAGCGACAGCGCATCTTTGCCGATAGTTTTAGTATATAACGGCAAACCGGATAAGAAAAATATGTTAAAAGCACATTTAACAAACGAAAATATTCAAGAATTTTTTAAGACAAAAAAAGAAAATATTAAAAACACCGAAGTTATGACGATAGACGGAAACGGCAGAGTTTATCTTAAACAAAAAAACAAAAAGTACACGATAACAAGCATTCCTATAAAAAGGAGCGAGTTATGGTAAAATCAATAATATCAACGGTGATTGTCGCACTTATATTCACCTGCTGTGCCATTTACGAAGCAAACTTTACCAAAAGGCAATTTGAAGAGTTTAACCAAGTTTTAGAAGTATTATACGAAAAGGTTGACGAAAAGACTGCCACCGAAGACGACGTTTATTCTGTACAAGCGAACTGGGTGGAAAAGAAAAAATATCTTCATATATTTATTCCGCATAACGAAATAAAAGAAATAGACTTATGGCTATCGGAATCGGTAAAGTTAGTGAGGGAAGAAAAGTGGGAAGACGCCCTTTCTAAAATAGAAGTATTAAGGGAATTATCCGAGCAAATTCCAAAGACGTTTAGAACTTCAATAGAGAATATATTGTAAAAATATATATTGACTAAAAAGCTTTACTTTGTTAAAATATAAAAAAAGGAGTTTTTATGCAAGGTTTTAAAAACGCTAACGTTTACGTGGAAAATTTAGGCATTGTTAAAACTAACGTTGCCGTTAAAAACGGAAAGATTTTCGCTATCGGTAAAGATGTTAAAATTGATAATCCTTACCCCTATAAAAAGGGCGAAATCGTCTTCCCTGCTTTTATTGACGAGCATATTCACGGAGCAATGGGCTATGATTTTATGGACGCTGACTCTACTGCCCTTGACTCTATAACTAATGCTATAGCAAAAGAAGGAACTGTTAGTGTTGTTGCAACAACTATGACGGCTTCTCTACCCGATATAGAAAATGCTATCGTATCAATAAAAGATTATATGGCTAAACCTAACGGCGGTGCGAGAATACTCGGCACGCACTTGGAAGGCCCTTTTATTTCGGAAACTTTTAAGGGTGCACAAAATTTAAAACATATTTTAGACCCAGATATTTCCGTTTATAAAAATCTAAATAAAAAGAGCAAAAAAACAGTTAAAATTATTACCGTTGCACCAGAAGAAAAAAACGCAAAAGATTTAATAAAACAAATTGTTAAAGATAATATTATCGCAAGTGCAGGGCACTCCGATGCAGGTGTAAAAGATATTGAACAAGCAAAAAAATGCGGACTTAACTCTATCACCCACACCTTTAACGCTATGCGTGGAATTCACCATAGAGAAATAGGCATTTCGGGTATGGCCTTACTTGACGATGATCTTTATACCGAAGTTATTGCCGACCTTATTCATTTGAGTTCGCCCATGCTAAAACTCATATTAAAAAACAAACCGAAAGATAAAATTATTTTAATAACCGATTCTATGAGAGCAAAGTTTTTACCGGACGGCGAAAGTGAGTTGGGCGGACAAAAAGTTATTGTTAAAAACGGCGAAGCAAGGTTAATTAACGGCACGCTTGCAGGTAGTACGTTAAAAATGAACCAAGCAATTAAAAATCTTCTCTCGCTTAACGTAAAAATTACCGACGCTATAGACTATGCAACTATTAACGTTGCAAAGCACCTTAACCTTGATAAAAAGATAGGTTCTATAAAGAAAGGAAAACTCGCTGATTTTTGCGTTTTAGATAAAGATATAAACGTAAAACTCACGATAAAAGAAGGAAAAATAATTTACAAAGCATAGAAAATAATAAAACGAAAGCACGGATTAAAATCCGTGCTTTTTTAATTGTTTAATTAAAGATTTTGCGTATTTAATAAATCCTTTATCGTTTGGATGAAGCCTTAAATCGCCGTACAGTTTAGGATTGTGCGGAACAAAATCAAATCCATCTATAACTACAACGTTTTTTAGTTTTTCCGTTGCCTTAATAATTTCTTCCTTAACACATTCAAACTTAAACGCCGTTTTCTTTAGATAATCTTTTCGCCAAATAGGAGTCAGCGCAAATACTGTTGCGTCAGCATAAAACTCACTTATCTTTTTATAGTATGCTTTACAGCAATCTACAAACTCTTTCTTCGTTTTTGTCTTTGAAAAATCGTTTGTACCGAAAGCGACAAACACGTAATCGGGATTAGTTTTAGACTTAAAAACAACTTGCTCCCTAAACGTATCTCCGCCAAAACCCTTATTTATAAAGTCGGCATTTAAGTAATTTGCAATCTTTTTCGTGTAATGATTAGTAGGATGTAATGCGTCGTACCCTTGCGTTATTGAATCGCCATAAAAAATAATATTTTTATCTCTTTTAATGGGAATAATCTTTGCATTATCGTCTAACTCAATACTGTTTATTCTCGTTTCCAAAGCGAACGGAAAATATATCCTTATTTTCTTTTCGCCCTTGCCTAAATCAAATTGCTTTATATCGCCCGCAACGACGTAATCGGCATATTTTTGTTCTTTTTCGTTAAAGAAAGGTTTTTCGCCCTTAACGTTTTTAGCCGAATCTATAAGTCTTCCGTTTTTCTCAATATCTATTGAATAAAAACTTCTCGTTTGTCCTGCATCAAAAACATCGTAATCAATTTTTAACATTTTAGAATCTGTTAAAAAGCTTATTACCACCCCCGAAGAAGTGAAAACCCTTTTGTATTTTTCGTGATTTTTATATGCGTTTTCTTCTTCTTTTAAGTATCTATGAAAACACAATGCTCCACTTTTAACCGAAAAATATTCTACACCGCAAGTACATTTTTTTATTAAATCAAAGTCAATATTCATACAAACTAAAACGGCGTAAAAAATACGCCGTTTTCCTTCTTAACAAAAATTAGTTATTCTTTTCTTTTTTAGCAGTATCAATTACTTGCTTGCCATCATAATATCCACACTTTTTGCAAACCTTGTGTGGTGCTTTAAGTTCGTGACATTGTGGGCATTCAACGAGGTTAGGTGCCTCTAATTTCCATTGTGCATATCTAGTATTTGTTCTTTGTTGTGAAGTTTTACTCTTTTGAACAGCCATTTTATTTACTCTCCTTATTATTACATTTACATTCGGCGTCGTTTAAGTTAACGCCACAGCCCATACATATTCCCTTGCAATCTTCTTTGCACAAAAACTGAATAGGCATATTTATTATTATCGCATCATAAACGATTTTTCCAAAGTCTATTTTATCGTTTACTACTTTATAATTTTCCGAACTTTCGTCCACTTCTTCAGATATTTCTACTTGATACTTCTTTGTGGCAACTTTTAAGCATCTATTACACTCACCACAAAGCGAAAAGTTAATTTCGGCATCAATAATAGCGCTATGCTCGCCGATAAGCGTGATTTGACCGTTTATTCTTATAGGTAATTGTAAATTAACTTCGGGAATATCAGTTTGAATTTCAGATTCCGGTGAATACTCAAAATAAAAACTTTCTTCAGTTAAACCCCTTCTTTTAAGGTCTAATAAATCTAAAATCATATCTTTTAATCAAATTGCTATAAAAGTATATACTATTTATCTTTCAAAGTCAACGATTTTAATTAACTTTCTAAATTTTGCTTTTAACTATTATTTAGACGTTAAATCTCTCGTTTCTCTTGCGATAGACAATTCTTCGTTCGTAGGAAGTACTATTATCTTAACCTTTGAATCGTCAGTATTGATATATCCAACGCCAGAAGTATATTCTTCGTTCTTCTTTTCGTCAAACTTAGCACCGCAGTATTCCATATTTTCCATAATGAACTTTCTCGTTCTAAATGAGTGTTCGCCGATACCACCTGTAAAGATAATAGCGTCAACCCCGCCTAAAACTGCGATATAACTTCCTATGTACTTTTTAACTCTGTAAGCAACCATTTCAATAGCAAGTTTTGCTCTTTCGTTGCCCTTTAACATTTCTTCCGTGTTATCACGCATATCGCTTAAACCGCTGATACCGAGCATACCACACTTTTTATTTAAGTATTGAACGGCATCTTCAGGTGTTAAGTTTAATTTATTTCTTAAAAACTCTACAGCAGCAGGGTCAATATCGCCTGAACGAGTACCCATTACCAAACCTTCAAGCGGAGTAAAGCCCATTGAAGTATCTTGGCACTTTCCGTCTTTAACTGCAGAAACCGAAGAACCGTTACCTAAATGGCAAATAACCATTTTAGCGTTCTTATTTCCTAATAGTTTACCTGCTTCTTCGGAAATAAACTTATGTGAAGTTCCGTGGAAACCATACTTTCTGATTTTGTACTTATCATATACGTCGTAAGGAATAGCATACATATATGCTTTAGCAGGCATTGTTGAGTGGAAAGTCGTATCAAAAACCGCAACCATAGGAACGGTAGGCATAACTTCTTTACAACTCTTAATGCAAGCGATTTCGCCAGGCATGTGAAGTGGTCCTAATTCAGCGTTCTTTTCGCAAATACGGATTACTTCGTCATCAATAACGACGCTTGACTTAAAGTCTTCGCCCGAGTGAAGAATTCTATGGCCTACGCCACCGATTTCATCAACAGACTTTAATACGCCGTTTTTACTATCAAGCATAGCCTTTAATACGAGTTCCATAGCCTCTTTATGTGAAGGCATATCTTGTTCAATAACCATTTCTCTACCGTCAAAAGTTTTTTGAGAAAGAACACTACCCTTAAAAGTAATTCTTTCGCAAACACCCTTTACGATAACGCTTTCGTCTTCCATATTTATAAGTTGATACTTAAGTGAAGAACTACCTGCATTGATAACTAAAATTTTCATTTATATATTTCTCCTAAAATTATTCTGCTTGAAGTGCCGTAATAGCAATAACTGCAACGACGTCATCTACGTTGCAACCACGTGACAAATCGTTAATAGGTTTAGCAAAACCTTGGCAGATAGGACCCAAAGCCATATAACCACCAAAACGTTGTGCAATTTTATATCCGATATTTCCTGCGTTGATGTTCGGGAAAATAAATACGTTTGCATTTCCTGCAACCTTTGAATCAGGTGCTTTTAACTTGCCGACTTCAGGAGCAACTGCTGCGTCAAATTGAAATTCGCCGTCTAACTTTAAATCAGGAGCAGATTGTTTTGCCAAAGCCGTTGCTTGTTGCATTTTCGGAACTGTTTGGAAATACTTATCGTCGTTTCCGCTTCCTTTCGTTGAGAAAGATAACATAGCTACTCTCGGTTCAATTCCTGCAATATTCTTTGCCGTTTCTGCCGTTGAAATAGCAATATCTGCTAATTGTTGTGCATCCGGTTCAATATTGATAGCACAGTCTGCAAAAACCGCAACTCCGTCAGGATTATATTTGTTTTCTCTATCTGCTACCATAATGAAACAACTTGATACAGTGTTAATTCCCGGAGCAGTTTTAATTACTTGAAGACCGGGACGCAAAGTGTTAGCCGTAGAATGGCAA
>JAKSOS010000025.1 GCA_024405475.1 Clostridia bacterium
TGTCTCCTGCGTTAGCACTCTTTATAAGTGCAGTCAACTCCTCTAAAAGCTTAAAATTGACTCTATCACCTGAATTTAGTTTTCCGCCGATAATTATATCGTTTACTTTTAAGCCTACTTCTTCAGCTACGCTTCCTACCGTTATTGCCGATACTGTTAACTCGTATCTATCTAATAGATAATTAAACGATTGTGAAGTAGTAAAGCCCATTTTCTCTTTTCTGCCTTCAACGTAGCCGTAGTTCGTATCAGTCTTCGTACTTATCAATTTGCTCGCTATAGAAAGATAACCGTTTCCGTTAGATAATTCATAAGGAATAGCATAGTTGATATTTGTATAAGCCGTACTTCCTGCATTAGTTATTGCTATCAATTCGCCTTTTAGGTTATATAAACCGCCACCCGAATTTCCAGGATTTATTGAAACGTCTATTTGCATCAAATTCATATTGCCTAAATCTGAAATAAATTCATCTTCTCTTTCAAGATAACTTATATTTCCTACAGATAACGTCCCCGGAAGAGTTCCAGTTGGATTACCTACCGCAAACACCTTTTCACCAAGTTCCATTTTATAGTTTTTAGACGGCAATTTTGCCAAAACTAAGTCGCTTATGCTTAACTTATTTCCGGAAATTGCACACTTATTTAAGTCTAATTGCAAAACTGCTATATCCGAATCTTTGTCCCCACCGACAAGCGTAACAGCAACGTCCGCTTCACCAACGTCAACGTACTTAATTTTTTCATCAGTATATATTTTATCGCCTATTTCACCACCAAACGTATAATCCTTATTATCGTAATTTCCGTTTTTATCAGGAATATACACAGTTATCATTCCCTTTTTATCTATCATGTGATGACAAGTGATAATATAAACTTCGTTAGAATCGTTTTTGCCGTATTCTCCCATATCAACAAGAACACCGGAGCCGTTTCCCGAAGTTGACTTTATTGCAACAGAAGAACGTTTTACCGTTTTTACCACTTCAGTTAAATCTTCTGTTTTGTCGCCGTTTTGCAAGATATTACCGAGATTTTCCTTCTTTCCGTCTGAATAAGTTAAGACTAACTCACCCATGATATTTACTTTTGCACTGACAATGTATGACGATGGTACGTCTTTGTCGTAAAATTTATCAATTTTATCCGTCGTTCCGTTAGAGTATATTACTTCTAATTCGCCTTTATCGTTAACCTTTATACTCTTAATATAAACGTCTTGTATGGAAGGGTTTTCGCTTTCTTTTTCGTTTGAAAAAACCTTTTCCCATTCTTTATAAGATAACGGAGTTTCTCCCTTTCCTTTTGTATATTCAACGTAATAATCATAAGAGAGTTTCAGCGTATCTTCTTCTTCCTTTTTCCAAAAACAAGCTGTTAACGTTAACGCCGAAACACAAAATATTATAGATATTATTAAACAAAATATTTTCTTCATACTCCCCCCGTATTGACATCAGTTAATTATTCTAAACCTTTTGCCTTTCTCTTTAATCTCATTTCCGTGTCAAGCGTCTTCTTTCTTATTCTTATATTCTTTGGAGTAATTTCCAAAAGTTCGTCGTCGTTTATAAACTCCATTGCTTCTTCAAGCGACATAAGTCTTGGAGTCTCTAATCTCAACGCTTCTTCGGAGCCTGACGCACGGTTGTTTGTCAAATGCTTTTTCTTACATACGTTTACAGATATGTCTTCATTCTTTGGAGATACGCCAACAACCATACCTTCATAAACGGGAACGCCTGCACCGATAAATAATTCGCCACGACCTTGTGCGTTAAATAATCCGTAAGTGACAGATTCGCCAGTTTCAAACGCTACGAGTGAACCTGTTGACCTTCTTTCAATATCTCCCTTGTATTCTTCATATCCATAAAAGAGTGTATTGAATACGCCTTCTCCCCTTGTATCTGTTAAAAATTGACTCTTATATCCGAAAAGTCCCCTTGCAGGCACCTTAAATTCAAGTCTTATTCTGCTACCTATGTTTTGCATCTCCAAAAGTTCGCCCTTTCTAACGCCCATGCTTGAAAATACCGTTCCTGTTTTATCTTCCGGAACGTCTACGATAAGCCTTTCCATAGGTTCTAAAAGTTTTCCGTTTTCTTCTTTATACATTACTTTAGGTGCGCCAACTTGAAATTCATAACCACCCCTTCTCATCGTTTCAATCAAAATTGAAAGGTGCATTTCTCCACGACCGCAAACCCTATAAGAATCAGCCGAATCGGTTGCTTCTACACGTAAAGAAACGTCTTTAAGCATTTCCTTAAACAATCTATCTCTTAAATGTCTTGTCGTAACGAATTTACCTTCTTTTCCGGCAAACGGGCTATCGTTAACCGAAAACGTCATTTCTACCGTCGGTTCCGAAATCTTTACGAAAGGAACTGCCTCGGGGCTACCCGAAGCACAAACCGTATCGCCGATTGAAATATTTTCTAATCCGCTGATACAAACTATATCACCTGCTTTTGCACTTTCTACGTTTACTCTGTTTAATCCTTCTATTTGGCTGATACTTACGATATTCCCCTTAACTTCTTTACCTTTTACGTTGTAATTACACGTTTCAACGGGTTGATTTACGCTTACTTTTCCCCTTTCAATTCTGCCGATACCTATTCTACCTACGTATTCGTTATAGTCTATTGAAGATACCAACATTTGGAAAGGACCTTCGTCATCTACTTCTTGTGGGTCAAAGTGATTTACTATCGCTTCAAAAAGCGGTGTCAAATCCTTGCCTTTTTCTCCACACACGGTCGTTGCCGTGCCGTCTCTACCAGAACAAAAGATAATAGGACTATCTATTTGGTCGTTAGATGCGTTTAAGTCAAACAATAATTCAAGTATTTCGTCTTGAACTTCAGATAACCTTGCATCAGGACGGTCAATTTTATTTACGACGATAATAAGTTTATGGTTTAACTCTAACGCCTTTTGCATAACGAATCTCGTTTGTGGCATAGGTCCTTCACAAGCGTCAACTAAAACTAAAACGCCGTTTACCATTTTTAATACACGCTCAACTTCTCCGCCGAAATCTGCGTGCCCCGGCGTATCTACTATATTGATTTTTATTCCGTTATACGATACCGAAGTATTCTTTGCAAGAATAGTTATTCCACGCTCTCTTTCAAGGTCGCCTGAATCCATAACTCTGTCTGCTACTTCTTGATTATCACGGAATACTCCACCTTGCTTTAATAATTGATTAACCAAAGTCGTTTTACCGTGATCTACGTGTGCTATTATTGCTACGTTTCTTACATCTGTTCTTTTCATACTGTTCTTCCTAAACTATATTTCATTTATCCCCGAATTAGCGTATAAAAGTGCAATTATCGTTTTTGCGTCCTTTATTTCGCCATTATTTACCATATCTATCGCTTCTTTTATATCAAACCATTTTGAAACTATATATTCGTCTTCATCAAAGTTTGTTTTAGACTTTGTAAAATTAAAGGCTTGATATATTCTTATCACTTCGTTTGTGTATCCAGGCGAAGGATATACATTAAAAAGAAGTTTTACTTTCTCCGCTTTTAACCCGCACTCTTCTTCAAGTTCTCTTATTGCGGTTATATCAGGCAACTCACCCTTATTTATCTTTCCTGCAGGAATTTCCCAAATATTCTCTTTATAAGCATATCTAAACTGATTTACTAATAACACTTTTTCGTTTTCTACGCATAAAATTGCACTGCCACCGCCGTGTTCTATTATTTCCCTTACCGATTCTTTTCCGTTTTCAAGTGTTATTTCGTCCTTTCTTAAAGAAATGACCTTTCCTTTATAGATATACTCTGATGATTTCGTTTCTTCTTTATAATCCATTCGTTACGTCCAAAATATATTTATTTACTTTCTTCATTTTTCTCTTTAATACCTTTTTATAGGCTTTTGCGGTGTATTTATACGCAACGAACGCATAACTTATTGCGTCCTTTTCGTTGCTATCTAACGCACTCGCAAACATATCTATTACGAGCAATAAGTCGCTTTTGCTTTCTTCTTTTATATTTGCGTCTTTAACTTTAATTTTATCTTCTAAAAGCATTTTCTTTAAGAATTTTAATGCTTCCCCATAAGTTTTAAGAGAATTGTCTTCTTCCATCTTTTTTATTCTCTTTCTCTCTTCTTCTTCACGGAGTTGTCTTTCTTCTATTTCGCAAATCGCTTCAATGGGATCTTGAATCTTGCCTTCTATAACGCTTTCCATTATGAGTTTAACAGAACTTCTAAAAGGCTTTATCATATTTTCCATAAATGCCGAGTATCCTGCAGAATAACTGCCGTCTTCAAAAAAATATTTTTTTATAAACGAACCGATATCTATACTTTTAGCGTCCATTTCAAGCAAAACGTTAAAAACAAAAGCTAATAGTTCCCTTGAAGAAGTTGGCAATATAAACTCACCTTTATCTTCTGCAAGATATTCCTTTTTTACAAGATATTTTCTCTTGGCACTTTCAAAATCAAAATCTTTAAGACAATTCTTAAAAATTGCGAGCAACGTCTCTGATGACGCTATCGTTTTTAATAAGTTTACTATCTTTATATCCGCTACTATATACTGACTTTCTATTAACTCGTTTGATTTTTGCAAAAATAAGTTTAATTCTTCGTTTTTAGTCAACTTTCTTCCCCCGTTAATATAAATACATTTTTTCGCTACTTTTCCATTTTGTTTAATTATACCACAACATTTCGTGTTTGATAAAGTTTTTTAACACAATTTTTCTTTTTTTAGTTAAAATAATTTACAAATTTACAAAATACGAATATAATTACCTTTACTTAAATATTTTTATTATAGGTAATTTTGACTTAAATTTCTAAAAGGGGGTATATTTATGCAAGTTAAAGGCAATTCTTCACTTAATAAATTGATTATGCTTTTTGTTTTTGACAAAATGGAAGTTCCTCTTTCTGAAAATACCCTTTTAGATATGTGCTGTTCCACAAACAACTGGCTTGCATATATGGATTGTCAACCTATTTTAAATCAACTTTTAGATTGTGGCTGGATTTACAATATCGGCAGTGACGAAGAACCTCTTTACTCTATCACGACTGACGGCAGAATATGTTTGTCTAATTTCTTTATAAATATTCCTGCCTCAACGAGAGAAGAAATTGCGATTTTTGTTAAAAACAATAAGGACAGATACCGTAGAAAACAAGAATGTGTTGCAGACTACTATATGAATAAAGACGGCACGTACACGGTTTTTCTCAAAATTATTGAACCAACCCAACCTGCTTTGGAATTGAAATTAGTTGTTCCTAACCGTCAAATAGCAAAAGACATTTACAAAAAATGGGGCGATAAGGCAACTGATACATACAGAAATATTTATGAAAATTTGGTAGACTAATATGAACACTTATAAAACTAAAGGGACTTGTTCAACACTTATTCAATTTGACGTTGATAAAGACGGAATCTTAACCGAAGTAAAATATACAGGCGGTTGCAGAGGCAATCTTCAAGCCGTTTCAAGACTTGTTGAAGGCAAACATATAGACGAAGTTATCTTTTTGCTTAAAGGTATAGAGTGCCGTGGAAACACTTCTTGTGCAGACCAACTTGCCACCGCTCTTGAACAATATAAAGAAAAAAACAATTTGTAATTTAATTAAATGGGCGAAGTTTTTACTTCGCCCCCTTTTTTACAACAAAAAACCCGCTCCTTTCATGGAACGGGTTTTAATTTTATTTTTTACTATTTTGCTCTTTTTGTAACTGTTTTTGTCGTTGTTTTTGTTACAGTCTTCTTTGCTCTGCTTGATGGTTCATTGTCTTCGTCATCAAAATCATTAGATTTTTCACCGCCTTTCTTTGAAGAAGAATCTTCACCATATTTTAATTCTTTTCTAAGTCTTCTTCTCGTTCTTGCATATCCAACGAACCAGCAAAGAATAATAAATGCACAAGCACCCCAACATGCATAGAACATTGAAGTTGTGATTTCTATTGACAATCCCACAGGCAATTCATTTAAGAATGGAATCGTTCCTTTTTTCATCAATATCTTTAATACCATTTGTGCAATATGTAAAATACCACCGATAAATCCACCGCCGAATACTACAGGGAGCCATACCTTAACGCCTGGGTTTTTAGCTCCGAGTTTTGCCAACGATAAAATAAATACGATAGCCCACGTAAACATTAAGAAAATTAAGAATCCAGCTAAAGCCTTAAATGCAATCATCAAAATATTTGCAGTTGAATCGTCTATTTTAATCAAATCGGCAAGATTTTCTTTTAACATATCTACTAAAGCCGTATTCGTCTTATCTTCCGTTTCTTTAGCAAAGTTTGTAACTGACAAACCACCCGTTGAAGATTGTTTATCTCCACCGACAACGTCATTGATACCGCCCTTGATATCGTCTTCTCCCATTGCACCTGAAAGCAATGCGCTGATTGCTGCAACAGGATCTGCAATCTTACCGTCTTTATCAACTAATTGTAATTCATCAAGCATATCTTTAATAGATTTCTCTAATTCTGCTTTATCTTCTGCAGACATTTCGGGAATTTCATAATTTCCGGTTGCTGCAAGTATATCAATCTGATCAGTAATCGTTTTTGCAAATGAATCAGGCGTAGCGTTTTCATCGTTAAACGCATCAATAATATTATCAACTGCATTTGAAATATTGTCATCTACGCTTACTGCTTTTAACTCATCTTTTATTGCTTGCTTTGCTGCTTCTTTAACTACGTTTGTTACAACTGTCGTTAAAACTTCTGATGCAGCTTCTATAATACCTTCAATATTAGGTCCTATAATTTCGTCTTCAACGAATTTTTTAACGCCGTCTTTATCCAAAGTTAAAGCCTTAAACAATGCTTTTGAATCAATACCTACTTTAATCTTGAATTCCAAACCGTCTTCACCGAGAATAGAATTAAAGTCCAAATCTCCACCGAAAGATGAACCTTCGCTTCCTGATGAACCCATAACGTCTTCAAGCATATCGCCGTTTAATGAAAAGCCTACCTTAACTGCAAAAAACGGTTGTGAGTAGTACATAAACAATACGAATGCACATATCACTGCAATTATAATATTGCATACTAATAATTTTGTCTTTTTCATATATTTTCTCCTTCGTAAATATATATTCATTTTAGCACGATTTAATTTACTTTACAAGCATTTTTTACTAAATTAACGGAAAATCTACCGTAATTACCGCATTTAGCTTGCTATCATACTCTTTTATTCTGTCTTTTAGCATTTCCGCTATCTCTTCTTTACTCTCTTTTCTATCAAAAGTTATCAAAAGATCAAAGATAACGTTGGCGTGAGTCGTACCTTCGTTCATTCTGAAATCGTGAATTTCAAATTGCTCGTCTATTTCTTTTGCAAGTTTCCTGCATATATTTTTTAATTCAAGAACTCTCTCACTTTCGGTATCAACAGGGTCAAGGTGAATCGTTGCCATACAGTTAAATTCGTTCTCTATGCCCCTTTCCAAATTATCTATCATATCGTGAAGCTCCATAATACTTCCGTTTGACGGAACTTCTGCATGCAAAACGATTATTTTTCTTCCGGGACCGTAATCGTGAATCATTAAATCGTGAACGCCCACAATCTTTTTATCAAAACTCAAAACGTATTTTGCAATTTTGTCAACAAACTCTTTATCCGGCGCTTGACCTAATAATAAATCCAAAATCTCTATAACCGAACGAACACCTGTATATGCGATAAATAACGATACTATTAAACCGCCTACTCCGTCTATCGCAAAAGACTTAATAAATAAAGACAATATAGTACAAACTAAAACTACTGCCGTTGATATACAATCGGAAATACTATCAAGCGACGTTGCCGTTATTGCCGAAGATTTTATCTTTTTACCTGCGTATCTATAAAATAACGACATGAAACATTTTACCAAAATTGAAACCGATAAAATTACTATCGTTAAAATCAAAACGGAATCAGATTCAAAAGAAATCGTTTCGCCGTTTATTACTTTTTTAAGCGAACCGATAAATAATTCAACCGCTACGATCAAAATGACTAACGATACCAAAAGTCCTGCAAAATATTCCATTCTTCCATGCCCGAAAGGATGCTTTTTATCAGGCTTTTTCCCTGACAACTTAAACCCTACGAGAGTGATTAAAGACGAACCTGCGTCAGATAAATTATTTACTCCGTCAGATACAACCGAAATTGCTCCGACAATTATTCCCACTACTATTTTCAAAACACTAAGTATCGTGTTTAATACGATACCGAATATCCCCGTAAGTGTTCCGTATTTCTCTCTTACTTTTATATCACTTACGTTATCGGCATCTTTTATAAACATTTTAATCAATTTTTCAAACATACTTTACTTCTCTATTATTACGGTAAACGGACCGTCGTTGATTTGTTCAATCTTCATGTCCGCACCGAAAACTCCTAATTTTACTGATAATCCTTGTGCTTTTAACCCCTCGGCAACATACATATATAATTCGTTTGCTTTTGCAGGTTCTTCTGCATCAAAAAAACTCGGCCTGTTGCCGTGCTCGGTATTCGCAAACAACGTAAATTGCGAAACGAGTAATATCTCGCCAAACGTATCTACTATTGACTTATTTATTTTTCCGTTTTCATCTTCACATATTCTTAACGGCGGAATCTTTTTAATAAAATAATCGGCATTTTCCTTCGTGTCACCCTTGCCTACGCCTAAGAAAATTACGTATCCGTTTTTTATTTCGGAAATCAACTTTCCTTCTACTTTTAAGTTTGCACTTAAAACTCTTTGTATTACTGCTTTCATTTCTTCTATCCCTATATTTTATTATTACATATGATATCATATTACAAAATAATTGACAAGTTTTTGCCAAATAAAGTATAATTAATGTTATGAAAATTCACGGTTTAGAAAAATTATCTTTAGTTGATTACGACGGATACGTAGCGTCAACTGTATTTTCGGGCAACTGCAATTTCAGGTGTCCGTTTTGCCATAACGCTCTTTTAGTAACAGATTACGACACCCTTCCGACGTTTGACGAAGAAGAAATATTTTCTTATCTTAAAAAAAGAAAAGGCGTTATTGAAGGCGTTTGCGTTTCGGGTGGCGAACCTACGTTAAATGCAGACCTTCCGGATTTTATAGAAAAAATTAAAAATATCGGCTTAAAAGTAAAACTTGACACCAACGGAACTAATCCGAAAATGATAAAAACACTTTTTGAAAACGGCTTGGTTGACTATTTCGCTATGGATATTAAAAACGACCTTGAAAATTACGCTCCTATTATAGGGCTAAAACAATTTGACACAAAAGCCGTTAAAGAAAGCATTGACTTCTTTCTAACAGGCAATGCAGATTATGAATTCAGAACGACGCTTATTAACGAGTTCCATAAGGAAGAAAATATTATAAACATTTCAAAAGATATTAAGGGCGCAAATAAATATATTATGCAAAAATTCAAAAGCGGAGATAACTGTCTTGCCCCACAGGGCTTAACCGAAGTCCCACTTGAAACAGCAAAAAAATTTGCCGACATTATGGCTAAAACCGTAAAGAACGTAAAACTTCGTGGCTACGATTTATAAGTCTTTATTTTTCACGCTTAGGTATTATTATGTATTTTATTTTTTCACTTATTGCGCTTTTTTGTTGGAGTGGCTCTGATTTATTTTCTAAAACAGGCACTTCGCAAAACGATAAAAATAGTCACTGGCACGTTATTTTCGCAGTTGGCGTTATAATGGGTTTACACGCTATTATCTCACTTTTATTAAGTAGCGTATTTGATTTTTCTGAAAGTTCGGCAATTATTAAAAGTTTGTTTTTTACCGACTTTAAGATTATTGATTTACTAAGATATTTCCCAGTTGCTTTTATATATTTACTCGCTATGGTTATAGGATATATCGGACTAAGATATATTGAATTATCTATATCTTCGCCTATTTGTAATTCTTCGGGTTCACTCGCTCTTGTTATTTGCCTTATTTTCGGACTTTCTAAATTAGACGGTGCTATTCCTATTATCGGCGTTATATTTATCACGATAGGAATTTTATTTTTAGGCATCGTTGATTACAACGAAAACGAAGAAGTAAAGTTAGCAAGGCAAGACAAACAAAAATTCAAATACAGAAAAAGTTTTATCGCAATAGTTATCCCTATTATTTATCTCATTATTGACGCTTTGGGAACTGTTGGCGACCAAATTGTTTCCGAACTACAATTATTTGATATAAGCGAATACGCTTCTAATACGGCTTTTGAATTTACTTCTTTAATTTTTGCCGTATTTGCTTTTATCTTTGTAAAAGCAAAGAAAGAAAAGTTTTTTGACTTTGGGGATTCAAATCAAAAAAAACTAAAAAGAAATTTGATTTTTGCAGGACTTTTTGAAACTTTCGGACAAATATTTTATATGTCTGTAATGTTTTCTGATTTTGATGCAGGTATGCCTATCATCTCTTCTTACTGCGTTTTATCTGTCATTTGGTCAAGAATATTCTTAAAAGAAAAACTTTCTTATAAGCATTATATAGCAATTATTTTAACGTTTATTGGGATTATTCTTCTCGGTATCTTTTCGCCGGTTTAATACAAATATTTTATAAAGGAGAAAATTATGGAAAGAGAAAAACTCAGCACACGTCTCGGCTTTATTCTTTTATCAGCCGGATGTGCAATCGGTTGCGGAAACGTTTGGAGATTTCCATGGCAAACCGCTCAATACGGTGGTGGACTATTCGTTTTGTTTTACATTATTTGCTTAGTCCTTTTAGGCTTGCCTATTATGACAATGGAATTCTCAATAGGTCGTGCCGCACAAAAAAGCCCAACGCTTATGTACCAACAACTTGAAAAGAAAGGTCAAAAATGGCATATCCACGGATTCGTTTCACTATTTGGCAATATCGCTCTTATGGCTTTTTATACTGTTGTTACAGGTTGGATTATCAATTACTTTATTAAGTTCTGCAACGGCTCTTACGTTGGCGTAAGTTTCGGTCCGGACGTTGCTAACAACGTTGGAACGAATATTTTATTCCTTGCTATAACCGTTATTATCGGTTTTGGCGTTTTGGCATTTAATATTCAAAAGGGACTTGAAAAGGTAACCAAGTTTATTATGATAGGTTTACTTGTCCTTATGATAGGTTTGGCAATCTATGTCGCCACCCTCCCCGGTGCAGGTAAAGGGTACGCATTTTACCTTTTACCGAGATTTAGCGAAATTGATTCTTCAACGGTATTTCAATCTATCGTAGGCGCTATGAATCAATCTTTCTTCACCCTATCGTTAGGTATCGGTTCTATGGCAATTTTTGGAAGTTATATCAACAAAGACCGTTCACTTTTGGGCGAATCTGTAAATATAATTTCTCTAGATACTTGTGTTGCTATTTTAGCAGGTTTAATTATGTTCCCTGCAATATTTGCAAGTGGTTATACTGCAGAGGCTTTCGCAGGTGGCGCAAATGCCGAAATTCAACCGGGTGCAGGATTCTTATTCCAAACAATGACTATCGTATTCACAAGAATGGGTACAGCAGGCAGATACGTCGGCGCTATATTCTTCTTGTTTATGATTTTCGCCGCTTTATCTACCGTATTTGCGGTATTTGAAAATATCTTGGCAATGGTAAGAGATTTAACGGGATTAAGTAGACCTATGGGTTGTATCGTTTGTGGTATCGGCGTTTTCATAATCTCATTAACAACCGCTACTTGGGTATTTAACTGGGGCTGGATTGATATTTGGGACTTTATCGTTTCAAATAACCTTTTACCACTCGGCTCTCTTGTCATTTCATTGTTTTGCTGTAATAAGTTCGGTTGGGGTTGGGATAACTTCGTAAATGAAGCAAACGCAGGAAAAGGTTTTAAAGTTAAAAACTGGATGAAAGTTATTTTTAAGTGGATTATTCCTGTTATAATTATCGCTTTATATATTTACGGCATCGCAACGTTTAACTACGCTAAATTCGGTTGGTAAAATTATTTATAAATTAAAAAGTGAGTATCTCTTGATACTCACTTTTCTTTTTGCTTATTTTTAACCTTCTAAAGATTCAAGATAAATACAAGCGTTTGTCGCTGCTACTCCGCCGTCTGAC
>JAKSOS010000026.1 GCA_024405475.1 Clostridia bacterium
TGATCTCTATAATAGAAAGGGAATTAGTTGAAAGAAAAAAATGGATAGAACAAAATGATTTTTTAAATATTATTGCTATTGCCGAAAGCACTCCGGGACCTATTGCTATAAACTCTGCCACGTTTTTAGGTTATAAAAGACAAGGTTTTTTAGGTTCACTTTTTGCTACGTTGGGCGTCGTTTTGCCGTCTTTTATTGTTATTTTTACAATTTCTCTTTTCTTTGATAAGTTTTTATCGTTAAAATTCGTTGCTTATGCATTTATGGGCATACGTGTTGCCGTGGGATTTATTATTTTATCGGCAGGTGTTAAAATTTTTAAAAAAATAGAGAAAAACGTATTTAATATTTTGCTTTTTTCTATCACCGTAATATTGATGATATTATTTGATTTGTTTGCAGTATCTTTCTCATCGGTTTTTTATATTTTAATCGGCGGATTTATCGGTTTAGTTGTTTATTTGTTTTCAATAATAAAAAAGAAGAATAAAAAAATTAAAGGAGATGAAGAATAATGCCTTTAATTTTAGATTTATTTTTAACGTTTTTGAAAGTCGGTGCCGTTTCGTTTGGCGGTGGTTATGGTATGATTTCACTATTAAGTGAAGAAGTTGTATCGCACGGTTGGCTTACTAAAAATCAGATGTTGGATTTTATCGCCGTATCCGAAAGCACTCCCGGACCTATAGCAATAAATATGGCGACGTTTATCGGTTCTTCCCAAGCGGGAATATGGGGGTCAATCGTTGCAACAATAGGAATCGTTTTGCCGTCTTTTATTATCATTTTGCTTATTGCAAGTGTTATAAGTGGATTGCTTAAACTTGCAGGTGTAAAATCTTTTTTAGATGGCGTCAGACCGGTAGTTGTGGGTTTGATAGTTGCAACCGGATTAATGATGATTTTATCAGTTTTATTCAGCATAGAAACTGTAAAAGATGCTTTTGTTTTTGACTGGAAAGCCTTGGTGATTTTTTCAATAATTGCTATAATATTTTTCGTTTATAAATATATAAAAAAGAAAAACGTATCGCCGATTTTGCTCATAATTATTTCGGCAATACTTGGAATGATTTTTTACGGCTTAATTTAGTAAAATAAGGGTATAATTTTAACGAATACTATTGACTTATATACTATTTAATTATATAATAATATGGTAAAAATAAGGAGTATATTAAAATGGCAGACAAAATTACAGAAAATACAACAATTTTTGATGCAATTCAAATCAATCCAAAAGCAGGTGAGATTTTGATGAGAAACGGTATGCACTGTTTAGGTTGTGCTTTGGCACACGGAGAAACTGTTGGTGAAGCAGCAGACGTACACGGTGCAGACTTACAAAAGATGCTTAAGGAATTAAACGATATAAAGTAATATGGCGAAAAGGCTTAAGCAAGAAGAATTCGTAAAAGAAGAAAAAGTCGTTAAAACCAGATTAGTAAAATGTTCAGGTTGTGGGGCAAATATGAAATTTGACCCCGATAGACAGTTATTAGTTTGTGAACATTGTGGCTCTACAAAAGACTTTAAGGTTGATAAAAATGCAGACGAGTTGAATTTGCTTGACGGGATAGAAGAAGACAGAGTTTGGAAAGATAATAAAAACGAAGTTTTCTTATGTTCTAACTGTGGGGCAAAAGTTTTGTTCAATAAGGGAGAAACGTCAATAGTATGTCCTTTTTGCGGAACGGCACATGTTCAAAAAACAGACGAACTGATAGGAATAAAACCTAATGCTCTTTTACCTTTTTCTTTTGGGATAGAAAAGGCTTTGGAAAGGTGTAAAGAGTGGGCAAGGAAAAGGGCGTTCGCTCCGAGAAAGTTTAAGCGAAATTTGCAAACGGAAAACTTACGTGGTGTTTATACGCCTTGTTTTACTTTTGATAGCCATACAAAAACCATTTATGATGGTAAAATCGGTATAACTCATACAAGAACGGTAGGCTCCGGTAAAAATCAAAGAGTTGAAACGTGGACCGAGTGGAAGCATATTCACGGTACATATTACGATAATTTTGATGATATATTGATAACTGCAGGTGAAAAGTTTGATCAAAAGAAGTTAGATAAAACGTCTCCGTTTGATACAAATTCAAGTAAGCCTTTTGAAGAAAAATACATGTTGGGTTTTGTTTCGTACAGTTATGATTCGGAAATTACCGATTGTTGGCAAAAAGCAAAAAACAAAATGGACGCAGTTATTAAAAAGAGTATTCTTTCAAAGTATGTGTATGATAAAATATCATATTTTAACGCTTCAACAGAGCATGAAGGGGTAACTTACAAATACGTAATGCTACCGGTGTACGTCGGAAATTTTTCTTATTCAAAAAAGTTGTATAACTTTTATATGAACGGCACTAATGGAAAGATTTACGGAAAATCACCAAAATCTCCATTTAAGTTATTACTTACGATTTTTGGTGGCATTGCTTTGGCGATTTTAATAGCTTTGATATTTCGTTAAAGAAAAAAATAAAAAAATACATTATTTTTGGTTAAAATACCTAAAAAATAAGCAAAAAGTATTGACCGAAAAGCAAAAAATGTTATATAATTTTTAGTAGGCTAAAAGAAAACGGAATAATTCCGGTGGAGGAAAAAATGAAGAAAGCGAAGTCAACAATTTTATTTTCAATTATTTGTGCTATTATCGCATTTTTAATTGTAATGACTTTTGTTCGTTTTCCTATAGGGAAGACAAAAAACTACAACTCTTTAATAGGCGCTATTGAGTTGGATTATGACGTCAAGGGCGGAAACGTTTACACTTTAACTCTTGATGAAGATAGCAGACCTATTGATGATATTGATGCGGTTGTTAATCAAGTAAAGGACAGACTTGCTGAATTAGATTATCAAACTTATTCTGTTAAGGCTGTTAACAACGTTAACGACTCGGCAAACGATTATTCAATTGTTATTTGTGCCCAAGCAGGTACAAATGAATATGGTGAATCTAATACGGATCAACTCACGAGTGATATAAACGCAGTTGCAAGATACGGCTCATTAAAGGTTTATGGTGGAACTGAAGAAAATCCGTCTGTTGAAATATTAGATGATGTTGATAAAGTAATTTCTAACGCTAAATACGTAGGTTCAGTAGTTAGTGCTGAAAAAGAATACTTTAACGTAAATATCACATTTACGAAAGAAGCTTTTAATAAGTTGAACGATTTAATTAAATCAAACGATTCTTACTATTTAAGGATATCGGTAGGTGATACTGATTTGTTAAACGGAAGTATTAAGGATGCTGTTTTTGACAAATACTCTTTGCAAGTTAATTTAACAACTGAAAGTTATGCTCGTCAAATCGCTATGCAAATAAGAACGGGTGGTTTGGATTACAAGTTTGACGTTGAAAATAACGATTACGTAGTTGAAAACAACGATTATATTGTATTGACAGTTTTGATAGCAAGTATTTTGCTCTTATCAATAATTGCCTTTATCGTTCTTTATAAAGGATATGGAATTGTTGCAGGTTTGTCTTTGATTAGCTTTATGCTTTTAGAGATGATTTTATTAGTTGCAATTCCTGGTATTAAACTTTCTATTTCGGGCTTTGTTGGAATTATACTTTCAATTGCCTTAGTTGTTGACGGCTTGATTATTTTGGCAAAGAGAATAAAAGAAGAAAGTGAAAACGGTAAGATGATTAAGCCTGCCGTTAAGGGTGCATTCCGTAGGACGTTATTCCCTGTATTAAATACTTCAATAGTAAGCGCAATACTTGGATTGTTTGTATTTATTCTCGGTTCAAGTGCTATAAAGTGCTTTGGTATAACGTTTGGTATAGGCGCATTGATCGCTTGTTTTGTTAACCTTGTTTTATCAAGAGTATTTGCAAGTTTACTTTTACCTATAGCAAACTTTAAGGAATCATTCTTTGGATTAAAAAGAAATGGGGAGGCTAAATAATTATGAAAATGAATATTACAAGTAAGTTTAAGATTTTCTTGATTATAACTTTATCAATTTTAGTTTTAGGCATGGTTTTCCTTGGAGTTTTCGGTTTTAATAAGGCTTTTGATTATAAAAAACACTGTGAGGTTTCCGTAAGCGTTGATATGGACGTTGAAAATTCTGCAGATACCGTTAAAAATTCAGCTATAAAATTCTTTTCAGATAAAAACGTTAAATATAAAAAGGTTGACGTTTTGAGTGATGATTTAGGTAATACTTTCGTTTTCAGTTTTAAGGATAACGTTTCATTTAACGAAAACGAATTGCAAGAAGCAATTAAATCATCCTTAGAAGAAAAAGGACTTTCCAGGTTAAATGCGAGTGTTTCCATTGATAACGTAAGCACAACGGTTTCAGAAGGTAAAGTAGGTGGTGTTATAATTGCCCTTGCCATTGTTGCTGTTTTATCTTTTGTATATACACTCATTATGGAAAAGTTTGTAAGTGCTGTTTCTGTACTCGCATCCTCAGTTGGAGCATCAGTTTTAGTTTTAGCACTTCTTGCTTTAGCTAGAATTCCTGTTCTTCCTTATTTATCAATTTACTTTATTTCTTCGTATATTCTCACTTCAATTCTTTCACTTGTTTTAGTAAACAGATATAAAGAAATTTCTAAATGGGAAGGAGCAAAACTCTCTAACGAAGAAATAGTAAATAAAGCTTCGTCACAAAGCGTTGTTAGATTTTCATTTATAGCAGGTTTATTCTTAGTTGCATCTGTGTTTATGATTGCGATGGGTGGTAAACTTCTCACAGCTATAGGTTTAGCAACTTTGGTTGTTGACGTTGTTTCGGTTTTCACGTCTTTTGTTTGGACTCCTATCTTGTGGAAATCATTAAAAAAATAAGAAAATAATTAAAATAGATTTTTTTTGAAATGGCGGATTTTATCTCCGCCATTTCAATTTAAGGGAATACAATGAACATTGTTTACGGTAAAACGTTATCAGAAAGTGAAAATATAATTGTTTGCGATATTGCAAATGCTTGCAATATCCTTTTTGATACTGCACTTCTTTTGTTTTATCGTGGAATAGATTCGGTTCAAAAGGCAAAAAAATTTCTTTTTCCCGAAAATACTGATTATTATAACCCGTTTTTGCTTGACGGTATGAAGGAAGCCGTTGATAGAATTTCTTTTGCTAAAAGCAATAATGAAAGGATTTTGATTTTTGGCGATTACGACGTTGATGGTATTTGTGCATCTTCAACTCTTTATTTTACTCTGAAAGAAATGGGATTTAATCCATTAGTTATCGTTCCTGAAAGAAGTGAAGGATACGGATTAAATTATGATAAAATCAAGCAAATAAAGGATAATCAAGGTTTAGATTTAATTATAACCGTTGATTGCGGTATTTCTGATTGTGAAAAAATTGACAGGGTTAAAACATTAGGAATAGACGTTATAGTAACTGACCATCACGAACCGCCTGAAATATTACCTAATTGTATTAGAATAAATCCTAAAATTTCAGGTCAATCATATCCTTTTGACGGATTGTGTGGAGCGGGTGTTGCCTATAAATTAAGTACTGCTTTAATAGGAAAAGATGCAAATAAATATATAGATTTAATAGCACTTGCAACCGTTGCTGACAGTATGGATCTAAATGATGAGAATAGAAAAATTGTCATAGACGGCTTAAAAATGATGAATAAAAAGGGTTTGAGAATGCCGTTAAAATACTTACTTGGAGATACTAATAAAGAAATAACAGCTCAAACATTATCGTATAATTTTGCTCCGAGAATAAATGCTGGCGGTAGAATGGGCGATGCCAAAACCGCACTTAAAATGTTTATTTCGGACAGTGAAAACGAAATATATAATTGTGCGGTAAAACTTAATGAATATAATATAGAAAGACAAGCAGGTTGTGATGAGATTTATCGTTTGGCAAAAAGCATAATTCGTGAAAATGAGTTGTACTCTGAAGAAGTTATAATGGTTTCCGGTAAAGACTGGAAAAACGGTTTTTTAGGTATTGTGGCAGCAAGACTTGTTGAAGATTATAATAGACCTGTAATTGTATTTTCAGAGACTGAAAAAACGTTTGTAGGCTCTGCAAGAAGTGTTGACGATATAAATATATATGAAGCAATTTCGTCCGCTAAGGATTATTTGTCGGCCTATGGTGGGCATTCTCAGGCGGCAGGCGTTACGGTAGAAAAAGAAAAGTTTGATATTTTTAAAAATATCGTTTGTAAGTATTTAAAAGAAAATTTTTCACACGTAAAAAAAGAAAAACAAGTTTACGTTGACTGGAAAATTGAAAGTCCGCTTACACTTGAATTTTCAAAAGAAGTATGTAAATTAGAACCTTTTGGAATAGGTAATAAAAAACCTGTATTTTCAATTTCTGCGCAAAGTGTTGATTGTAAACAAATGAAAGCGGGTTCTAATCATTATTCGTTAAATATAAGCGGTATGGATTTTCTTAATTTTAACGGTGAAAATGACGTTTTGGATTTGTTGATGCCTGTAAATAAGGAAATAATTTTTGAATTAGATTATTCGGTTTATAAGGGTAGAGAATACGTAAAGGGAATTGTTAAAAAAATTGTTTTAGACTGTGATGATTTGTCTGAAATTTCACTTTACGCATTTAGAAACGAACTGATAAAATTAAAGTTTGAAGAGGATAAAAACGTACACTTTATAAGTGAAGATATAACTTTTGAAAACGGCTTCGGAACTGTGTATGCGGTTTCGGATACGGATACCGTTTTTGATAGAAATAATCTACCGATTTATTTGTTTGATACACCTGAAAAAAATTCAGATAATTGTATCGTTATATCACCAAGAACTTTTAACGATAGTTATAAAAAATGTATTTATTTAGATAAGCCTTTGTCTGTAATTGATAACGGCTTAATTAACTACGTTTTAGAAAATAAAAATTATAAAAATTTAAAGTTTTTAACGCTTGATAGAAATGTTTTTGCGGACATTTATAATTATTTAAGTAAAGTAAAAATTGCTTATAAGAATTCAGTTGACTTGTTTAATCAGTTAAAGCCGAATTTTAATCCGTTTGAGTTTATTTTTGCATTTGAAGTTTTTTTAGAACTCGGATTTTTTTATAATAATAATTCATATCTAAAAAAAGATTTTACTATAAAAAAACAGCTTGAAGATTCCAAAATATACAGTAAAATAAAATCAGAGTTAAGTAAAAATGTTTGAGATTATAGAAAAGATTGAAGCAGTGTATAGTGGTAAGGATTTAGACTTATGTTTAAAGGCTTATGACTTTGCTAAAAAAGCACACGAAAATCAAAAAAGAGCATCGGGCGAAGATTATTTTATTCACCCTTGTTTCGTTGCCGGAATTTTAGTTGATTTAGGGCTTGATTCGGCTACTATAGCTGCGGCATTTTTACATGACGTTATTGAAGATACGCCTGTTTCCGAAGGCGATATTAAAAAAGAATTCGGGGACGAAGTTTTAGAACTCGTAGTAGGTGTTACGAAGTTAGAAAAAATTGAGTTTAATTCAAAAGAAGAAGAACAAGCCGAAAATTTCAGAAAACTTTTCGCTGCGATGGCAAAAGATATAAGGGTTATTATTATCAAACTTGCCGACATTGCACAATATGAGAAGTTTGAATTTTTTATCAATAGACCGTCAACAACGCATGGCGAGAGAAACTCTTGAAATTTATGCACCTATCGCAAGAAGACTGGGTATTTCTCAAATAAAATGCGAGTTAGAAGATTTATGCTTAAAATATTTAGAACCTGATTTTTACGAGTATTTATCAACGAACGTTGAAGAGAGATTAAAAGAAGACGAAGACTTAGTTGAACAAGTTGTAAAAGAAGTTAATCAAATGCTTAAAGATTCCCACATTGTAGGAGAAGTTTTTGGCAGAAGAAAACATTTATACAGTATTTATAGAAAAATGAAAGAGCGTGGAAAAACGCTTGACCAAATATATGACATTGTCGCTATCAGAGTTATAGTGGATAGCGTTGATGAGTGTTATGAAGTATTCGGTAAAATTCATAACAAGTGGAAACCTGTTCCGGGTAGAATTAAAGATTATATAGCTACTCCAAAACCGAATTATTATCGTTCTTTACACACGACGGTTATGACGAATTTCGGTAAGTTTTTTGAAATTCAAATAAGAACTTACGAAATGAATCACGCTGCTGAATACGGTATCGCTGCACACTGGAAATATAAAGAAAACAAAAAGGAAGCAGACGACTTAGATGCAAGACTTTCTTGGATAAGGGAAGTTATGGAGTGGCAAGGTGGACTTAAAGACAGTAGGGAGTTTTTAACTTCGTTAAAAGGCGATTTATATAGCTTCGAAGTTTTAGTATTTACGCCTAAGGGCGACGTTATTAGTTTAACAAAAGACGCAACACCGCTTGATTTTGCATATAATATTCACTCTGCAGTCGGAAATAAATGCGTAGGTGCAAAAGTAAACGGTAAAATGGTACCGTTAAATTATACTTTACACGTTGGCGATATAGTTGAGATCACTACTTCTCAAAACTCTAAAGGTCCTTCTTGGGACTGGTTAAAAATTGTAAAAAGTTCTTCTGCAAGGGTTAAAATAAGACAATTCTTCAAAAAAGAAATGAAGGATGAAAATATTAAAGTCGGAAAGAGCATGCTTGAAGCAGAAGCAAAAAAGCGTGGATATAATCTCGGCGAAATTTTAAATGAAGATTCATTCCTTGTTTTGTCGCAAAAAATGTCATTTAATAGTGAAGATGAAATGTTTGCTTCTGTCGGTTATGGCGCTGTTACTACAAATCAAGTTATTGTAAAACTTATTGATTTTTATAGAAAAAATCAACCGAAAGAAGTTATTCAAAATTACATATCAACGCATCACTCAAAATCAAGTGGCGTTATAGTAAAGGGTATGGCAGGAATTCTTGTCAGATTTGCAGGGTGCTGTAATCCTGTCCCAGGCGACGACATTATAGGCTTTATATCTCGTGGTCACGGTGTAACCGTCCATAGAAGAGATTGTCCTAATTTAAAAGACATTGATAAAGAAAGACTTATTGAAGTTTGTTGGGCTGATAGGGCAAATGATTCGTATAACGCAGGAATAAAAGCCATAGGAACGAATCAAATGGATATATTATCCGCAGTTGCAGGTGCGGTATCGGAACTTAATCTTGAAATTATTTCTACAAACGGTAGAATTGATAATAGGACTAAACAAGTCACGGTTGATTTTGGTGTAAGAATTAGCAGTAAAGATGCTTTAGATAAACTCATTAAAAAGTTAAAACAAAACTCAAAAATTATTGACGTATTCAGGACGGCAAATAAATGAAAATATATCACTTAACGACAGGTCCTTTAAGAGTAAATACATATTTTCTCGTCAACGAAGAGAAAAAGACTGCAATAGTTATTGATAGTGGCGAAAATTATAACAAAGTAAAAGAAACCGAAAAGAATCTCGGTGTAAAAATAAAAGCCGTTTTACTTACTCATGCACATTTTGACCACTCGGGAAATGCAAAAAAACTTCAAGATGACGGAGCAAAAATTTATATCTCAAAAATTGATTCCGATAAACTTCTAAACGAAGATAATTTAAGTAGTAGGTTTGGTAGGAAATTTAATTATTTAATTGCAGATAAAACTTTTAGCGACAACGAAGTTTTGGAGATAGAAGATATAAAAATTAAAGTTCTGTTAACTCCTGGGCATACGGACGGTTCTGCAACTTTTATTATAGACGATATGCTTTTTACGGGAGATACGTTGTTTTGCGAGAGCGTAGGTAGAACTGACTTCGTTTCTGGCAATAGAGAAGATTTGATAAATAGCGTTAAGAGATTGTTTAACTTAAAAGGCGATTATCAAGTTTATCCCGGGCATGAAGAGTTTACAACTCTTTCACACGAAAGAGAATTTAATATTTTGAAAGAATTTGAATAATATGGTTAATAGCGATTTAAAATGGTGCGAAAAAGAGCTTAATGAAATGTTGTATTTTTTTGATGGCGGTGCAGAATTATCTGTTCGTCATCTTTTTGATATGAAGGAAAATAAAGTAGTTAACACCATTGTAATTGACGGAAAAAAGAGCTATGCTTTCGGTAATCTAATAAGTGCTTACAGTAATGAAATTGAAGAAAAAAGATATATAAAAAGATATGCAAAACTAGCTCTTTATAAAGCCCTTTCTGCTTTTAAAGGACAAACTTTGCCGTGGGGAGCATTAACCGGAATAAGACCGACAAAGCTTGCTTATTATCAGCTAAATAAAGAAGGTGAGTTTAAGGATTTTTTCAAAAATACTATGAAAGTCAGTGATGAAAAAATCGCTTTAACCGAAAGCGTGTTAAACTCTCAACAGGGTATTTACAACACAAAAAATGACAATAGTGATTTATTTGTATTTATTCCGTTTTGTCCTTCAAGATGCAAGTATTGTTCGTTTATTAGTCAAGATTTAAAAAGTGTAAAAAACTATGTGAACGATTATATTGACGCACTAATTTATGAAATAGAATATAGCAAAAAATACATAAAAAATTTGCGTTCAATTTACGTTGGCGGTGGAACGCCGGCTTCTCTTGATAGTGAAAATTTAAGAAAACTTTTATCTAAAATCAACGAGATAAATACTGGTGTAGAATTTACTTTTGAAGCAGGCAGACCTGATTGTATAAACAGCGAACTCGTTTCAATTTTGGGAGATTACAGAGTAAATAGAGTATGTGTAAATCCGCAAACTTTTTCGGATGATACTCTAAAAAAGATCGGAAGGAAACACACGTCGGAAGATATATATAAGGCTTACGATTTAGTTAAAGATAAGTTTATAGTAAATATGGATTTAATTGCAGGATTAGAAGATGAAACGCTTGAAATGTTTAAAGAAAGTATTGATAAAACGATAGAACTTTCTCCTGATAATATTACGGTGCATTCATTGTCGGTTAAACGTGGTTCGTACTTAAAAGACGAAACAGATTTAATAAATCCTAAAGAAATAAAAGAGATGATAGATTACGCCGAGAGTAAAATAACTGAATGTGGGTATAATCCATACTATATTTATCGCCAAAAATATATGGCAGGAAACTTAGAGAACGTAGGTTTTTCTAAAAAAGGCAAAGAGTGTGTTTTTAATATCAATTCTATGGAAGAAATTTCAGATTGTATAGCCTGTGGGGCTAACGCGATAAGCAAAAAGATAGATTTTGCCAACGAAAAGATAGAAAGATATGCAAATTGTAAAGATATTAAAACATATTTGGAAAAAATAGATACAATATTGAAAGAAAAAGACAGCCTATTTATAAAATAAATAGAAAAAAGAGTATAAAACAGTTTACAATATTAAAATATTTTGTTATACTGAATAGGCTAAATACTTTAGACAAAGTTTTGTGGGGTCTCCGCCCATTACTTTGTTTAGAGCGAATAAATCCATT
>JAKSOS010000027.1 GCA_024405475.1 Clostridia bacterium
TTTTGGAATAATTTTTTTATTTTATTCAATTAAGCCGATTGTTTATTTGGATTTTGATAATATCGTAAATAATTATGAAGTTAATTTATCAACGTTTTCCGCTGAAAACAATTTGGCAAATCAGATAATAGAAGAAAGTAGTAAAAATTGCGATAAAATAATTAAAAATTTAGGAATAAGTGGGGCAAAAGTAGTAATAGAATATACTGTTGAAAATGAAAGTTTTGTTAAAATAAAAAAAGTAAAAATAAATCTTAAAAATTGTTCTTACAACGGCAATATAAATCATAAAGATATACAAAGAAAACTTAAAAACTGTTTATCAATATCGCTGAATATAAGTGAGGATGATATTGTGTTAAGCGAGTAAATTATGAATAAATTAAAAAATTTTTTTACAAATAAAACGATTAAGTATTTACTTGTGATTTTATTACTTATCGGACTTGTTGTTTTAATTATTTCTTCGTTTAATTTTGATTTTAATTCAAGTAAAGACGAAGTTTCAATTTACATATCCAACTTAGAAAACAAGCTTGAAAAATGTTTATCAAACGTTGAGGGAGCGGGTAAGGTTAGCGTTGTAATTAGCGTTGATTCAGGTATGGAGACAGTTCTTGCAACTAAAACAACGGAAGATGAAACTCTTAACGGAATAAAAAGGGAAGAAAGTCCTATTATTGTCAATGGAAAAACCGTTGTGATAAAAGAGATGTATCCTAAGATTACAGGTGTTCTTATAGTGGCTGATGGTGCTAAAGATTTAAATGTTTATAAGAGAATCCAACAGGCAACGATGTCGCTTTTAGACGTTGAAATAAATAAAATAGAAATTTTGACAAGAAAATAAGGGGGAATAAAAATGTCAAAGAAAAAGAAAATAATTATTTTATCATGTATGGTTGCACTACTTGCTGTTACGGCTGTTTTTAATTTTGTTTTATCAACAGGCAAAGTTGGAAGTAATGAGGATGTAGTATTAACGAGTGCATCAAATTATTTTACACAATACAGGACAGAAAGACTTAATACGAGAAATGAAGAAATTATGCAACTTGACGCTGTTATTGCATCTGCAAGTACGGATAGCGACGTAATGGGTGAAGCTTTGGCAATGAAAGTAGATTTAACCGCAAATACGGAAAAAGAACTTTTGTTAGAGAATTTAATAAAGGCTTACGGCTTTGAAGACGCAGTCGTAGTTATAGGATTAGATTCGGATAACGTAAACGTAATCGCTAAATCAACTGACCTAACGGCAGATGATGCTGTGGCAATTTACACAATTATCTCTGAAGAGATAAATATTTCACCTGAAAACGTAAAAATTATACCTATTTCATAAAAAATACTATGCAAAATTAAATATTTGTGAAAAAAAAAAAAAAAAGCAATTTAGGAGTACATATGTCGCACTTTAAGAAATTTACACAAAAGAAAAATGAAGGTAAAGTCGTTTATGGTGACGGTATTGTCAGCGGTATCGTTTTAATAGCTTTGGCAGAGATTCCTTATGCAGAACTGTATTCAACGAATCTAAATAAAAAATTACATAAAAATGCAATTAAGGTTTCTTTTGATAAAGATGGTGTTCATATAGAAGTTGCAATAAAGGTAAATTATCAACAATCCGTTTCCGATATGGCGTTTAAAATTCAAGAAACAGTTAGACATACTGTTGAATCAATGACGGAATATCACGTTGCAAGTGTAAATGTTATCGTTAAGGACGTTTTGTTTGAAGATAAGTTTGTGGCCGATAAACAAAAAACAGAAGAAAAAACCGGAGCATCAGATGTTAATCAACCAAAAACTAATGAAGAAAATAAAGAAAAAAAGGTTGAAGAAGTAAAAAAGCCTGTAAAGACTGCTCCAAAAACCAAGGCGGTTTCAAAGTCAACGAGTAAAGGAAAAACAGTATCAAAAACTGTAAAGAAGCAAAGCAAATGAGAAGTTTAGCAAGAGAAATAGTATTTAAAAGCATATTTTCAAGGCTCTTCAATCCAAGTGATGAAGGGCTTTTTGAAGTTTTATCTTCAAAGTTAAATGACGAAGATAAAAAGTTTGCAAAGTCCATATATGACGATATCGTAAAAAATGAGAACGAATATTTTACTAAGATAAATGATTTAGTAAAAAATTTTAAGTTTGATAGAATATTTAATGCTGATAAATGTGCAATACTAATCGGGATTTCGGAAATGAATCTTTATAAAGACACTCCGCTCCCTGTAATTATTGACGAAGCAGTAAAGCTTTCTTTTATATTTTCTACCGAAAAGAGTACGGATTTTGTAAATGGAGTTTTAGCACAATATTCAAAGGAAATATAATATGATTATTGACGGAAAAGCGTTATCTTTATCGGTTAAAACCGAGTTAAAAGAAAAAGTTTCTGATTTTGAAAGACAATTTGGTAGAAAAATATCATTAGCAGTTGTTCTTGTCGGTAATAATCCGGCTTCACAAGTTTACGTAAAAAATAAAATTAAAGCGACAGAGTTTATCGGTATAAACTCTGTTTCTGTTATTTTAAAAGAAGACTCAACGCTGGAAGAAATTAAAGATAAAGTTATTAATTTAGCAGACGATTCTTCAATTGATGGTATTTTAGTTCAGTTGCCATTGCCAAAGGGGATTGACGAGAACGAAGTGTTAAAACTTATTCCGCCCGAAAAAGACGTTGACGGTTTTTCATCGGCAAATGTAGGAAACTTGCTTTTAGGTAAACCTTCTGTTGTCGCATGTACTCCTTTGGGTGTATTGACAATGATAAAAAGTGTAAACTATGATTTAAAAGGCAAAAATGCCGTTGTAATAGGTAGAAGTAATATCGTAGGTAAGCCTATGGCACTATTGTTGTTGCAAGAAGACTGTACCGTTACAATTTGTCATAGTAAAACTAAAAACTTAACTGAAATATGTAAAAATGCAGATGTTTTAATAGTGGCTATCGGTAAGGCTAATTTTGTAAAAGAAGATATGGTAAAAGATGGTGCGTTAGTCATTGACGTTGGTATAAACAGAACTGAAAATGGAATTGTTGGCGACGTAGATTTTGAAAACGTAAAAAATAAAGCGTCGTATATATCACCGGTTCCGGGTGGAGTAGGTCCAATGACTATTGCAATGCTAATGCAAAACACTTATAATTGTGCATTAAAAAGGGTAAAAAATGGATTATGATTTAAAATTTCAAGAATATTTAGGATTGTTTAACGAAAGTTTGTCAAAAACCTTGCAAAGTTTAGATGATAAACAACCTAAAATCTTGATCGATTCAATTAAATATGCAATAGACGGTGGTGGAAAACGAATCAGACCGATTTTATGCTTTGCCGTTGCAGATATGCTTAACGTTGATTATAAAAGGGTAAGCAGATTTGCAGTAGCCGTTGAAATGATACACTCCTACTCATTAGTGCATGATGATTTGCCTGCAATGGATAATGATGATTATAGAAGAGGAAAATTATCTACTCATAAAAAGTTTGGCGAAGCGTATGGCATTTTGGCGGGCGACGCTTTATTAAATTTAGCGTTTGAAATTTGTTTGGATTCAGACAGTTTTAACGATTTTGATAAAAAAGCAATGCAGATTTTGGGCGAATTTGCAGGTTATAAAGGTATGATATCAGGTCAGAGTTTGGATTTACAAAATGAAAAAAAATCTGAAATCAACAATGAATTGTTATACGAAATATACGAGAAAAAAACATCAAAATTATTAACGGCACCACTTTTAATTTCTTCGGTTTTTGCTGATGGCAAATATTATGACGAATTAAGTGATTTCGGTTATAATTTAGGAATTATGTTTCAAATAACAGATGATATTTTAGACGTTGAAGGAGATGCTAAATTGCTTGGTAAATCTCTTCATAAAGACGAAGATGAAGATAAATATACCGCAGTTAAATTATTCGGATTAAGAGGTGCTAAACAAAAGGCGGAATATCATTATAATTTGGCAAAAAAATCACTACTTAAAATACCGAAAAATGAGTTTTTGCTTAAACTTTTAGATAAGATTTATTTTAGAAAAGGCTAATTGATAAAAAACGGAGTTTAATACTCCGTTTTTTTGTATTTTTTTGGCAAAAATTTAAAATAAAATCTTGATATATAATATTTTTTATGTTATTATATAAATAATAGGGTAAATATGAAAGTTTTATTGTATATTAATGAAAAAAAAGATGAAAAGCTTCTTTGTGCGCAATCATTAGAGAAGATTTTATCTAATAGAAAAATTGAATACGATATTATAAGCGAAAACGATATTCCTAAAAAATGCTCATACGACGTTTTGTTTGTCGTTGGTGGTGACGGCACGATTTTAAGAAGAACAGAGTTCGCAAACTCTAATAATTTGCCTATTATAGGTATAAACGCAGGTAAACTTGGATTTTTAACTGAATTTGAACATTTTGAACTTGAACAAGCAGTTGATATGTTTATTAAGGGTGAATTAAAAAAAGATTACCGTTTAACGTTAGAAATTTCATATAAAAACAAAAAATATTTTGCTTTAAACGACGTTGTTGTTCAAAGAACCTATACTGACAGAAACGGTATGATAATAAACACGATTTTTTCAATAGACGACAACGTAATTGATAAAATTACGGGAGATGGTGTTATTGTCGCTACTCCGACAGGGTCAACTGCATATTCTTTGTCTGTTGGTGGTGCGATTTTGACTCCGGGAATAAATGCATTTTCTTTTGTCCCTATTGCTGCACATTCGTTAGAACAACGTCCTATAATCTTTTCAGCTGAATCAACGTCATGTATTGAGTATGACGGTGGTTGTTCTGCAGGTTTATTTGTTGATGGTAAGATGATTGATAATTTATCTGTTGGTGATAAGATATACGTTAGGAAGACTAACAATCCAACTATTTTTTTGAGAAGAGAAAACTTTGTTTATTATACAAAATTATCTGAAAAATTAAAGAGTAGATCGGGGAAATAAATATGTTAAAGAGGGATAGGCAACAACTAATTTGTAAACTTGTTAAAGAGAAAGAAATTTCTACGCAAGAAGAATTGACGGCAGAACTTAATGCTTTTGATTTAAATGTTTCGCAAGCAACTGTTTCAAGAGATATATGTGAATTGTCTTTGATTAAAGTTGGTGGTACACAAAAGAAAATTAAGTATGCAATTCGTTCATTACATACTGATTCAATTCCGGAAAATCTTATTGAAATGTTTAAGACTATAACGATTTCAATAGAATCAGTTAATAATTTGATTGTAATTAAAACTTCAAGTGGAAATGCGAATTCAGCAGCTGCTGTTCTTGATAAAATGTCTATTCCCGAGATTTTGGGAACTATTGCAGGTGATGATACTGTTTTGGCAATTACGAAGGCTAATTCCGATGCTGAAAGTGTTGTAAAAAGTTTAAGGAAAATTAAATGCTAAACAAATTAACTATAAAAAATATTGCACTTATAGAATGCGTTGAAATTGATTTTTCTAACGGACTTAACGTCTTATCAGGTGAAACAGGTGCAGGTAAATCCGTTATTTTAGAATCGCTCAATTTTGTTCTTGGTGCAAAAGCCGATAAAACTTTGATTAGAAATTCTGCTAATGAGTGTGAAGTCGTTGCTGAATTTGACATTTCGTCATGCAAAGAAATTCGCAATACTTTTAACGAAGTCGGTTTTGATTACGACGATAATTTGATTATTTCAAGGAAATACACGTTAGACGGCAAGAATACGATACGATTAAATGGCAATATAGTTAACGTTGGTATGTTAAAAAAGTTTACTTCACAATTAGTTGACGTACACGGTCAAAGTGAGCATTATGATTTACTTAACGTAAATAATCAACTAAAGCTTTTAGATAATTATGCAGGTCTTTCCGTATTTAAGATTAAAGAAGAAATTAAACCCGAATTAGAAAGGTTAAAACAAATAAATAATGAGTTAACCGCTCTCGGTGGTGTTGATGATAGCCAAAGATTAATTAAACTTGATATTTTAAATTATCAAATTAAAGAAATAAACGACGTTAACTTAAAAGAAGGAGAGGAAGAAGAACTTTTATCTATCAGAGAAAAGCTTGTTAATCAAGAAAAAATTCTTACTTCATTAAATAGCGTTAAAGATTCTTTGTCCAGTGAAGGTGGCGTTTTTGATATATTAAGTAATTCAATAAGAAGTCTTAACGGAATTGTAAATTTATCAAAAGATTATGAACAATTATCCGAAAGGTTAAATAATCTTTTTGCAGAAAGTGATGATTTAGAAAGTGAAATTTCTTCAAAAATTGAAGAAATAGATTTGTCTGATTTTAATCTAGACGAAGTTGAAACGAGACTTGAACAAATTAAAAACTTAAAGAAAAAGTACGGAAATAGTTTTGAAGAAATAACCGATTTCCTAAACAATGCATTAAAAGAAAAAGAGAAATTAGATAATTTTAGTCAAATTGCATCTGCTTTACTTAATGAAAAAAATAATCTTTCAAAAAATATTTACGATAAATACGTAGATTTAAGTAATGAAAGGAAAAAGGCATCTGATATTTTTTGTGAAAAGGTCATATCCGAACTTTTTGAGTTAGGTATGACAAAAGCAAAGTTTATTGTTAAATATGCTGATAAACCTTCACTTAACGATTGTAAGTTTGATTCGGTAAATGGATATGATAATTTAGAGTTTTATTTTTCGGCAAATCTGGGAGAAGAAGTTAAACCGTTGTCTAACGTAATCAGTGGTGGGGAGATGTCTCGTTTTATGCTTGCGATTAAAGCTCAATCTGCAAAGTATAACAATATTCCGACCTACATCTTTGATGAAATTGACGCAGGCATTAGCGGTGTTATTGCAAGAGTTGTTGCCGAAAAACTTATTAAAATATCAAAAGGTGTACAAATTATTGCAATTTCGCACTTGCCACAAATTTCTGCATTTGCCGATAATAATTTATTAATTACAAAAACCGAGTTTGATGATAAAACGATAACGTCAGTAAAAAAATTAAACGAAAACGAAAAGATTGAAGAGATTATCCGTTTAGTTGGTGGCGAAAAGAATAGCGAATCTGCTATAGCGCACGCTAAAACACTTATCAATTCGGCAAACGAATTTAAAAAATCAATATAAAAAAATACGCAAACAAAACGTTTGCGTAATCTTATGGCGGAGAAGATGGGATTGGGTCTTGCATTTTCAAAATAGATGTAAAAAGACAATTTATATTTTGAAAATGCTTCGGTCAACCGCTAAAAAAGTCCACTGGACTTTTTCTTAACGCTTATTCAAATCCCATCATTTGAGTAAAAAAATACGCAAACAAAACGTTTGCGTAATCCTATGGCGGAGAAGATGGGATTTGAACCCATGTGCCAAGTAAATGGCAACTGCATTTCGAGTGCAGCTCGTTATGACCACTTCGATACTTCTCCACAACGCAAATATTATACACTATTAAATTTATAAAAGCAAACGATTTGCTTTATCAATATTATTTTTGGAGGAAAATATGCATTCAGAAGCCACTATTAGTTTTAATTTGTTTGGCCACGATGTAGGGATTTAATATTATAGTATTTGTATTGCTATAGGTATTCTCGCAGCAATAGTCGTTTTATTTTTATATACAAAAAAGGCAGGTATGTCTGAAGATGTGCAGGATTTCTCCTTTTTTTGCACTGTTATTGCAATAGCGTTAGGTTTTGTTTGTGCAAAATTTTATCAAGCTATTTACGACTGGATTGATTCCGGCTTTAATTATTTTGATTTTGAAAACGCTGGCATTACGGCAATGGGTGGCTTTATAGGTGGTGCACTATTCTTTATTTTGTTTTATTTTTTTGGTGGGAAACTCATTTTTAAGGGCAAGAATAAAGACGTTCCGGTTGAAAATTTTAACACTATTTTAAGAGTTGCACCGTGCTGTATAACGATTGCACACGCCTTTGGAAGAATTGGTTGTGCTTTTGCCGGTTGTTGTCACGGTAAGTTTGTTAGTAAAACAAAAGTTCCTTTTACGATTTTTAACGGAAACACTGAGATAGTAAGTAGGGCAGATGTCGGTTATTATACTCCCGTTCAACTTTATGAATCGCTATTTTTATTCGCTCTTTTTGCAATTTTGACGATTTTGTATTTTAAGCGTTCAAATATAACGATGCACATTTACTTAATTGCTTATGCGATTTGGCGTTTTATTATTGAAATATTCAGAACTGACGAAAGGGGTGGTACGCTCTTTGGCATGTCTCCTTCACAATGGCAATCTGTTGTATTTTTACTTGCTGGTGTAGGATTATTAGTTTTCTATATCAAAGCAAAAAAACCGTTTTGGTTAAATGAAAAAGAAAATAAAAGCTAAATACTTTTTTAAATAATACGGAGGATTTTTATGGGTAAGTATTCTAAAATCTTTGATGAAAAAAATATTAAAGAGTTTAGGTCAATTCCTTTTTGGAGTTGGAATGACAAGCTTGAAATTGACGAATTAAGACGTCAAATCAGGTGGATGAAAGAACAAGGGTTCGGTGGCTATTTTATGCACGCAAGAGGTGGATTAACTACCGAGTACTTAGGCAAGAAATGGTTTGACTGTGTTAATGCTTGTCTTGACGAAGGTGAAAAATGTGGGATGCAAAGTTGGGCGTACGATGAAAATGGTTGGCCAAGCGGATTCGTAGGCGGTAAACTTATTGAAGATCCCGAAAACTGCGATAAGTATTTAACTTATACGATAGGTGCTTTTGATAAAAAGGCTTTGGTATCGTATAAAATGGGTAAGACTAAACTTGTCAGAACTGATAAAGGTGGAGAAGGTAAGTTCTTAAATATTTTTGAACATACTTCAATTTCTACAGCAGATATACTTAACCCGAAAGTTGTTGATAAGTTTATTAAGCAAACACACGAATTATATAAAAAGAAAACCGGTGAAAACTTCGGCAAATTGTTAAAAGGATTTTTTACAGACGAACCTCAATTTTATAGATCTGCTCATCCATATACGAAAGTTTTGCCAAAGGCTTTTAAGGATAAATATAATGAAGATATTTTAGACGGCTTAGGTTTAATGTTCGTTGAAAAAGAAGGATATAGATCGTTCAGATATAAATACTGGAAATTGATGCAAGAATTGATGCTTAATAATTATGCTAAAAAGGTATATGACTGGTGTGAAAGTAACGGCGTCGGTTTAACAGGACACTATATTGAAGAATTAGGCTTAGAAGATCAAATGTTATGTTGTGCTGGTATTATGCCTTTCTATCAATATGAAACGATTCCTGGGGTTGACCACTTGTGTAGAATAATGCTCACACCTGTTTTGCCAAAGCAAGTAAGCAGTGTCGCAGAGCAAACAGGCAAGAAGAAAGTTTTAACTGAAACGTTTGCATTATGCGGTTGGGACGTTACACCTAAAGAATTAAAGAGAATTGCTGAATGGCAATACGTAAACGGCGTTAATACAATGTGTGAACACTTAATGCCATATTCAGAACACGGACAAAGAAAGAGAGATTACCCTGCGCATTATTCATGGGTAAATCCTTGGGTTAGAGAAGGTTTTAAGGGCTTTAACGATTACTTTGCAAGACTTGGATATTTACTTGCAAATAGCAAACAAAAGGTTAACGTTGCAATTTTATCTCCTATAAGAAGTGTTTATTTTTCATATAAGAGAGAATCATTCAGAGATGGAAAACCTGCTGAATACAAGGTGATTGATGAATCATACAAGTCATTATGTACGAAATTATCACAAATGAATATTCCTTATCATATCATTGATGAAACTGTTTTATCAAATATAGGTAGCGTTGAAGGTTCAAAAATAAAGGTAGGCAAATGTGCATACGATTATATTGTTTTCCCAAAGACTTTAACCTTAGACAAAAATACTAAAGATTTGTTTGAAAAGTTTTATGCAAACGGCGGTAAAATGTTGTTTACAGATACTATTCCAACTTACGTTGAAGGTGACCCATATAAATATAACTTTAAGACAAATACAACTTACAAAGATATCATTAATGATCAACAATATTGTATTGATAAACAAACGACTGATATTCAATCTACAATGAGAGAGTATAACGGCGAAAAGTTTATTTATGCCGTTAATTTAAGTGATACGAAAGATTATACGGTTACGTTTAAGGGTAAATTTAACAGTTTTGTTAAGTTGGATTTAGAAACAGGTAAAACTGAAAAAATTTCTAATAAAATTCATTTTAAGCCGTCTGAATCTATGGTATTGTTTGTTTCTAAAAAGAAGATTGATTTTGTGTCTGATAAACCAAAAATTACGTTAAAGGCACCATATACAATTAAGTCCGAAACTGATAATTACTTGTATTTGGATAAAATTAAATACTCGTTTGACGGCGTTAAATATAGTAAAAAGTTAACGTATATGGGGGTTTTCCACGAATTATTAAAGAAAAGATATGACGGAAATGTTTACCTAAAATACGAATTTGAAGTAAAAGATGTTCCTACAAGAATTTCCTTCCTTTCAGAAGATTTGCATAATATTTCTTGTAAAGTAAACGGCAAAGAAATTAAGTTTACAGGTGAATCTGATTTTGAAAGAAAGATATATAGGGCTGATATTGCAAAATTTGTTCAAGCAGGACATAACGAAGTTGTATTAAAAATTCATTTTTATGAAAGTGAAGATGTTTATTATGCATTATTCGGCAAAAATGTTACCGAAGGACTTAAAAACAAGTTGGCTTACGATACAACGATTGAAGCTGCATATTTACAAGGTGATTTCGGCGTTTACAGTAAGGGTGGATTTACTCAAACGAAAGATTCTTTAGGTAACGGCGTTAAAAACGAAATGGCTAAAGTTTATGTTTCTGACGATGATTTCTATATTGCCGAAAGAAAGTCTATTATAAAAGACACTGTTAAAGAAGGTTATCCGTTCTTTGCAGGAACAATGACTTTAGAGTCAAAGTTTATTAGTGATGGTAAGCCTTGTATTCTTAAACTTAAAGGAAGATATGGATTCTGTAAGCTTAAAATCAACGGAAAATCTGTTGATAAATCTTATTTCGCAACCGAAGCAGATATTTCAAATTACGTAAAGAAGGGCGAAAATACTGCTGAAATTACGTTATATTCTGCAAATAGAAATTTACTTGGACCTCATCACTATATTATTGAAGAATGTTTCTCAATAGGACCTGGAAATTTTGAACTTTTCCATACAAAATGGAAAAATGGTAAGAGTGAAGAAGAAAGAGACAATTACTATTGATATTCCTAATCTAGCTAATGAAGATTTACTTAATATTGAGAAGATAGATGGCGTATACAAAGCTACATATGATAATAATGAACTTGTTGTTAAATTCGATAAGTCCGGCAATAACCTCATTCTT
>JAKSOS010000028.1 GCA_024405475.1 Clostridia bacterium
ACCGCATGATTTTCAACAGAACTCTTGCATGTCAGATGAAAGAGGCGATTAAACAGAGTACAACAGTTTCAATCAGCGCAAAGGCAAACGGAACTGAAGCTCAGCTTTCAGCATCCGGAACAAGAATTGAATTCCCGGGCTTTATCAAAGTTTACGTTGAAGGATCAGATGAAGAAGAATCCGAGGAAGAAGTTCTTCCTAAACTCAAAGAAGGACAAATTTTGAATGTTTCCGAATTAAAGAAAGTATCATGGCCGTCTTTTGGCAAGGTTGTAAAACAAACGGGCGTAGTACTCGTCGTAGTTTTGGCATTTCTTGTAGTAATTACGGCATTTGATTTTGGTTTGTTAAAATTACTTGGACTTGTCGTTCCCAAGGCTTAGGAGTTAAAAAGTGGAAGAAGCAAGATGGTATGTTATTCACACATACTCCGGCTACGAAGCAATGGTGAAGGACAGTTTAGAAAAGTTAATAGAAAACAATAACTTACAAGAAAAGATTTTTGAAATCCAAATTCCTACAGAGGAAACTTTGGAAGAAAAGGCTAACGGAAAGAAGAAAATCGTAGAAAGAAAAAAGTTCCCATGTTACGTTTTTCTTAAAATGATTTATTCTAACGATATATGGTACTTAGTTACCAACACACGTGGCGTAACGGGATTCGTTGGTCCACAAGGCAGACCGCTTCCTTTAACGGATGAAGAAGTTGCAAGAATGGGATTAGTTAAGATTGCAATCAACGTAGATTTCGTA
Organism: Clostridia bacterium; assembly: GCA_024405475.1. Taxonomy (GTDB): domain Bacteria; phylum Bacillota; class Clostridia; order Christensenellales; family Borkfalkiaceae; genus UBA1259. Next base: position 754 of record JAKSOS010000028.1, read on the forward strand.
GAAGGCGATACGGTACAAATCGTATCTGGTCCGCTTGAATCGTTCACGGGAAAGGTTGTAAGTTTGAACGAAGCATCTCAAAAAGTTATGGTTAACGTAGAGATGTTCGGTAGAAATACGGACGTTGAAGTTGAATACGTTCAAGTTAAGAAAGTAAACGTATCGGCAGAGACGAATAATTAGAGATTGACGGTATAATCCGTTGATATATTAAGTGGGAGTTGCGCTAAATTTATTCTATGGCGTGACGGTAATACCACAAATGGAGGAAATTATTATGGCAAAAAAGGTTACAGCAGTCGTAAAATTACAATTGCCCGCAGGCAAGGCAACTCCAGGTCCACCTGTAGGTTCAACACTCGGACCACACGGAATCAATATTCCGGGTTTTACGAAGGAATTTAACGAAAAAACAGCAAGTCAGGCAGGTCTTATTATCCCAGTTGTTATGACGATTTATCAAGACCGTTCATTCACTTTTATTATGAAAACGCCACCTGCACCGGTTCTCATTAAGAAAGCTTGCGGAATAGATAAAGCAAGTGCAGCTCCTAACAAGAACAAGGTAGCAAAGATAACGAAGGCGCAAGTAGAAGAAATCGCAAAATTAAAAATGCCAGACTTAAACGCTAATACTATTGAAGCAGCATCAAGCATGATTGCAGGTACTGCAAGAAGTATGGGTATTGAAGTCGTAGATTAAGGAATTCGTGGGAGGGGTGTTCCCCGAAAGTACCACGGGAGGTAAATAGAAATGAAACACGGTAAAAAATATAATGAAAGCTTAAAAACTATTGAACTTTCAAAGCTTTACGAAGCTGATGAAGCAATCGGTTTAGTTTTAGATTCTGCAAAAGCAAAATTTGACGAAACTATTGAAATCCACGTTCGTTTAGGTGTTGATCCTAAACAAGCAGATCAACAAGTTAGAGGCGTTATCGTTCTTCCAAACGGAACAGGTAAAAACGTTAGAGTATTAGCACTTGCAAAGGGCGCTAAGGCAGACGAAGCTAAAGAAGCAGGCGCAGATTTTGTTGGTGCAGAAGATATGGTTCAAAAGATTCAAACGGAAAACTGGTTTGATTATGACGTTATCATCACAACCCCTGATATGATGGGATTAGTTGGTCGTATCGGTAAGGTTTTAGGTCCAAAGGGCTTGATGCCAAACCCAAAGTCAGGTACGGTTACTATGGATATTGCAAAGGCAATTAAAGATGCTAAAGCAGGTAAAGTGGAATACAGACTTGACAAAAATGCTATTATTCACTGTATAATCGGTAAAAAGAGCTTTGGTAAAGACAAAGTTAAAGAAAACTACGATGCACTTATGGATGCAATTATCAAGGCAAAACCGGCATCAGCAAAAGGTCTTTACATTAAGAGCGTATCCGTTGCAAGTACAATGGGTCCTGGCGTAAAGATCGCAGCAAAAAATTAGTTTTTGCTAAAAGCACTTAAAAAGAGTTGACTTTAACGGTTTTTAGGTGTTAAAATAAACAAGATAAATGAATAGCCCAAGACAGCAGGTGTTAATTGCTAAGTAGCAAACCAGCCGAGGCAGATATTGTTTAAGGTGAATAACACCCTCAATTCTGCACGGAGTTGAGGGTGTTTTTAATTCTAAATAGGAGGTAAACTCATGTCAGCAAGTCAAGAAGCAAGAAAAGAATTATCAAAAGTAATCAAAGAAAAGTTTCAAAACGCTAAATCTGTAGTATTCGTAAAGTCATCTGGCTTAACGGTTGCAGAAGACACTGAACTTCGTAGAGAATTCAGAAAGAATAACGTAGAATATAAAGTTTACAAAAACACTTTGATTAAATATGCACTTCACGATTTGGGAATCACCGATTTTGATGCAGAATTAAACGGACCAACATCCGTAGCATTCGGTCAAGATGAAACAGGTGCTTGCAAAGTCGCAGTAGATGCAGTTAAGAAGTATGAAGACAAAGTAACGGTAAAGAGTGGTTATTATGCCGGAGCAAAAATGGATGCAAATGCAGTAAAGGCACTCGCATCAATTCCGTCAAAGAACGAATTGTACTCAATGCTCGCCGGTACGCTTTCTAACTTCACAAGAAGTTTGGCAGTTGCTATTAAAGCAGTTGCAGACAAAAAAGCTGAAGCACAAGCTTAATAGTGCTAAATAAAAAATAAATTTAGAAAAAATTTTCGGAGGAAATAAAAATGGCAGATATTAAAAAGATGATTGAAGAAATCAAGGAATTAACCGTTGTTGAACTTAACGATTTAGTTAAGGCTATTGAAGAAGAATTCGGCGTAAGCGCTGCTGCTCCTGTAGCAGTTGCAGCTGTAGCTGGTGGTGCTGCTGCTCCTGCAGCAGAAGAAAAGACAGAATTTAAGGTATCAATCAAGTCTGTTGGTGCAGATAAGATCGGTGCTATTAAAGCTGTTAGAGAATTCACAACATTAGGTCTTGGCGAAGCTAAAGCATTAGTTGAATCTAATGGTGTAATCAAAGAAAACGCTACTAAGGAAGAAGCAGACAAGATCATCGCTCGTTTCAAAGAAATCGGCGCTGAAGTTGTTGCTGAATAATTTTAGCAAAATCTTAAAAACGGACGATTTATTTCGTCCGTTTTTTTGTTTTTTCTAAAATAAGACTAATTTAGCAATAAAAGTTAAAAGATTTATTGACAAGTAGTAAAAACTTTTGTACAATTATATAGATATAAAAATAATTACGGAGATAAATATGAAACGTTTAATTAAAAAAGTATCTTGTTTAGTAATAGCATTACTTATGTGTTTTGCAACGATTTCTTTTGCAGGTTGTGAAAAAATCAAAAAGCTTGAAGTAAAGGTTTTGGCAAACAATGCCGAATACACAATGGAAGTTCAACTTTATTGTCATTTAGCACCTAAAACTTGTGAAAAAATTATTGAATATGCAGAAGCCGGATATTATAACGAAGCACTTATTTATAAACTTGCTTCCTATTCAAGTCAACTTATGGTAGGTGATTTAAAACTTGATAGCGATTCAAACGTAATACAAGAGATAAAGCCGGAAATTAAGGGTGAGTTTGAAAAGAACGGTGTAGTTGGTAGCGACTTAGTTGCTAAAAAGGGAAGTGTAGGTTTATGGAGAACGTGGCAAGTAGCCGATTCAAGTACAACGTTTAAGGCAAACAGCAGTTATGATACAGGCAGAGCTACAATGTTTATTCCTACTTCTGATTTGTCAAGCTATAACGGATATTTCTGCAACTTTGCAGTTATTGATTTAGAAAACAGCGCTAATTTAAGAGCGTTAGACGCTTTAAGTGCAGTATTTAATGCAGTAACGAATTACAGAGAATATACTGTTTACTATACCGGTGATTACGATGCAAATAAAGCAGATGAAAACTACGGCTTAAAATTCAATATTATGTTGACCGATGAGTATAGCGAGTATAAGAAAACTGAAGAATATGGGGAAGCAAACGTATTTACAGCAGAAGGAAATCAATTAGCTTGCTATAACGAATATAAGGTTAATATTTCAAACAACACAAAAATTGTTACCGTTAAAGTAAAATAAAATAAAAAGATAATTAAAATCCGTTAGCAATTCGCTAACGGATTTTTTTTAGGATTTAACAAGATTAGATATTTTTCCGTTTTCAAGTGTAAAAGTAAAGTAATTAACTTTATACTTATTATAACTTTCTTTATAGATTAAGCCTATTTCGTCGTAATTTCTAAAAAGCGGTGGCGGACAAACACCTATAAAGTTTCCAAAGAAAGAAAAAAGCGAATCTTTATTTTCCTTTATTTTATCGGACAAGAAAAATTCATAATCACCACCGATAAAAAATTCTTCTAAAAAAGCATACGGAATTATTTTTTCATTTAGCGTTTCCTTGGTGTAAGAATCAGAATAAAATATTTCTCTTTTTTGTTGAATAAACTCGTTATTATTAAAAGTATAAAAAGTTTTAACACTGTGTTTTGCGATGTCCGAAAACTTTTCAAACGTAGAAAAGTTTTGATTTATTTCGTAAGAAAAAACTTCTTTATTAAACTTACACTCTATTTTATTATCAACCGAGTATAAAAACAAATAATTTTTTTCACCTGAAAAATAAATGCAAATAAAATTACAGCCGTTTATATTTACGTAGTCAATTTTACTTGAATTAAATTCAAAGTAAATATTGTCAATGAAAAAATCGTTTTGCGATTCAATAGAAAGTTTATAACCGTTTTCGTTGTAAATCGTACAAGTGATATTAAAGAACTTTTTTTGTTGTAAAACTTTTAGCGTTGGGCTTAAAAATTGACTGTAAACCTTGATTAAATATCCGCCTTGTAAATCGGTAATTGAAAGATACTCGGGTGGAGTTGATAAGAAATTATCATTTAGAAAAAACGCCCTGTAATTTTCAGTCGGGATAAGCGGACAAACTTCTATAAGTGGCAAATCTCCGTCAATATTTATAAACTTAATCTGATTAGTTATTTCTCCAAAAACTATGCCGTTAATTTTTAAAACAGCCGGAAAAGAAGAAGTAAAATAAAAATACATATAGAATAATATGAATAGTTTAACAAAAATATGTCAATAACATAATTATCAAATTAAAAGGAGATGTGTTATGGATAAAATTTACGGATTTAAGGATAAAGATATTATAGAACTTGCAAAGTATATTAAAGATAAAAAAGGTTCAAGAGTAAATATTTTTAAGGAGTATTCATTAAAGAGCGGAAAAGCGGAGGGAAGTGTCAGAAATCTATATTATGCGCTTGTAAAAATTTCTAATAGCGATAAAGAGTTTACAAAAAAATATTTTAACGGTATTCCGTTAAAAGCAAAAACCGTAAAGTCTTTTACTATAAGCGAAGAAAAGAAAATCTTAAAGAACATACTGTTAAAAGTTAAAGACGGATTGTCGGTAAGAAGTGCAATTAACGAATTGACAAACGGCAATACGAAATTAGCGTTAAGATATCAAAATAAATATAGAAACATAATTAAGAACAATATTTCTTTATATAACGAAGTAGTAAGCGAGATAGAAAAAGAGTACGGAAAGGTTTTTATTCATCCACAAATGAGAAATCAAGAAAAAAACGAATTTGCGATAAAGAAGGTAAGTGAAGAAATAAATAGTCTTGTTGATAGAATTGTTTTTAACATAAAAAAAGAAAACGAGTATCTAAAAAATAAAATCTTTTCATTAGAGTGCGATAATTCAAGATTAAGCAATATGATAGGCGATAAAAAAGAGATGAGCGCACTAAATTATTTCAAGTTTTCGGAAGATAATAATTCTTCTAATTAGTAGGGTGGCGTTTTTATTTTTTATAAAAACGCCGTTTATTTTAATTGACACGAATATTAAAAAGCAATATAATATAATTGCAACCAAAAAGGTAGCAATTATATTAAAAGGGAAAAAATAATGAAACTTTCTTCAAAAACGCACTACGGTTTAATGGCGTGCATAGTACTTGGGAAAAGCGATGCGCCCGTATCGGCAACGAGTTTGGAAAGCCAGATAGCCGTATCAAATAAATATCTTGAAAGGATAATGAGAATGTTATCCGGAAGGGGAATAGTAAGTGCAAATCGTGGAGTAAACGGCGGATATTATTTAGCGAAAGAGCCGAAGAATATAACGATAGGCGAAATAGTGAGAACTTTTGAAGACGATATGGAAATTATAGAGTGCGTAAGTAAAGACGGTAAATGTAAATGTTGTCCGTCGCAAAGGGTATGGAAGAAACTGTTTAACGGAATAAACAATTTGCTTGACGAAATGAATTTAGAGCAAGTTATAAATGGAAGGGTGTAATTATGAAAAAACCTATATATTTTGACCACGCAGCAACAACACCGGTTTGTGAAGAAGCGTTTAACGAAATGAAGCCGTATTTTACGGAGATATTCGGCAATCCGAACAGTCAACACGTTTTTGGTAGAGAAGCGGTAAAAGCGGTTGACGAAGCGAGAGATAAAATTGCCAGTTATATAAATTGCAAGCCGAGTGAGTTATATTTCACGTCAGGTGGAACTGAAGGGGACAACTGGGCGTTAAGGGGCTGTGCGAGAGCATTAAAATCAAAAGGCAAGCATTTAATAATAAGTCCTATTGAACACGCTGCAATGATAACGACTGCAAAGGCACTTGAAAAAGAAGGCTTTGAAGTTTCCTTTATGAAAGTTGATAGTGAAGGCAGGGTTGATTTAGAACATTTACAAAGCATCATAAGAGAAGATACGACTTTTATCGGCTGTATGATGGCAAATAACGAAGTCGGCACGATAGAGCCTATAAAGGAAATAGCAAAGATAGCACACGAACATAATGCAGTATGTTTTACGGACGCAGTACAAGCTGCAGGCGTGTTAAAGATAGACGTTAAAGATTTAGGCGTTGATTTAATGAGTATGAGTTCTCATAAGATTTACGGACCAAAGGGAGTTGGCGCACTATATATCAGAAACGGACTTTTAATTGAAAGCATATTGACGGGCGGTCATCAAGAGAGAATGAAACGTGGTGGCACGACAAACGTCCCCGGTATCGTAGGATTTGCAAAGGCTTTTGAAATTGCAAACAGAGATTTAGAAAAGAACTTTAAGTACGTAAGCAGTTTAAGAGATAGATTTATTGACAGAGTGTTAAATGAAGTTCCGTTTGTAAAACTAAACGGACCGAGAGAAAACAGACTTCCTGCAAACGCTGATTTTTCATTTAAGTATATAGAAGGCGAATCAATTTTATTCAGTTTGGATTTGGCAGGAATTGCAGTATCTTCGGGTTCTGCGTGTTCGTCAGGCTCGTTAGAGCCGAGCCACGTTTTGCTTGCATTAGGGCTTCCCGAAGGTTTGGCACACGGATCTATAAGATTTTCGTTTGGAAAGCATAACACGATAGAAGAAGTTGATTATGCAGTAGACGTTATAAAATCTGCGGTGGAAAGATTGAGAGAAATGTCTCCACTATTTAAGAAAGAAGAGGTAATTAAAAATGTATAATGAGAAAGTAATGGAAACGTTCCAAAACCCAAAAAACGTCGGAGAAATTGAAAACCCCGATGGCGAAGGAATGGTTGGCAACGAAGTTTGTGGCGATATAATGAAAATAACTTTAAGAATAGAAAACGATATAATTGTTGACGCAAAGTTTAAGACGTTTGGCTGTGCAGCGGCAATCGCAACGAGTTCAACCGCAACCGAAATGGTAAAAGGTATGACAGTTGACGAAGCATTAAAAGTCACTAATAAAAAGGTTATTGAAGTTTTAGGCGGACTTCCACCACAAAAAATTCACTGTTCCGTTTTAGCAGAAGAAGCAATTAAAAAAGCAATAGAAGATTATAGGTCAAAAAAGAAATAATATATTAAGGGGAAAAACTCTTTTTTAACAAATTAAAGAAATAGTAATGCAAAATAGTTTTCAGCATAATTTCCGATTTATTACACATATTAGCGAATAAGGGGGAATTATGGAAGAAAAGTTTATTTGCGGTATTCTTTTAGGTATGCTTGGCGGTGCGCTCGTTGCGACAAATTCCGTTAAGGCAAGACAAGTTATAAAAGATACCGAACAACAAGTTAAAAAGAAAGTAGGAAATCTTACTCAAAGTAAAAAGAGTAGTAAAAACTAAAAAAAGACGGCACGAAATATTCGTGCCGTTTCTTTTAAAAATAATTGATAAAATAAATAAAATATGTTAAAATAAAAAGGTGGAAAGATTTTTATGTCTTGATATCGGTAATAAAAGAATAGGGGTTGCCGTTTCGGATCCGTTTAATTCTTACTCGTTGCCGGTAGAAACGATTTTTAGAAAAAACTTAAAAACAGATTTAGACAGGATTGACTTTTTAGTAAAAGAAAAGGGAATCAGCGCTATTGTTTGTGGGCTTCCCGTTAATTTTGACGGAAGCGTATCTATTCAAACGGAAAGGGCAAAATATTTTATAGATAAATTAAGCGAAAAAGTTAATTTACCTATTTATCCTGTAGATGAAAGATGCACCACTTGTGAAGCGGAAGAAGTTTTAATCAGTCAAGGTAAATCAAGGGAAGAGAGAAAGTCTTGTGTAGATTCTTTGGCGGCTACTTCTATTTTGCAAGGATTTTTAAATGAAAAAAATAAAGGTAAATAAAGGAGATATATAAATGAAAGAAGAAAAGAAGAAACATTGTGATTGCGGTTGTGAACACGACGAACACGAACATTGTGATTGCGGTTGCGAACACGATGAACATTGTGACTGTGGTTGTGAAGACGATATCGTTGAACTTACAACTGACGACGGAAAGAAATTAAAATTTTTCTTTGTAGGTACGATAGAATATAAAGGCAAAAACTATTCTGCATTTGAACCTGCCGAAAAGATTGACGGCATTGAAGAAGATGACTTAATTATATTTGAACTTGCCGGAGATGACGAAGAAACTGCGGATTTACTTCCTATAGAAGACGAAAAGCTTTTGGACGAAGTATTTAACGAGTTTTGTAAAGCGTTAGACGACGAAGAAGATTTTCACTAATTAAAAGAAACGAAGTGTAAAATTCACTTCGTTTTTAATTTTTAAATAAAAAATATAAAATTATTGATTTTATATATTTTTTAATGTATAATATAAGATAAAGATATAATGGAGAAATAAGGGAAAATAAAATGCTATTTAAAAAGAAAAAGAAAGTAAACTTAAATGCAGGTAGAATTATCGTTTCCGAAAACGCTTTAAGCGACAGGGTAGAAGGATATAACAGATTAAAAGACAACTTGATATTTATGAATGCCGATGGAAAGACAAAGGTTATTCAAATTGAGTCTGCCGTTTCACACGAATGTAAAACTACGGTTGCTTCAAACTTGGCAGTAAGTTTTGGTTTCGTTGGAAAGAAAGTTGTGCTTATGGAGTTAGACTTCCGTCGTCCGAGAGCGCATAGATTATTTAATATTTCAAGCGAAAACGGTCTTGTAGATTATCTTTTAGGTGACGTTGAAAAAGAAAAGGTTGCAAAGCACACCAAATATCCTAACGTAGATATCGTTACAAGAGGTTCTTCTATAGACAACCCTACGTTAGTATTTATTTCGGATAAGTTCAAAGATTATATGGAATATTTGCGTGCTAATTACGATTATATCATTTTAGACTGTGCACCTGTTTTGCAAGTTTCAGATTATATTCATATTTCAAAGGTAAGCGACGGCGTTTTATTTCTCGTTGCTTACGGTTCAACTTCTAAGTATCAAGTTGCAGATGCTATTGAAGAATTAAAGAAAAACGACGTTAAACTTTTAGGTACAGCGTTTACTATGTACGACCGTCACGGAAATTACTCTTATAGATACAGTCGTTACTATTATCGTTATTATAAAGATTATTATTCTCATTACGAAAAGGACGATTTGAAAGAATCTGACGACGCTATCTTAAATCAAGATATTCAAGTGAATAAAGAAGATAAACAAAGCACAAAGAAAAAAGAAGTTAAGCCAAAAGCAAAAAAGAAATAAACAATTTTGTAGGTAATATATGATAGATATTCATACACACATTTTACCGCAAGTTGATGACGGTAGTCCTGATATGGACAAGTCAATGGAGATGTTAAAAGTTGAAGAGGCTGAAGGTGTTACCGATATCGTTTTAACTCCTCATTTAAGAAGAGAATACAATACTTCTTTAGACGAGTTAAAATCTGCTTTTGACAGGTTGGTAAAAGAAAAAGAAAAAAACAAAATAAAAGTTAACCTATATTTAGGTCAAGAAGTTTTTTATTTTCACAAGGCTTACGATTGTGTCGGAAAAAACATAATGACCATAAATAATGGTAAATACATTCTGCTTGAATTTCATTACACAAGTTATTGTGATATATCGGAAGTTGCGTTTGAGTTTATTCAAAAGGGATATATTCCGATTATTGCTCACGCTGAAAGATATAGGTATTTAAGATTAGAAGACGTTGAAGAGATAAAAGATATGGGCGGATTGATTTCGGTAAATGCCGAATCAATAATTGCGTCTTCGGGAAGAATTAAAAAGTTTGTTAAAATTTGCTTAAAGAACAATTTTATTGACGTGGTGACAAGCGATAATCACTATGGAAAAGAGATTTGTTTAGAGAAAGCGAGAAAGTTTATCAAAAAGAAATACGGCGAAAAGAGAGCGCAAGAGTTATTTGAAATTAACCCTAAAAAAGTTATTGAAGGTTAAGTAAAAGGTTAGACAAAAGGTCTGACCTTTTTTATAAGAAAAGGATAAAGATGGATAAAAGAATTATAGCAATCGGCGGTGGCGAAATAAAGAATAAAACCACCCTGAAAATAGATGAATATATAGCAAGTTTAGCAAAAGAACACGCCGGCGAGAAAAGGGCAAACGCAC
>JAKSOS010000029.1 GCA_024405475.1 Clostridia bacterium
ACTAAAGTATTCTTAACAAGAGAAGAAGTATTAGCTTCTAACTGCTCGTTAAGAAAAGACTGGTTCGCTGGTAGTTCGGCATATGTAATGATTAGTCAACCATACGCATTAACAGCAGAAGCTTTGGTAGGTGATGCCGTTAACGGTGTTAATGAATTAGCAAATGCACTTCCTACTGCTGAAAACTTAGAAATGTTAGATGGTGAAAATCTCTATAAAGCTTATAATGCATATGTTGCATTAGACGCTACAGCAAAGGATTATTATAATCAAAAAGTTACTGCTGGTGAATTTGTAGATATCGTAGCATTAAAGACAGCTTATGAGAAAAATTGGGTAATGGTATATAATCCAACTTCTGCTTGGGTAAACGGTATTGATTATAGAAACTTTAGTGAATGGGATAGTTTCAGTGCTATTGCTACAGGTACAACTACAACAGATGCTACTTATGGAACAGTAACAGCAGTTACAGTTGCAACGGGTACGTCAGGTAGAGGTTCTGTAGATACAAATGGTGCAATGCAAATCAGTATGGATGAATTAGTTGCAGCATTTAACGCTAACCCAACGGCAACAGCAGTTAAGTTCTATTATAAAGCAACACCTGAGAACTGGGGCTTAACAGGTAAGGCAACAGAATCAAAGCCAACTGTAATTGCAACAGGTAAAACAGGTGGTGCTTGGGGAGAAAAAACACTTACCAGAGCGCAAATAATTAACGGTAGTGGAGAAGCATTGTCAACAGGTATTATCGGCGATACAAATATTGCTGGCCGTGGTGAAACATTCTACTTCTCTAACTTCTATCTTATTATTCCTGCTGTTCCTGGTGAAAATGCAGATGCCAGAGCAGTTAATGATTTGGCAAAAGCACTTCATACTGCTGAAAACTTAGTAATGTTAGACGGTGAAAATGTTTACAATGTTTATAATCAATATGTAGCATTAGGCGATGAAGCAAAAACCGCTTATGATGAAGCCGTTACTTCCGGCGACTATATTGATATCTCAGCATTAAAAGCAGCATACGAAACAAAGTGGGTAATGGTATATAATCCAACTTCTGCTTGGGTAAACGGTATTGATTATAGAAACTTTAGTGAATGGGATAGTTTCAGTGCTATTGCTACAGGTACAACTACAACAGATGCTACTTATGGAACAGTAACAGCAGTTACAGTTGCAACGGGTACGTCAGGTAGAGGTTCTGTAGATACAAATGGTGCAATGCAAATCAGTATGGATGAATTAGTTGCAGCATTTAACGCTAACCCAACGGCAACAGCAGTTAAGTTCTATTATAAAGCAACACCTGAGAACTGGGGCTTAACAGGTAAGGCAACAGAATCAAAGCCAACTGTAATTGCAACAGGTAAAACAGGTGGTGCTTGGGGAGAAAAAACACTTACCAGAGCGCAAATAATTAACGGTAGTGGAGAAGCATTGTCAACAGGTATTATCGGCGATACAAATATTGCTGGCCGTGGTGAAACATTCTACTTCTCTAACTTCTATTTAGTAAAGTAATTTACACAAAATAAATTAAACACGACCTAAACTTAGGTCGTGTTTTTTTTGTTGTTATGTAAATAAAGAAAGATATCAAAACGATATCTTTCTTTTGTGCCTTATTGCAACTTAAATTTTTTAGTTAATTATTCGTTAGATAATACAAACGGCTTAAATCATACGATTTAAGCCGTTTATTTTGATTTTAAGGCGAGTTTAATTACTTTATAACTCTAACTCTAATAATATTTTCTAAATTAGATATATGCGAAATAGCGGTTTCAGGAAGGTTTCCGTCAGTATCTATCATAGTAACGGCATAATCGCCTTTAGATTGATTAGAAAGGTTTGCTATATTTATTTGTTCGTTTCCAACTGGAGAAGTGATTTGTGCCAGAATGTTAGCAACGTTTTTATGAAGAATAACAATTCTGTTTGCCGTTGTTTTCGGCATTGTGCAAGTTGGGTAGTTTACTGAATTTACGATATTTCCGTTTTCAATGTAATCAATAAGTTGTTTAGCCGCCATAACAGCGCAGTTGTCTTCTGCTTCCGGAGTAGATGCGCCAAGGTGTGGGAAACAAACAACGTTTTTAGCACCGATAAGTTCGTCAGCAGGGAAGTCAACAACGTATCTGCCGACCTTACCGCTTTCGGTAGCCTTTAACATATCTGCGTTGTCAACTAATTCGCCCCTTGCGCAGTTGATAATAACAACTCCGTCTTTCATTTTTCTTATTAGTCCTGCATTGATAAATCCTTTATTTTGATTTGCAATATAGGGGATATGAATTGTTATATAATCGCAATTTTTAATAATATCGTCTAATTCTTTAACGACGTTAACGTGGCGAGATAATTTAAGTGCCGCATTAACCGAAAGGAAAGGGTCATATCCGTAAACTTCCATACCAAGTCCCAAAGCGGCGTTAGCAACTTGTGCGCCTATTGCACCAAGACCTATAATTCCGAGTTTCTTGCCTTGAATTTCGCCACCTACGAATTGACTTTTGCCTTTTTCAACGAGTTTGGCAACTTCTTCGCCTTGACCTTTTAACGTTTCAACCCATTTCATAGATTCGGCAATTTTTCTTGAACCTAACAAAAGGGAAGCGATAACTAATTCCTTAACAGCGTTTGCGTTAGCGCCAGGGGTATTAAATACAACGACGCCTTCTTTAGCATAGTCTTCAATAGGAATATTGTTTACGCCTGCACCTGCTCTTGCAATAGCAACTGTTTCTTTATCAAGAGCGTAGCCTTGCATTTTGAAACTTCTGAGCATTATGCCTACAGGGGATTGTACGTCTGAACTTACGTTGTAAGTTGAATCAAATATATCGTTAATAACTGGGCTTATGGAGTTTAAAGTTAAAATATTTTTCATACTATTTATTCTCCATTTCAAATTTTTTCATAAAATCAATAAGCGCTTTAACGCCTTCAACAGGCATAGCGTTGTATATTGATGCTCTCATACCGCCAACGAGTCTATGACCTTTAAGCGATACCAAACCGTTAGCAGTTGCTTCTGCAACGAATTTTGCGTTTAATTCTTCGGTAGGGCAAACGAAAGGAACGTTCATTAAAGAACGGTCTTTTTTGTTTACGTTATTTTTATACAATTTAGAGTTGTCAATGAAATCATAAAGCATTTTTGCCTTTTCTTCGTTGATTTTTTGCATTGCGGGAACACCGCCCATCTTTTTAAGGTATCTGAATACGAGCATGGCAATATACATAGGCCAGCAAGGTGGTGTGTTATAAAGAGAATCGTTCTTGTCTTGAATAGCATAGTTAAGCATAGTAGGGCAAATAGCCATTTGCTTACCGATTAAATCTTTTTTTACGATAACGATAGTAAGACCTGCAGGGGCGATATTTTTTTGTGCGCCTGCATAAATCAAACCGAATTTTTTAACGTCAACCACTTCAGATAAAATGCAAGAACTCATATCGGTTACGAGAGTTTCCTTCGTGTTGGGAAGTTCGGTAAATCTTGAACCGTAAATCGTATTATTGTAGGTGAAGTGAACGTAGTCAATGTCGCTTCTGACCTTAATATTCTTCATATCAGGGATATAGGTGTAGTTATCTTCCTTACTAGAAGCACAAACAGCCATATCGCCGTACTTTAAGCCTTCTTCATAGGCCTTGTTGGCAAAATTGCCCGTTAAAATGTAATCTGCTTTTCCCTTTTGCAATAAGTTAAGTGGAACGGCAGCAAATTGTTGGCTTGCGCCACCTTGAACGAATAAAACTGAATAGTCATCAGGAATATTCATCAATTCACGTAGGAGAGCATTAGCCTCGTCGTTAACGGCCATAAAGGCTTTACCACGGTGGCTCATCTCCATAATGCTCATACCAGTATTTTGGTAATCAAGTAGGTCTTTCTTTGCTTCTTCTAAAACGGGAAGTGGCAAGGTGGAAGGACCGGCTGCAAAGTTATAAACTCGCATAGTTAAAATCTCCTTTTTAGATATTATCGGTGTGGGAAAAACCCACTAAAATAAATTATACTATTAACCGACTTTTTTTTCAAGCATTTATAACCCATTTTCTCCTTTTATTTCAATAAATATGTTTACTTTTATATACTTTTTTGGTAAAATAAAATAGAAAAATAATAAACTTAATCTTAAAATAGATTATATATAGGTGATACATTGAAAGAACAAAAAAAGACGATTAAAAACAGCAAGCAAAACGTTTCAAAAAAACCACATTTTAATAAAAGCGTAAAAAAAGTAAAAACGGCTGAAAAACCTACGTTAAAACCGCAGAAAAAACAACCAAAACAAGCTATTCAATCGCAAAAGCAACAAAAAAACAGCGATAGAACGTTAAAAATCAGATTTTTAGGTGGCGTTGGCGAAATAGGAAAGAATATGACTGCGTTAGAATTTGGCAAAGATATAATTGTCATTGACGCAGGTTTAACTTTTCCGAACGAAAATATGCCTGGGGTAGATTTAGTTATTCCGGATACGACGTATTTAGAGCAAAACAAGAATAAAATTCGTGGAATAATAATCACTCACGGACACGAAGACCATATCGGAGCACTTCCGTATATATTAAAAGGTATCAATCCGCCTATTTTCGGTACTAAACTTTCTCTTACTTTAATTGAAAATAAATTAAAAGAGCAAAAGATAAACGACGCAAATCTCAACTCGGTAAAAGCGGGTTCAACGATAAAACTCGGCTGTTTTTCAATAGAGTTCGTGCACGTAAACCACTCAATAGCAGGTGCTGTTGCATTGTCAATCACAACGCCTATCGGCGTGGTATTTCACTCGGGCGATTTTAAGATTGATTATACTCCTGTAAACGGCGAAACAACGAACTTAAATAGAATTGCGGAAATAGGAAAAAGGGGAGTTTTGCTTTTAATGGCAGATTCAACCAACATTGAAATAGAAGGTTCTTCTATGAGTGAATCGGCTGTAAAAGAAACGCTTGACCACGTTTTTGCCGATAACGTCAGTAGAAGACTTATTATCGCAACGTTTGCATCTAACGTGTATAGACTTCAACAAATATTAGATTTAGCGGTAAAATATAAGAGAAAAGTTGCTTTTTCGGGCAGAAGTATGATAAATATTGCCGAATCTGCATCAAAAATAGGCGAACTTAATATTCCCGATAAACTAATAGTTGATATAGAGCATATAAAAAATCTCAAAGATAGTGAAATCGTTATCGTTTCCACGGGAACGCAAGGCGAACCTATGAGTGCGTTAACTCGTATGGCAAGCGGAGAGTTTAACAAAGTTACGATAGGCGGTAATGATACGGTAGTTATTTCGGCGTCGGTAATTCCGGGCAACGAAAAAATGATTTACGGAGTAATAAATAACCTTTATAGATTAGGTGCGGAAGTTATTTACGAAAGTTTAGAACCGATACACGCATCAGGGCACGCTTGCAGAGTAGAATTAAAGACTTTACACTCACTTATTAAGCCAAAGTTCTTTATTCCCGTTCACGGTGAGTACAGGCACTTAAAAAAGCACTCTGATTTAGCGGAGAGCGTAGGCACGCCAAAACGCAACATTTTGATAGCCGAAATAGGCGATACCGTTGCTATTGACGGAAAGAATATAAAAAAAGCCGACAAGTTTACGTCAGGCTCAAAATTTGTTGACGGAGTTGGAATAGACGGTGCGGACAGTTTCGTTTTAAGGGACAGAATACATTTATCGGAAGACGGATTAGTCGTTGCCGTCGTTGCTATAGACGAGTTTTCGGCAAAACTTTCTTCAATAGAACTCATAAGTAAAGGTGTCGTACTCACCGAAGCGCTATCAAACGGTGCAAAGGATAATCTTGCAAACTCATTAAAGCAAATGGACTTAAAAAAGGTGAGAGACGAAAGCGAATTGCAAGACATAGTAAGAAGGAACTTAAAGAACTTCTTGTTTAAGCAAACCAAGAAAAATCCTATGATTTTGCCTATAGTTATGTTAGTTTAAGCTAAAAACAAAATAATTCTTGACGAAAAAGATATAAAGTGGTATATTATAATAGTTAGGGATTTGGTGATTTTTTTGGACGAAGAACTATTTAATTTAAGAAAGAAGTATCAAGAGTTAGGCGAACCTATTTTAAGAGATAAAACACTTGAAATATTGCTTAATATCGTAAGAGAGAATAAACCTAATCTTGTTTTAGAAATAGGTACGAGCGTAGGGCTTACTGCAACGGCAATTCTTTTAGAAAATCCCGATGCGAAGATAACTACGATAGAGATAGAAGAAGAAAAGGTAAAAAAAGCGAGAGAGCATTTTGACTTATTCAAAGTTGGCGATAGAGCGAAAACGATTATAGGAGATGCTGGCGAAATAATACCTATTCTTTCTGCGAAATACGATTTGATATTGCTTGACGGACCAAAAGGGCATTATTACGAATATTTAGACAATCTTTTAGCAATATTAAATAGGGGTGGAATACTTTTTGCGGACGACGTGTTGTTTCACGGTTACATAAAAGGGAAATCACCTAAAAAACACAATACGATAAAAAACAGCATTTTAAGTTATTTAGATGCTATAAATAGCAATAAAGATTTACAAACTCAACTGATAGAAATAGAAGACGGAATATCAATAACGAGAAAGATAAGATGAACAAAATAGAATTACTTGCTCCTGCCGGAGATATGAACAAATTAAAAACTGCCTTTTACTACGGAGCAGATGCAGTGTATATAGGCGGTAAATCATTAAGTTTAAGGGCACAAGCAGGCAATTTTTCTAACGACGAGATAATAGAAGCCGTAAAACTAGCAAAGAGTTTAGATAAAAAAGTTTACGTTACGGTAAATATTTTAGCGAGAAATTACGATTTGGAAGAAGCGTCAAAATATTTACAGTTTTTAGAAAAAGCAAATATAGACGGAGCGATTATATCTGACGTAGGGCTTGTTGCTTTGGCAAGTGAAGTAGCACCGAAGTTAAAAATCAATCTTTCAACGCAAGCGAACACGTTAAATTATAAAGCCGTTGAATTTTGGAAAAATCACGGTGTAAGCAGGGTTATTCTTGCAAGGGAACTATCCCTTAAAGAAATAGCCGAGATAAGAAAAAAGGTAAGCGATATAGAAATAGAAACGTTTATTCACGGTGCAATGTGCATTTCGTATAGTGGAAGATGCTTGTTGTCTGATTACAGAACGGGGCGTTCTTCTAATAGGGGCGAGTGTGTTCAAGCTTGCAGATGGAATTACGAGATAAGGGAAAAAGGTTCTGACGGCGCTTTTATGGAAATGGAAGAAGACGACAGGGGAACTTACATATTAAACAGCAAGGATTTGTGTTTAATTGATTATATTTCAGAGTTAGATAAAGCCGGTGTGTGTTCGTTTAAGATAGAAGGTAGAATGAAATCCGAATACTATCTTGCAACCGTAATCAACGCATATAGAAGAGCCATTGACGATTATTATGCTAACGGAGAGAAGTATAAGGAAAATGGATTATACAAGACAGAGTTAGAAAAAACCGCTCATAGAGAGTTTACGACGGCATATTTGCTTGGTGAAAACGACAGGACGGAAAACTTTGATGACAGTCAAAGTAAGGGGACTCATAAATTTATAGCTAACGTAATAGATTATAAAGATGGGTGCGCTTTGATAGAGATGAGAAATAGGTTTAAGGTTGGGGACGAGTTGGAAGTTTTGTCTCCGAGTGAAAGTTTCTTATCGGTGATTAAAGTTGAAAATATGACTGATGAAAAAGGTCAAAAAATAGAAGATGCGAAAATAGTACAGCAACAAATAAGACTTTATACAAACGTTAAATTAAATAAAGGTGATATGTTAAGGATTAAATCTTAATCCGAAGGAGAGAATATGAAAAAGACTAAAGAAAAGTATTTTGAAAAAAGCAGATGGTATCGTGATTTAGGTACTGCTTTTTCAATAATATCGTTTAGTTCACTTGTCGAAGGCTTGATTTTAGCTATATTGATGCCTATGAGAGTTGGATTTTATAACGGTTTAATAAATACCGTAAAAATGCTTATAGACGAAGGGTTAAAACAAAACTATTTGTTTTTAGGCATGTGGGCAGTTACGATATTAGGTACGGTAGTGTTTATTATTTTTAAGTCACTTAAAATGCTTAAACCTACGATAAAGAAAAATGGGGACTATGCGGTATGCTTTACAGCAGGAATGCTTGCTTTATTTTATTTAGCATCAATTTCTGTTTCAAAGATTTTCGGTATTACGTCTTTTGGATATATTCTCGGCGGTATTTTAATGATGCTTCCTATAGCATTATATTTAATTTATCAATACTTGGGAGTATTTGAATCAAGAAAGTTGGTAAAGAAGAATACGGGAAGACCTATCGTAATAAATATCATTAACTTGGTAGTTCCTATTTTAACGGTTGTTGCCGTATTGTTCTTCACAAAGAAGTTAAACGAAGAGTTAAACGTTCAATACTTTATAGATAACGTTAAAGATTGTTTGCCGTTTACTATCTTCTATGATGACTATATTGAATTCTATCATCACCCTGGTATTCACGCACCGCATATCTTTATGAAATGTTTCTTAAATGTTATGTTTATAGTAGAATTGTTTAGAACATTTGCAGCAGTTTTGATGAACATATTTAAGTTCTTCTTTGACGATAACTATTTCTATGAAAGTAAGTTCTTCAAAAGAAGTTCAGTTATGCGTTCGTCGGCAAGGCTTGCATTTTTACCGTTTGCATACGGCGTGTTCTACTTTATAATTGATATGTATCACAAGAATGGATATAAAGAAGCAATTAAAAACGTTTCTCTTGTAAACGGAAT
Organism: Clostridia bacterium; assembly: GCA_024405475.1. Taxonomy (GTDB): domain Bacteria; phylum Bacillota; class Clostridia; order Christensenellales; family Borkfalkiaceae; genus UBA1259. Next base: position 8,836 of record JAKSOS010000029.1, read on the forward strand.
TGTGTTCTTTGTAGCGTTAACAGCATCTATCGCTTGTATGGTATTAAGTATCGTAAGATATAAAGACGTTAAAGCGGAAAATAAAGATAAACTTTATATCGGAAAAATTAAAAAGTAAAATAAAAATAAACAAAAAAGAGAGAACTAAAATAGTTCTCTCTTTTTTTGATTTTAAATTACTTAAATAGCTTTAATAAAGTTGTGCAAACGATATCACGCATAGCGATATAATCTATATATTCGTGTTTATCAAAGACGTATTCGTGTGCAAAACTTTGAATAATATCCATTGCAAAATGCACTTTTTCTATCATATTGTCAGATTTGATTCCAAGTGAAACAAGTTTAGTGGCAAACTTTTCGGTAATCTCGTCTTCAAGAGAAATAAACCTTGATAAAACCGCCTCGTCGCTACTTGATAAAGAGTGCAACGCCTCGTGAATTTTTCTATTTTTCTTGTGCATTTTAATAACTTCGTCAAGAATTTTCGGAATAATCTCTTTTAGTGAAAATGGGGGAGTGATTTTGTCAAAAAGAGAGATAATGGGTTCAAAAACGTTGTTTATATAAATATCTAAAACGCAAATTAAAATATCTCTTTTATCAAGGAAATATCCGTAAACGATACCTGTGGAAACTCCTGCACGTTTTGCAATTTCCGCCGTGTTCGTGCCGTAATATCCAAGTTCCGAAAAAAGCTCGTATCCCGCTTGAATTATTCTGTTTTTCTTTTCAATAGACCTCTCTTGCTGAGGTTGACGAATGTTGTTTTTCATGCCTACATTGTACAATATTTATAAAAAGAAATCAATAAAAAAATAAAAAAAGATGAAAAAAGTTTCATATTTTCATTGACAGAGAGAATATAAAGTAGTATGATATATTTAGGAAAAGTTGAAATAAGTTTCACATTTATAAAGGAATAAGAAAATGCAGAAGACGCTTGATAAATTCAAGATAGGTGAAAGTGGAATAGTGGTAGCCGTAGAAGGTGAAAGAAAGATAAAAAGAAGATTATACGATATGGGTATAACAAACGGTGCGGAAATATATTTAAGGAAGAAAGCACCGCTTGGCGATCCTATTGAAGTATCGGTAAGAAGTTATGAATTGTCTTTAAGAAATGTTGAGGCAAGCTGTATAACTTTGGAGGTTAAATAATGTTAAGATTTGCACTGGCAGGAAATCCTAATTGCGGAAAGACGACGTTATTTAACAGTTTAACCGGTTCAACGGCACACGTTGGCAACTGGCCGGGGGTAACGGTAGATAAGAGAGAAGGTGTATATAAAAAGTGTGAAGAGCCTATTGCGATAGTAGATCTTCCGGGGATATATTCGTTATCTCCATACACACCCGAAGAAGTAATTTCAAGAAATTACATATTAGATGAAAAACCCGATTGCGTAATAAATATAATAGACGCAACAAACTTAGAGAGAAACTTATATTTAACAACGCAACTTATGGAGATAGACGTTCCTATAATTTTGGCGTTAAACATGATGGACGCAGTGGAAAAAAGGGGCGACTATATAGATGCGAAAGAATTAGAACAAAGGTTAGGTGTTCCGGTTGTAAAAATATCGGCGTTAAAGTTCACGGGATTAGACGAACTAATGGAAAGGGCGTATGAAACTTCTAAAACGGAAAGGAAAGGCTTTACGGTATTAGAAGAAACCGGATTAAAGCACTTGATAATGGATATAAGAATAGCGTTAGAAGGTCAAGGTGTAAACAATCCGTTATTTCACGCAATCAAACTTGCCGAGTTAGACGAGATAGAAGTTTTAATGCACAAAGACACCGTAAACATGGTAGAAGCCTTTAAGACGCAGTATCATAGCGACTTGTTTGGGGATGATTACGAAGCGCTTATTGCCGACGGAAGATATAAGTATATAACGAAGTATTTTTCGCCGACGTTAAAGAGAAAGAACGAAGATAAGTTTATAGTAA
>JAKSOS010000003.1 GCA_024405475.1 Clostridia bacterium
ACCGACTATTGCAATCGCACTTTTGTTGTATTTTTGGTTTTCAAACTCATTTTCGCCGATTATTGTAACGATGCTTGTTGTTTTGCCAACGAGCTACGCTAATTTATTTACTGCATTAGGAAAAATAGACGGCGAAATAATAGAAACCTGCAAATATTTTAATTGTTCTAAAAAGGATATTTTCTTTAAGGTAAAAATGAAAGTAATTCGCCCTGATATTTATAGGGCGATAGGCACGGGCTTAACGTTAAACTTAAAACTTATGGTTGCTGCGGAAGTTTTATCGCAAACTTCTAATTGTTTAGGTTATTTGCTCAATAGTGCTAAAATATACTATGAGATTTCCCTAATGTTTGCATTAGTTTTAATCACCGTTATAATAGGGCTTATCATAGAAATTATTTTTAACGTAATTTCAAGGAAGGTGGACTATGCAAATAAACGTTAAAAACTTGACGAAATCTTATGGTGAGAATCGCATTTTTGAAAACTTCAATTTGAGTATAGAAAAAGGCAAAATCACCGTCGTATTAGGTGAAAGCGGTTCGGGTAAAACTACGCTATTAAAGATGCTTGCTAATCTCACCGATTATTCGGGCAAAATAACTAATAACGAAAAAAGCTCGTTTATCTTTCAAGAAGACAGGCTCGTTAAAAATCTTACGGTTAATGAAAACTTAAAACTTTTTTGTAAAAATTGCGATTGTTCTTCGCTTTTAGAAGAAGTTAAGTTAAAGGGGTGCGAAAATAAACTCGTAGGTAATTTGTCCGGCGGTATGAGTAGGCGTGTTGCTATCGTTAGGGGACTTGTCGTTAATGCACCCATGCTACTTATGGATGAGCCTTTTACTAATCTTGATTTGTCGTTGAAATATTCTTTGATAAAGTGCGTAAAAAAAATGCACGAAAAAAAGAAAAATACTATAATTATGGTTACTCACGATATTAAAGAAGCAGTTTTAATGGCGGATAGGGTAATCGTTTTATCAAAAGGAAAAATAAAGTACGATAATAAAAAAATAACCCCAAACACCGAAAAAGAGTTGTTTGAGGTCATGATAAATATTAACTAAATTAAATATTAACTATTTTATAATCACTATCTAAAAGGGCAAAGTCGGTTGTCTTTTTAGCATTAGTGATTATTTCTTTATTATTTTCAGATGAGTATATAATGTAAACTTGATTTATTTTTATTTTTTCGCTATTTATTAGTTGTTTAACGTAATCTATTATTTCATCTCTATTGAATAGAATAAGTGCAGTTGAAAGTCCGTCTAATAAAGCGCCGTTTTCTCCGATTAAGGTTGCACTTTTAATATTCGTTGTGGTAGGAAGTCCGGTTTTTGGGTCTATAATATGCGAATAGTTTACGTTTTCGTATCTATAATATCTTTGATAATCTCCACTTGTTGAAACCGAAACGCTTTCGGTTTTTTTCATTTTTATAGATATTATGTTTCCTTCTTTTTCAGGGTGAATAATTGATAATTTTTTTATAGATAAAACGTACATACTGCTTGAACCAAGACTTATATAGCCTTTGCTGTGGTTGTCATCTTTAAGCATATTAGCTATTACGTCGGTGGCGTATCCCTTTATTATTCCGCCAAAGTCAAGTTGAGTATTCGGATTAGACTTAACGATAACGTCGTCCTTTACCGATATGTTGTTTATTCCTATACAAGTTGAGTTTAATATTTCGCCTATTTGTTCTTTTTTAGGTGGTGTAAAATCAGATACAGGATAATTTTCGTTAAATCCCCATAAGTTTGTCAAAGGGTAAATAGTGGGGTCAAACTTTCCTTTTGAAAGGACGTTGCACGTATTAGAAAGCCCTAATAGGTTTGTAAAATGTATATTTTCATTTGCAAAGGCTTCAATATTATTATTTATTTTATAAGTCAGTGAACCTTCTTTTATATTAGAAAACCCTTCTTCCAAAGATTTTACAAAAGAATATATCATATTCTTAGTTTTTTCGCTTATTTTTCCATCGTAAACTTCTATATGCGAAGGAGCGGAAAATGCATAAAAATCCATAAAGTCGGTTGAATTTTTTTTGTTGCAACCATATGAAAAAAGGACAACTAAAATATATAATGAAAGTATAAGAAATTTTAATAATTTTTTCATACTTTTATTATATAAAAAAAAGAGATAAAATGCAAATAGTATTGACAAAAGAGTGTGTTTTTTGCTAAAATAATTAGAAGAAAATATATAATGTGATATATGTTTTTTTAAGGGGAGTTATGCCTAAATATAAAATAGCAGATATCGTGTTTGACGTTAATTTTATAACTGATTATCCGAAAAAAAGCCTGAAAGATTATATGATTTGTGGCGACGATAAGGTTGAATGTGTTATAAATATGACTCAAAAAGACATTGAATATGAGAAAACTCATTCAGTTAAAGAGTTTACTGATGGTTATTATGAAAATATCGCTATTTACAGAAAAATTTGTGATTACGTTCTAAATAATGCTAACGGATTGTTTTTGCATTGTAGTTCTCTTTCGGTTGATGGTAATGCTTATTTGTTTACTGCTCCAAGCGGAACGGGAAAATCAACACACTCAAAAATGTGGAGAGAGTTTTTAGGCGACAAGGTCGTTATGATAAATGACGATAAGCCACTTATAAGATTAATAGATAACAAGTTTTACGTTTATGGGACTCCGTGGAACGGAAAGCATAGAATAGGTAGTAATTGCAAATATCCTATTAAGGCAATTTGTAAGTTGGGTAGAGCTGAAACAAATAGTATAGAAAAGATAGATAAAAAGAAAATGCTTTTTTATTTATTAAAACAAACAATAATGCCTAAGACTGAAAAAGATGCAGTAAAATTCTTTGAGATATTAGACAAGTTGTTGTCAAGCGTGGGACTATACGAGCTTAAATGTAATATTTCTACCGAAGCGGCGGAAATAGCATATAAATACATGAGTAAAGGGGAATAAATATGAAAATTAAGGAAGGGTTTGTTTTAAGTGATGTTGCAGGTTGTACATTAGTAGTAGCTATAGGCAATCGTGCAAAAGAATTTAACGGTGTTATAAACGTAAACGAAACAGGTGCTTTTATATGGAAACTTCTTCAAAAGGAAAGAACAGAAGAAGAACTTGTAAAAGCAGTCTTAAACGAGTATAACGTTGACGAAACAAAAGCAAGAGAAGATGTTGATAAGTTCGTTGGCAAATTAAAGGAGGCAAGTCTTTTGCAATAAAGATTTGAACGCATGATGAATAGTGTTGGGTTTGATAACAAAAAGTATTTGGAAATGCAATCGGCAAAGATTTTGGAAAGAATCAAGATGTTTGACAATAAGTTGTATCTTGAATTCGGCGGAAAATTATTTGACGATTATCACGCATCAAGAGTTTTACCGGGTTTTGAACCTGATAGTAAAATTAAAATGCTTTCACAATTAAAAGATGAGGCCGAAATTCTTATCGCAATCAATGCAAACGATATTGAAATGAATAAGACAAGGGGTGATACGGGACTTACTTACGACGTAGAAGTTCTTAGACTTATTGATATTTTCAGAAGCCGTGGTTTTTACGTTGGAAGCGTTGTGTTGATTTGCTTTTCAGAACAACCTGCAGCAGTTGCGTTCAAAAAACGTCTTGAACTTTTAGGAATAAAAGTTTATAAACATTATCCTATTGCGGGATATCCTTCAGATATTGAAAAAATCGTTTCCGAAGAAGGGTTCGGAAAAAATGAATATATAGTAACGACAAGACCACTCGTTGTAGTGACGGCACCTGGTCCGGGTAGTGGTAAAATGGCTACTTGCTTATCTCAATTATATCACGAAAACAAACGTGGTGTTAAAGCAGGTTATGCAAAGTACGAAACTTTTCCTATTTGGAATTTGCCGTTAAATCACCCTGTAAACGTTGCATACGAAGCTGCAACGGCAGACCTTAACGACGTCAATATGATTGACCCCTTCCATTTAGATGCCTATGGCAAAATGACGGTAAATTATAATAGAGACGTTGAAAACTTCCCTGTGTTATCTGCAATTCTAACAAAAATTATGGGAGAATCAATTTATAAATCTCCAACGGATATGGGCGTTAATATGGCAGGCTACGGCATCGTTGACGATAACGTTTGCCAAGAAGCGTCAAAACAGGAAATTATTCGTCGTTATTATGAATCAATGCTTGTTTTAAGAAAGGGATTAACAAGTAAAGACGTCGTCTCTAAAATAGAAATTTTAATGCAAAAAATGCACATTACAATAAACGATAGAGCCGTTGTTCGCCCTGCTTTGGAAAAAGAGTCTATAACGGGTGTTCCGTGTGCTGCTATTGAACTTCCTGACGGCAGAATCGTTACCGGAAAAACAGGTAATTTATTAGGTGCTTCTGCATCAGTTTTGCTTAACGCATTAAAAGTTTTAGGTGACGTTGACGACTCTATTGATTTAATTTCTTCTACTTTAATTGACCCTATTCAAAAATTAAAAGTAGGGCATATGGGTAGTGCTAATCCAAGACTTCATACTGATGAGATACTTTTGTGTTTGGCAGTTAGCGCTGTAACGAATCCTATGGCACAACACGCATTAAATCAATTAGAAAAGTTAAAGGGTTCTCAATTTCACTCGTCTGTTATTTTATCGCATATTGATAGAAAGACGTTAAAGACTTTGGGTATGGACGTTACAACAGAGCCAAAACGTAAGGAAGACGCTGTTTACTTTGGGAATTAAAAGTATAAAAGATAAAATAAAAAAGGGGTTGCAATTTGCAACCCCTTTTGTTTTAGTTAAAATTAGTTATTACTACTGAATTCGTTATTCTTTTTCATTATTGAAACTGTTTTGCCAAATGCAACGACGTAAGCGATAACTGCAACGGCAATAAGTGTTATAATAATAATTTTTGTTGAAATTAAATTTTCAGTATAAGTCTTAGCCGTTTTAATAACCTTTGCATCGGAAGTTAAGTTTTGGTTAGCGTTGTAAGATTTTGCAATCTTAGAGTAATCGTTTACCGAACTTGAAATATTACCTGCAATTTCTTTCAATCTGCTACTTGCAAATTCTTTTTCATCAGGCGTAGCAGTTGTAGCAATTCCGTTAATTATAGATTCCCAAGCGTCAAACATTTCTAACTGTCCCTCAGCTTCGCCAAGCAAAGAAGAATAAAGATTTATGGTTGATAACATATTTGAATACAAAGAGTCAGTGTAATTTATAACTATCATAGAATCAGTAGTGTTTTGCGCAAATGAAGGAAGTCTTGAATATTCTTTATTAAATTCTGATACGGATTTTATAATTGAATCGTATTGTGCTTTCTTTGCGTTAGCGTCAGCTTTAGCTACGGCAATACAATCTTTTAATCCGTTCGGATTCTTTTCAATTTTACTGATAATTATTTCGTTTTGAATGCCACCGAGTAAGTACATGCTAGAAGAAATTTCTGCATAAACATCTGTAATGCTTTTACCGGTTTCAAAATCTCTATAATTTTTAACATCGTTATCCATTACAGATAATGACATATAAGCCGAATTTGCAATATTTCGCAAGTCAATTGCAACTTGAATGTATTCAATATTTTTTAATTCGTTATCAACGTTGTAATTAATTGTTATTGTTGGAAGTGGTGTTTTAGCAAAAGCATTTACGTACTCGTTTGAGATGTTATCAATAAGCGTTAGATATTGTCCGTCAGTAAGATTAAGGGTTTTGTCTTTTTGTAACTTAATAGTGTATGAGGAAGGAATAAATTCAACATCTTCATCTTCTGCGAATTTATCTGGAATTATGCCTACAATGGATAAGTTTTTAATTACATCCGTAGCAAGTTCGCTTGATAAATTGCTGTTTTCTAATGCTTTAAAAACGATTTCGGATTTTTTATTGTCCATATTTGTTTTAAGTTCGGTAGAAGCAACGCCAAATGAAATGTTTGCCGAATAGCATTTAACGCCGGTAAATCCCTGAATTGAAAATAAAATTGCCGATGCAACGATTACACTTACTAAAATGTAAATTAGCCCGAGTTTTAATGATTTTTTTACAACCTTAAATAATTGTCCTAAAGATATTTCTTTTTCTTCGTTCATTATTGTACTCCTCTTTATTTAGTATACATTTGTATTTTACCATAAAAAATAAAGATATGCAATAATTTTAATTATTTTTTTTTAATTATTGAATTGCTTGCGTTATGGGTATAGATGTGTTATACTTTACTAAGAATAGGGATAGTATCATATTAAGGTTTTGGAGATAATATATGCAAGTTTATGGAGTAATAATGGCAGGTGGCAACGGAACACGTTTTTGGCCACTTTCAAGAAAATCAAATCCTAAGCAACTTCTCAATTTAAGTGGCAAGGATTATATGATAAACGAAACTATAAAAAGGCTTTTGAAGGTAGTTTCAAATAAAAATCTTTTTATAATTACAAACGAAAAGCAAGCGAAGAAAACGACTGAGTTAACTAAACCGTACGTTGATATAAGTAATATTGTCAGTGAACCGGTTGCGAGAAACACTTCGGCATGTATATGTTATTCTGCGTTGAAATTATACAAGACGTACGGTGATGGGGTTATGGTCATAACGCCTTCAGACGCATTTATAAAAAACGAAGAAGAATTTGCAAGAATATTAAACGTAGCTATCTCTCATGCGGAAAGTAGCGACGATTTAGTTACGATAGGAATAAAACCGACGTTTGCGTCAACGGGATACGGATATATTGAATATACCGAAACAAATTCGGAAGTTAAAGAAGTGAAACAGTTTGTAGAAAAACCTGACTCTGATTTAGCTAAAAAATATTTAGAAAGCGGGAAATTTCTTTGGAATAGCGGAATGTTCATTTGGAAAACGAGCGTTATTTTAGACAAGTTTAAAAGTTTAGTGCCTGACGTATATAATAATCTCATGGAGATCTACGATTATATAGGCACGGAAAAAGAGTATTCATATATTTCAAAGGTTTACCCTGAGTTAGAGTCAATTTCGGTTGACTATGGCGTAATGGAGAAATCAGATAAAATCAAGGTTGTTCCGGCAGAGTTTGGTTGGAGTGACGTCGGTAGTTTTGATACGATTGACGTTCTTCATAAAAGTGATGAAAACGGCAATATATCAGAGGGCGACAACATAATGATAGACTGTAAAAATTCAACTGTATTTACAGCTAACAAGACGGTTGCTTTAATAGGTGTTTCAGACTTAGTTGTCGTTGAAACGCCGGATGCCTTGCTTGTTTGCAAGAAAACTAATTCACAAGATATAAAAAAGGTTGTTGCCGAATTAGAAAAACGTGGGAGAAACGATTTATTGTGATGAACTATATAGAAGAGTACGAAAAATGGCTTAACAGTCCGGTATTTGACGATAAAACGAAACAAGAATTGAAATCTATTAAAGACGAGAAGGAAATTGAAGATAGATTTTATAAGAATTTGTCTTTTGGAACGGGTGGACTTCGTGGAGTTATAGGTGCAGGTACTAACCGTATGAATTTTTATACGGTAGGAAAGGCAACTCAAGGACTAGCTGATTTTATCAATTCGTTAGATTGTGAAAAAAAGGTCGTAATTTCTTATGACAGTAGAAATATGTCAAAAGAATTTGCTTTGGATACGGCACTTATTTTTGCAGGTAACGGAATAAAAGCATATTTATTTGAAACCTTAAATCCAACTCCCGTATTATCTTTTGCGGTAAGATACTTAAAAACTACGGCAGGTGTAATGATAACGGCAAGTCATAATCCTCCGGAGTATAACGGTTATAAGGTTTATTGGCAAGACGGCGGACAAATAGTCCCACCGTACGATAAGCTTATAATTGATAAAGTAAATGCAATAACCGATTTTTCAGTTATTAAAAGATTAGATAAAGAAAGTGCCTTAAAAGAAGGTAAATTGCAATATGTCGGCGAAGAAGTGCTTTCCGCCTATATTGAAAAAGTCAAGGGCGAAATAGTAAATAACGACGAAATTAAAAAAGCGTCTGATAATATAAAAATCGTTTACACGCCGTTAAACGGAACGGGTAAAGTTCCGGTTTTAAGAATATTAAACGAATTAGGGTTCAAAAATGTTTGGGTAGTTCCCGAGCAAAGCGAACCGGACGGCAACTTCCCGACGTTGGCATATCCTAATCCGGAAGACCCTAAAGCTTTTGATTATGCACTTAAATTAGCGAGAAAAGTTGATGCGGATATAGTTATGGCAACCGATCCCGACGCAGATAGACTCGGTATATATGCAAAGGATAAAAATGGGGAATATCGTTCGTTTAGTGGCAATATGAGTGGACTTTTAATCGCTGAATATTTACTTTCCGAAAAGAAGAAAAAAAATCAGCTTGATAATCCCAAAGATTTTGCTCTCGTCACCACTATAGTTTCTTCTAATATGGCAAAGGACGTGGCTAATGAATATGGCATAACGTTATTTGAAACGTTGACTGGCTTTAAGTATATAGGAGAAAAAATCAAGGAATTTGAAAGTGCTTATGAAAAATGCGGTAAGTATTCAAGTAAAGACGGAGCGTACAAGTTCTTGTTCGGGTTTGAAGAAAGTTATGGCTGTTTAGTTGGCACGCACGCAAGAGATAAAGATTCTGTTGTAGCAGTTGCTCTTTTATCCGAAATTGCAGCATATTGCAAGAACAGGGATATGACGTTGTTTGACCGTATGCAATTACTTTATGATAAGTATGGTTTTTACAAAGAAGTTTTACTAACGTGCGTATTAAAGGGTATAGACGGTCAAGAAAAAATAAAAGCTATTATAGAAAAACTGAGAAATTATAAAGAAAGCACCATAGGGGGACAAAAGATAATTGCCGTAAGAGATTATGCTGTTTTAACGAGAAAAGATCTTTTAACAGGCAAAACCGAAAAGCTTTCTCTTTCAAAAAGTGATGTTTTATATTTTGAATTTGAAAATAACGGCTGGTGTTGTGTTCGTCCTTCCGGTACAGAACCGAAGATAAAGTTCTATATAGGTATAAAGGGAAATACCGAAAAAGAAGTAGACGAGATTATTGCGAAAATAGAAAAAGATTTAAATAAATATACAGAGTAAAAAAGATGAAGTGTTTGATTTTAGCAGGTGGTAGCGGAGATAGATTGTGGCCATTATCAAGGAAAAACCACCCAAAACAATTTATGGAAATTAGAAAAGGGCGTTCAATATTTCAAGAGACAATCTTAAGGAATATTCCTTTTTGCGATGAATTTATTATTATCACTAATGAAAAATATGAAAGTATCGTTAAAGGTCAACTTCAAGATTTTCAGGACTTAAAATATTCTATATTGCTTGAGACAATGCCGTTAAAAACGGCACCGTCTGTAGTTACGCTTGCGCTTAATTTTGACGGAGACGACGAACTTTTAATTGTTTCTACTGATAATATTATTGACGGTGATTACAATATGTATATCACAAAGCTTAAAGAAATCGTTAAAGAAGATAAAATCGCCGCACTTGTTTCTTGTCCGAAAGACAAGCCTTCTGGTAATCATTATTTTGATTGCAGTGGTGGAAAAATCAAATATTCAACTGTTTGGAATAAATATTCTTGTATAGATTGTGGTGTTTTAGGAGCAAAGGTATCTGTCTTTTTAAATAGCGTAGAACCGGCTTTCGTAGAACAATGTAAAAATATGTCAATCACAGGAAAACAATTAAAGGAACCGGAAAGTGATTTTATAGGGCATTTGAGTATTGCAGACGTCTTAAAAACAGATAATTTTGAACTTGTCAAAACTAAATTAACTTGTACGAGAATCGTTGATATGAATGCTTACTATAGTATTTTAGACAGAGTTCAGGACGAAAAGGAAAATATCATTGAAGATCAGTGTAAAGACGTTAAAATAATAAACATGGCGGACGATAGGTTAGTCGTAGCAAACGGCTTAAAAGATATTATCATTACTAATACGAAGGACGCCGTATATATTGCCAAAGCCGATAGTAAAAAGGGAGTAAAGGAAATAACCGAAACATATTATGAAAATAAAAAGAAGTTCTTTGACGACGCACCTTTAACGTATCAAGACTGGGGTTATGAAGAAACGTTAAGCTTGTCTGATGATTATAAGGTTTCAAAGATTGTAGTATTCCCAAAGACGCAATACGAAGGCGTTGCAGATAAGAGTGCATTCGTAAGTTTCTTTATGACTGAAGGAATGGCAAACGTAGGTTCAAAAAAATCAAAAGACTATAAACTTATCAAGCCAAACGAAAACTTTTCGTTTAAGGGTGGAGAAGAATATAAAATCAATAACAATACAAAAAGCAATATTACTTTAATAAAGGTTGAAAACAAGAAATCGGTATTAGGTAAAGCACTAATTAAGCCAGAAGAAGGTTGTTTTGTAAAATTAAAGCCGTCATTAAAAGATTTCATTTGGGGCGGAACGAAAATAAGGGACGTTTTAGGAAAAACGTCAAGTAAAAAAGAGAGAATTGCAGAAAGCTGGGAATTATCGGCTCACTCTGCCGGACAAAGTAAAATTGCTACCGGAAAATTCAAGGGGCATTCGTTTGCTGACTTTATAGAAGAGATAGGAAAAGAAAATCTTGGTTGGAAGGCTCAAGGGTATGAAAGATTTCCTATAATGATAAAGTTTATAGATGCAAGAGAAAGCCTTTCAATTCAAGTTCATCCAGATGATTCGTATGCTTTCCCGCATGAAGGCGACTACGGTAAAAACGAAATGTGGTATATAATGTCGGCCGAAAAGGACGCATGTATATATATAGGTTTTACACAAGACGTAACAAAAGATGAAATAATTGCAAGAATTCAAGACAACACGCTTTTGCAAATAATGAATAAAGTTTCCGTAAAGAAAGGAGAAACGTATTTCTTAAAAGCGGGAACAGTGCACGCAATAGGCGCAGGTTGTATGGTTTGTGAAATTCAGCAATCGTCTAACGTAACATATAGACTATTTGACTACGGAAGATTAAACTACAACGGCAAACCGAGAGAGTTGCACGTAAATAAAGCCTTGGAAGTAGCAGAGATGCACAAGGCAGAAACGGTATTAAAATCTCATTACAGCACACTTGAATTTTCAGGTTATAAAAAGCAGTTGTTAGGGCAATGTAAGTATTTTACCGCTGCAAAATACGTGGTAGACGGAGAGTTGTCGCTTGCGGCAAACGGGGCTTCGTTTAGGGCAGTCGTAGTAATAGAAGGCGAAGGAAAGATAGGTAACGATAACATAAGTATGGCGACCAAATTAGGCGATACGTGGTTTGCGGGAAGTAAAGAAGTTGTAAACTTAAAGGGAAAGTTAACGGTTATTGTAGTAAACGTTTAGAAAAAAATAATAATCGGAGTGAATTTTTTGTTTTCACTTGACTAATAAAAGATTTTGTCATAAAATTAAAGAGTACTATATGTACACAAAGTTACATTAGGAGAAAAGATAAAATGATTACACACGGCAACATGATTGAAATTTTAGCTGGCAACTCAAACAGACCGCTAGCAGAAAAGGTTGCATCAGAGCTCGGTATTCCGGTATCTAATGCAGAAGTTACTAAGTTTTCCGATGGAGAAATTAGTATAACTTTGCCAGAAACAGTAAGAGGAAAGGATATATTTATTATTCAATCAACCTCTGCACCTGTAAACGACAATCTTATGGAGTTATTGATTTTAATTGATGCTTGTAAGAGAGCGTCTGCAGGAAGAATTACTGCAGTTATGCCATACTTTGGATATGCAAGACAAGATAGAAAAGCACGTCCGAGAGATCCGATTACGGCAAAGCTTGTTGCTGATATATTGACGAGTGCAGGTGCAAACAGAGTTATGACGATGGATTTGCACGCAGCACAAATTCAAGGTTTCTTTGAAATACCTGTGGACCATCTTTACGGTGCACCACTTCTTGCAAAGTATTATAAAAACAGAATGGATGAAAACTGGGTAGTAGTTTCACCGGACGTAGGAAGTGTAGGCAGAGCGAGAAACTTTGCTACGAGAGTAGACGCAACGCTTGCAATAGTAGATAAGCGTCGTCCAAAGGCAAATCAAATTGAAGTAATGAACGTAATCGGCGACGTAAAGGGCAAGACGTGTCTTATGGTTGACGATATGATAGATACGGCAGGAACTATATGTCAAGGTGCAGAAGCACTTATGAAAAACGGTGCTAAGGAAGTATATGCATGCTGTACACACGGCGTATTTTCCGGACCTGCAATGGAAAGGATAACAGCATCACCGATAAAGGAACTTGCAGTACTTGATACGATCAACATGCCAGAAAATGTACTTAAAAATCCAAAGATAAAAGTAATTAGTTCGGCAAAGACAGTAGCGAGAGCAATTTCGTCAGTATTCTCTGATTCATCACTCTCTGCAATTTATGAAGATTAGTTAATATTAAGCCGTTCTAAAAAGAACGGCTTGTTTTTTATTATGAAGCTTATAGTAGGTTTAGGAAATCCTGACAAAGAATACGAGAACACATTTCATAATTTGGGATTTATGTGTGTAGAAGAAACGGCAAGAAAACTTGGCGTTTCTTTCGGTAAAGAAAAATGCAAGGCGATTTTGGCTGAATACGGTGTAGGTGAAAACAAGATAATACTTGCGAAACCTTTAACGTATATGAACAATTCGGGTTTAGCAGTATCGGAATTGTTATCTTTTTATAAAATAGAATTAAAAGACCTAATCGTAGCGTATGACGATTACGATTTGAATAAAGGATTTTTAAGGATAAGAGAAAACGGTTCAGCCGGCACACATAACGGAATGAGAAGTATAATAAAGGAAATAGGTAGTGGAGAGTTTACAAGGATAAGAGTAGGATTTAAGCCTCAAGATAATTCACAAATTCCGCTTATAAACTTAGTTTTATCTAAAATAAGTAAAGAAGATAAACCTATTTTTGAAAGGGCTATATCTTTTGCGTCTGACGCTATGATAGATTTTGCAAACGGAAAAGATATACAATATTTGATGCAAAAATATAACGGCAAAGCAAATTAAAAAATTAACCGTTTTGCCGAAAAAAGATTATGCTAGATAAAGTTTTACGGTTAAAGCAAAGGGAAAACTCTATTAAGGAGTTTACCGAATATATCCGCCAAGGTATTCCTTCGGCGGTTTTTGGCGTTCCCGATTCATTTAAAGACTATCTCGTAGGGCAAATAGAAAGTCCTGTTTTGTATATAGTAAAGGACTCTATAACGGCATCAAACGCTATGGAAATGATAAGTCAATTTACTGGTAAAAAATGCATATATTTACCGGCAAAAGACGAGTTGCTGATTTCTATGAGAGCGTTTTCAAAAGATACGTTATATTCAAGAATAAAATCATTAAGCGAAATGCAAAATGCCGACGTAATCGTCACTACGATGGAAGCGGTTTTACAAGTATGTCCAAATAATATTTTAAGTATTTCTTTTAAGATAAACGAAAGTTTTAGTCAACAAGAAACGGTTTCATTTTTGACTAAAATAGGTTATAAAAGGGTAGAAGTAATAGATTCAAAGGGCTGTTTTTCAGTCCGTGGCGACGTTTTGGATATATTCCCTGTTAACCTTGAAAATCCTATAAGAATAGACTTTTTCGGAGATAACGTAGAGAGCATAAAGTCGTTTAATATAGAAACGAGAGAGAGTTTGGGCTTTATAGAAAACGCCACCGTTATTCAAGCGACAGAGTTTGTTTTTGACGAGGACGATTATAATATTTTCAAGACTTTATTAAAAACTGAAATAAGCAAGAGTTGTGTAGAAGAGCGAAATAATTTAAAAGTACTTTTTGACGATATTGAAGTTGCAATGGAAAATAACGATTTTGACAAGTTGAGTATATACGCTTGTGTTTCAAAATTGTGTTCAAATATTTTTGATTTGTTAAAAAAAGATACGGTTATTGTTTTTGACGAAGCAAAAAGGTTAAACGAGATAGCAGAGCTACTTCAAAAAGAGTTCACAGAGAGATTTAACTCACTTAAAAAGGGCGGAGAAACTTTTTCGGTGTGCGAAAATAATTTTGTAAAATTAGAAAAATTTAAGGATTTATTAAAAGATTTCAGACTTTGTGCGTTGCAAGCGTTATCAACTGTAATTCCATTTTTTAATCCGTTAAAAATAGTAAATCCGCAAGTAAGTGGGGTATCAAATTATAAGTTAGATTTTAAGGAAGTATTTACCGACATAAAGAACTGGACGTTTTCGGGATATTCGGTTTTGGCGTGTACGGGAGACTTAAAGAAAGCGGAAAACTTTTCAATAGATTTGGCAGATAAAAAGATTTTATCAACGGTTAATTCCAAAGAAGATTTAAGCGGTGTTCAAATAACTTCGGAAAAGTTGTTAAACGGATTTATATATCACGAAGAAAAAGTAGTAGTAATAGGCAGTGGCAATTTATTCAGTAGCGCAGTGCAAAACAGCAAGGCGAAATTAAAACAGAAGGGATTTTTTACAGCTCCGGAAGTGGGAGATTATTGCGTACACGAAAAACACGGCATAGGTAGGGTATTAGGCAATAAAAAGATAACTACTTCGGAAGGCACGAAGGATTATATTTCGGTTGAATATTCCGGCGGAGACATTTTATACGTTCCCGTTGAACAAATGGATGTTTTAACGAGATATTTAGGTGGAGAGAAAAAGCCGAAACTTTCTAAAATAGGCGGAGCTGATTTTGAGAGAATAAAGAAAAGCGTTAAAGAATCTATTCATAAAATGTCTTTTGACTTAAAGAAGTTGTATAGTGAAAGAAATGAAACCGAAGGCTTTAAGTTTAGCGAAGACAAAGAGTTAGAGGGTTTGTTTGCAAATGCCTTTTTATATGAAGATACAGTAGACCAAGCGATATGCAACGCAGAAATTTTAAAAGATATGACAAGCGGAAAAGTTATGGATAGGCTTATTTGCGGAGACGTAGGCTTTGGTAAAACGGAGGTTGCTTTCAGGGCGATTTTCCGTGCGATTGTAAACGGAAAACAATGTGCTATGCTTGCCCCTACGACGATTTTAACGGAGCAACATTACAACACCGCAATAGAGAGATTTAAGGGGTTCGGAGTTAGAATAGCGGTATTAAACAGGTTTAAAAGCACTAAGCAACAAACGGATATATTAAAGAAGTTAAAGCAAGGTGAAATAGACTTTATAATAGGCACTCATAGATTATTAAGTAAGGACGTTGAATTTAAGGATTTAGGACTATTAGTATTAGACGAGGAGCAGAGATTCGGCGTAGAACATAAAGAAAAGATAAAATTGTTAAAGAAAAACGTAGATGCGTTAACTTTAACGGCAACCCCTATTCCGAGAACGTTGCACATGTCCTTATCGGGAATAAGGTCAATAAGTACGATAAACACACCGCCAAAGAAGAGATTGCCCGTTCAAACGTACGTGACCGAAGAAACTGATTCGCTTATATGCGACGTTGTAAAAAGGGAAGTAAACCGTGGCGGTCAAGTATTCATAATGTATAACAGGGTAGAAAGCATATTCACTTTTGCGAACAAGATTCAGTTGCTTATGCCCGACTTAAAAATAATAGTTGCCCACGGTCAAATGGACGAAAAGGTTTTAGAACAAAATATTTTAGCGTTTTATCGTGGTGAAAGTGACGTGCTTATTTCAACGACGATAATAGAGAACGGCATAGACTTGCCAAAAGCTAATACGCTTATCGTTATAGATGCAGATAGGTTAGGTTTATCAACGCTTTATCAGTTAAAAGGAAGAGTTGGTAGAAGCGATAGATTAGCATACGCATATTTCACCTTTAAAAGGGAAAAGATTTTAAGCAGTACGGCATTTGACAGGTTAAATGCAATAATAGAGTTTACCGAGATGGGTAGTGGAATAAAGATAGCCATGCGTGATTTGGAGATAAGGGGAGCAGGAAACGTTCTCGGAGCACAACAACACGGGCATATGGATAAAATCGGCTATGAATTGTATTCAAAATTGTTAAGGGAAGAAATTTCAGGTAAAGAAGAAAAAATCCCCGAACTTGATATACGTGTTACTGCATTTATTCCGGAATCTTATATAGAAAGCAGTACGTCAAGAATGGATGCGTATAAAGAGATAGCCGAAATAAATTCTTATGAAGGCGAAAAGGAATTCACCGAAAGAATAGAAAGTGTTTACGGCAATCTTCCTAAAGAAGCGAAAAATCTGATAACGATATCAATCGTAAAGTTTTTGGCAATGAAACTAAACGTATCGGAAATCGTTATAAAAAAGGGAGAAGTCAGTTTAATTTTTGAAGATTTTTCAATATTTGGTGATAAAAACTTGCAAAAAGCGATAGATGAATACTCTGAAAAAGTTAGAATATCAATGTCAAATAAGCCGAAATTAGAGTTTATAAGAGATGAAGAAACTAACGACGAGATGTTAGAGTTAATGAAGGGATTTTTAGAATTTGCAAAAAAGTGATGTTTTTTGTTAAATTTAGAGTAAAAAAAATAAAAAATCTATTGCATTTTTTGTCGTTTTAGTATGTACTTTATGGGTATAGTTATATATTATTGCTTATATTAGGAGTTTGTTATGAAAAAAAGATTTCTTGCTATAATATCTATGGTTTTAGCACTTGTTATGAGTTTATCAATTTTTTCAGGTTGTAATCTTATAACGAAAGATGCTGAAAAGGATATGAGTCAAGTAGTAGCTACCGTAGAAGTAGTTAAAAAAGAGAATATTTATAAGAAAGATATGATAGTAGCATATATGAACTACGGATATCTTTACGTAAACTATTATGGTAAAACGCAAGCACAAGCTTTAGAGCTTATTTTAGATAATCTCGTTGACGATAGAATAATTATTCAAAACGCAATGAAGGAATTAGAAGAAGACAGCGGTTTTGAAAAAAATGCTACCGGAGTTAAATATGAAAAATATGACGTTAGAAGATATTTAACCGAAGAACAATTAGTTGATGCAAAATACAACACGTATTTATCAATAAACAACTTGCTTGATTCTTACGAAGATGAAGAAGACGAAAAAAAGAGCAACGATTTAATTGAAACTGTAAGAACTGCTCCTGCTAATGCTGAAAAGGCACGTGAAAAACTTGATTTAGAAGAGAAAAAAGCATATATAGCAGAAGGCTTTGATATAAACAGTACGACTGAAAGAGTAAAAGCATATACGAAAGCTATTAAATTATTTAAGAACAACGGTTTACTCGGCGATTTCTTAACGAAGAAAGATGCAGATATAACGGATACTGAATATTATAAGCAAGTATTAGAAAACAATTACGAATCACAACTTTTGAACGTTTACGAAGAATACATTTCAAGAGATTTGAGAGATATTTCATTTAGTGAATTATCAACTGAATTTGCAAACAAAATAAACGACCAAGAAGGTATGAGTTTTACAGAGTTTACAACGGCTGTAACTAACGCTTCTGAATCTGAGCCGATACTTTTCAGTGCTTACGGCAATTACGGTTACGTATATAACCTTTTGTTAAAGGCAAGCGACGATTTGGTTGAAAAATTAAACGATTATAAAAAAGAACATCCAAGTGCTACCGAAGCAGAATATATTGCAGAAAGAAGGGAAATTCTAAATGACCTTAAAATTAAAGATTTGCGTTCTACTTGGATTTTATCGGGTTATGATTTTGATTATAATACACAAAAATTCTTAAACGATTACGCTTTGGCTGGGGATAATTCAATTTCGTTTGTGGGTAAAGTAAACTGGATAAACCAAGGTGAATATACACAAAAGGTAGAAAACGGAATTTCAAAATATTACATTAACGGTAAAGAAGATAAGAAGTATGTTCCGGAATATAATGCTAACGCTTATGAAATTAATTTAAAAGACTTTATTGATTATTATATCAACGATTATATTTATGGTGGAGCTACGACGGACAATTCGGGTTTAGGTAATGAATATTACGGAATGTATGTTCAAAGTGAACCTGTTGAAAATTATCAAAATAAAGTTAAAGAATTGATATTTGCTTTCTCCGGTGATGACGGTGCTTTAAGTAAAGATAAGGGCTACGTAATTTCTCCAAACAACTCTGAAGGATTTATTGAATCTTTCTGGGAAGCAGGTAAGAAATTGTTGGCAGGTGACGGTAAGCAAGGTTATATCATCGTTGCAGGTGATACTGCAGGTTCTTCAAATGCTTATGCAGGATACTTCGTATTGTTCTATTCAGAATTAGTTAATAAGAACAACGAAATATTTAAGGACGTTGAAGATGCTGAAAAATTAACAAAATATTTAACAGCTACTTACGGCGAAAACGACTGGGAAGAAAAGACGAAGAACCTTTTAGACAACTGGAACGATTTAGAGAAAGAAGATACGAATTCATATCTTTACAACTTAATAAACAGTTTAACAAGTACAAAGGTTTCTAACGGATACTCAAACAAAAAAACGAATATTGTAAATCAATATCGTTATGAAAATAAAGACGCTGTTAAACTCTACGAAAAGGCATATAAAGACCTTTTGAAATAATAATTAAAAACAACTAAAAGGGCAAAACATTGTGGTTTTGCCCTTTAATTGTAAGTAGTATATGGTATTATATTTGGATACAGAAACAACTGGATTATACCCCGGTAGTATTTGTCAACTTTCATACATAATGCAAACGAAAGAAAACACGGTTGCAAAAAACTTTTTCTTTTCGGTAGATTACGTAGAAAGCGGTGCTTATATGGTGCACGGATTTTCCGTACCTATTTTAAGAGAGTTGTCAAATGGAAAAAGATTTGCTGATTTTATTGACGAAATTGAACAAGATTTTCTATCGGCGGAAGTAATAATTGCACATAACACGGCGTTTGACTTTTCTTTTTTGCGCACGGAGTTTGAAAGATTAAATAGAGAGTTTGTCCCCAAAAGAGAGTTTTGTTCTATGAAAAAGAGCATTTCTATTTTAAAAATATTAAGGTCAAACGGTGGATATAAGTATCCGAAGTTGTCTGAATTATGTGAATATTTTTGTATTCCCAACTGGACGATAGAAAATAAATGCGAAAAACTATTTGGCGAAATGAAGGGTTTTCACGATGCAAGGTTTGATACCACGGCATTATATCTGGCAGTAAACGAAGGAATGAAATGTGAAGAAAATTTCCAAGTGTTAAAAAACTGCTTATGAAAAGGATTAAATTATGGAATTAACGTTTTTTGATGTGTTTGTATCGGTAATAGCAATGGTGCTTTTAGCCGTTCCGGGATTTATATTCGGCAAGTTCAAATTGTTGCCTGAAAATAGTGCAAAAACCTGTTCTACGATTGTTTTATATTGCTGTCAGTCGGTTATGGTGTTTATGAGTTTCCAAAGTTATTCGTACTCTTCTAAAGTCGGCTTAAACATGCTTTTAACGGCAGGATTAGCGGTTTTATTGCACTTTATTATGATAGGATTAGGGTACTTGTTATTTAGGAAAAAAGATAGCAGAGCAAAAGTTATGAGATACGCTATAGTATTCGGCAACTGTGGGTTTATGGGCTTTCCGTTTTTAAAAATGCTATTTAGTGGAAGTACGGCACTAAATGAAATTTTAATTTACGCAGCGGTATTCGTAGCGATATTCAATATCTTAAACTGGACTATGGGCGTGTTTATTATGACGGGCGACGTTAAAAAAATATCGCTTAAAAAGATTGCGCTAAACCCTGTTATAATATCTATTATCGTAGGATTTTTAGTATTTATAATATTAAAACAACCTATACAAAGTTTCTTTACCGAAGGCACTAACGGTTTTAAATTCGTTTCAAAGATAATGTCAAGTTTAACGCTTATAAGCGATATGGTAACGCCTTTATCTATGTTCGTTATAGGTTTAAGTTTAGCGAGCGTAAATATGAAAGAATTATTTTTAGATGCAAAAGCGTATTTGGCGTGTTTATTAAAACTTGTCGGAGCACCTATTATTGCGATACTTGTCGTTGCATTTTTGCCTATAAGTTTAGAAGTTAAATGCACACTGTTCTTGCTTTTTGCAATGCCGTCTGCTACAAGTACAACGTTGTTTTCGGTAAACTTTGGGGGAGATAGCAAATTCAGTTCGGTTTGCGTTTTGCTTTCTGTAATACTTTGCATTATAACGATTCCGTTAATCTATCTTGCGTTTACAGGAATAATAAGTTTAGTTTAATTTTAGCCACGGATAGTGGCTACATAGGGGTATCGCCAAGCGGTAAGGCAACGGACTCTGACTCCGTCATTTCGTTGGTTCAAATCCAACTACCCCTGCCAAAAGAAAAGAGAATATATGAATAAAAAAGTTTTAGGAATTATCAGTCAATTTAATATTGAAGGCGATATCGTTTTTTTAAAGCCTTACGGAGAAGGGCATATTAACGAAACGTATTTAGTCGTTTCAAAAATTAAAGATAGCCAAAAGAAATATATTCTTCAACGAATAAATAACAATATTTTTACTGACGTTGATAAACTTATGAGTAATATTTCTCTCATTACAGAATTTTCAAGAAAGAAAATTATAGAGAGAAACGGCAATCCAGACAGAGAATCTTTAACGGTTATAAAAACTACCGATAATAAGCCGTATTATTATGACGCCGAGCAAAATAGTTATTATAGGGTTTATTTATTCATAGAAAATTCGGTAGCATATCAAGTTGTAGAAAACAAAAACGACTTTTATCAAGCGGCTATCGCTTTCGGCTCGTTTACTAATCTTTTAGCCGAGTTTGATGCATCTAGTTTGTACGAAGTTTTGCCGAGATTTCACGATACGAAAAAGAGATATAACGACTTTTTAACTTCGGTAAAAAAAGATAAAATAAATAGGGCAAAAGAAGTAAAAGAAGAAATTGATTTTGTCTTAAAAAGAGAAAAATACGTAGATAAAATCGTTTCGCTTTTGCAATCAAAAAAGATGCCGTTAAGGGTTACGCATAACGATACCAAACTCAATAACGTTTTGTTTGATAAAAACAGCGGAAAGTATTTAGCTGTTATAGATTTAGATACTATTATGCCAGGTTCCCTTTGCTATGATTTTGGCGATAGCATAAGGTTTGGTTGCAATCCTTGTTTAGAAGATGAAAGAGATTTAGCAAAGGTAAATTTCAGTATAGAACTGTTTGAAAGCTATACAAAAGGTTATTTAGAATCGGTAAAAAATTCAATAGAAAAAATTGAAAAAGACAATCTCGTTTGGGGTGCAATTTAATGACGTTAGAGTGCGGAATGCGATTTTTATCAGATTATTTAGACGGAGATACGTACTTTAAAATCAATCGTGAAGGTCAGAACTTAGACAGGGCAAGAACACAATTTAAGCTTGTTTCCGATATGGAAGAAAACTTTGATTTGTTAAATAAAATTGTTGAAAAATATTAAGATGGAAAAGCAAGAATTTTTCAATATAGTTTTAAATAAATGTGATTTTAGCAAACCTTGTAAAACAACTTATATTGAAGTAAAACAAAAATTAAATAGCGATAAAAAAGCAACGGAAATTCTGCAAATTATTTTATCTTTGTATGAAAAAAATATCAACTGTGATTACGATAAAATGTTTGATTTAATTAAGGAAATTTCTTTAATTTTAGGCGAGCATTTTTTTACTGTAAGTGCAGTTGTTTTTTTAATTTTATCTGAAAAATTATTCAATAATTTTATTAAAAACGGATATAGCGAACAACTTTTTTTTGATACGATAATTGATATAAAATACAAGTCGCAAGAAACGTTTGATTTATACGGATTTTGGGGCGTTCATACACCAAGTTGGTATATAAGATTTTTTAAACTCAACTTTTTCTCATTTGGAGTTTTACAGTTTGAAAAAACGCCTTTTACATATTTAGATGAATATAAAAATGGAAATAATATATTAAAGCGTGGCGATAAAGTATTAAAGGTTCATATTCCCAAATCGGGTAAAAAGCTAGATAGTATAAGCGTTAAGAATTGCTATAAAAAGGCAAGCGAATTTTTCAAAGATTATTTTGATAATAGCCCTGTAATTTTCGTGTGCAACACGTGGTTATTTTTTGATAAAATAATTTCAAAACTTGATAAAGGTAGCAACATTTATAAGTTTTATTCTGACTATGAAATTGCTCAAAATTGCCTATACGATAATTACGACGAATTGTGGAGACTGTTCGGTAAAAAATTTGACGGCAAAGTTGAAAGTTTACCAGAAAACACTACGCTGTTTAGGTTGTATAAAGACTTATTAAAAAGAAACGAAAAAACGGGTTATGCCCTTGGAGTATATTTTTACGGAGAGAATAAAAATGGGAAAAGAAGTTAAGTGTTTAATCGTAGGTTGCGGTCATAGAGCAAGAAGATATGCTGACCACGCATTAAAGTATTCAAAAGACTTTAAGATTGTCGGTATCGTTGACCCGGATCAACATATTTTAGACATTTATTCAAAGCAATACAACGTTCCAAGCAATATGCAATTTACCTGTATTGAAGACGCATTGAAAATGGGCAAAATTGCAGACTGCGTAATCAACGGCACGATGGATACGTTGCATATTAAAACGGCTATTCCGTTTTTAGAGCAAGGGTACGATATGCTTTTAGAAAAGCCTATCACAAATAATAGCGAAGAATTATTGCAGTTAGAAAAAGTTGTAGAAAATCATCACAATAAGGTAATGATTTGCCACGTTTTAAGATACGTTAAGTTTTATCAAAAGGCAAAGGAAATTATTAACAGCGGAAAAATAGGAGATGTAGTACATATTCAAACTAACGAAAGAGTTGGAGTTGCGCATAATTGCATTTCCTTTATTCGTGGAAAGTGGAATAACGAAGAAAAATGTGGATCTTCTTTTATGCTTGCAAAATGTTGCCACGATATTGATATTATTTGTTGGTTAAATAATGTAAGCGCACCGGTTAAGGTATCAAGTTTTGGCGGTAGAGATTTTATAATTCCGTCTAAAGCACCGAAAGAAGCAGGGACGAGATGTTTAGTAGATTGTCCGCTTGTAGATAGTTGTGAATACAGCGCAAAGCTTATGTTAATAGAAAACGATTTTCTTTCGGAATATCCGTGGCAATGTACTGGCAAAGAACCGTTTGAATTGACAAAAGAAGAAAAGATACAATCGTTAAAAACGGATAATCCGCACGGAATATGTGCTTACAAAACAGATGCAGACATAGTGGACCATCAAACTGTAATTATTCAGTTTGAAAACGGTTCAACGGCAACTCACGGGTTGTATCCGTCTTGCCAAAGAGCAGGTAGA
This sequence comes from Clostridia bacterium, assembly GCA_024405475.1. Lineage (GTDB taxonomy): Bacteria > Bacillota > Clostridia > Christensenellales > Borkfalkiaceae > UBA1259. The sequence continues at coordinate 23,279 of JAKSOS010000003.1, forward strand.
GACCTTTTCGTTTTAGGCACGAAAGGTGAATTAGAAGGTTGGGTAGGCGACGGAAAACTTCACGTAAGAACTTTTGACGAAGTGAATAGAGATAGAATTGATAAAGGTAAAGAAGAGATAATTGATTTTACTAATAACGACCAAAGCGAAAAAGCAGGGCATTTCGGTGGCGACCAACTTTTAGCGCAAGACTTTGTAGATTTTATGCAAGGCGAAAAACAATCAATTAGCAGAACGGAATTAAAGGATTCTATAAACGGACACCTTTGCGTTTATGCAGCAGATAAATCTATGAAGGAAGAAAGAGTAATTTACATAAATAAAGATTTATAAAAAAAGCAACATCTTTTGATGTTGCTTTTTGATTTATAAAATATTGCAAATAAAACAGGCAAAAACGCAGGAGAAAAAAGAAGCGATAAGCGATATTATGATAGGTTTAAGTAGGTTATGTTTTTTAGATTTAGCAAAGTAAACTGCTGCGATATAAAACACGGTTTCAGATGAACCGTATATAACCGAAGCACACCTACTTAAATAGCTGTCAACTCCAAACTTTGTGTAAATATCGCTAACTATTGCCAAAGCACCGCTTCCCGAAAAGGGCTTTATTAAAACGAGTTTTATTAACTCATCAGGTATTCCCAAAAAATTGAAAAAAGGGGAAAGAAGATTAGTTAATGCGTTAGACAATCCGCTTATTTCAAACAGTTCGGTAAGAACGAAAATACTCGCTAAATAAGGGAAAATACTCACGGTAAAAGGTATGGCAGATTTTGCACCCGAAGTAAAAGCATCGTAAGGCTTGACCTTTTTAATAACTCCGTAAATAAAAATAAGTAAAAACAAAACGGGAATAAAATACTTAAACATAATCTACCTTCTTTTAATGAATATTTTGCATAGTAAAATGCCTATAATACTTGATAAAAGAGTTGCTAATATAGTAGGTAGAATAACGCTTGAAGAGTAAAGCGAACCCATTTGACTACGCAGTGCTAAAATAGAAGAAGGAATAAGTTGAACGCTCGTTGCATTTAAGATAAAAAACATACAAACGGCGTATTCGGTGTTAGGGTACTTATCTAATTCTTCAATAGATTTAATGCCGAAAGGCGTTGTGCCACCACTCATACCCAAAATGTTTGCGGAGATATTTAAGGACATATATTCGTTTGCGCTATCGGGGAGATTTCCAAAAAGAAGTTTATTTACCGGTTTTAGCAATTTCGCTATTTTTTTATCTAAACCGGTTTGTTCCATTATGGAAAAGACTCCGAGCCAAACGGTATATATAACTACGAGTTTAATAGAAAGGTCAAAGGCTTTTTGTCCACCTGAAATAAAGGCGGATAAAACGCTTTCCGGATTGACGAAAATTAGTATCGTAATTGATAAAATAACAATTAAACCAAAGATAATATTCATATTAAAAGTTTATGAAATAAAAGTTTGATTTAGAAGACATATTTTAACTTGTTTTTGTTGAATAACAAGTTAAAATGTGATAAAATATTATTTATAAAGCAAAAAGAGGCTATGTATGAAGGAAAAATATTATATAACAACTGCAATAGCATATACGTCTTCTAAACCGCATATCGGCAATACTTACGAAGCAATTTTAGCAGACAGTATGGCAAGATTTAAAAGAGCACAAGGCTATGACGTATTCTTTCAAACGGGAACGGATGAACACGGTCAAAAAATAGAAGAAAAGGCAAGTTTAGCCGGTAAGACTCCAAAGGAATATGTTGATGACGTTGCAGGTCAAATTAAGGCTATTTGGGACTTAGTAGGTGTTTCTTACGATAAGTTTATAAGAACGACAGACGCTGATCACGAAAAGCAAGTACAAAAAATATTTGATAAATTATATAAGCAAGGCGATATTTATAAAGGTTCATACGAAGGTTGGTATTGTACACCTTGCGAATCTTTCTGGACAGAAAGTCAATTAGTTGACGGCAAGTGTCCTGATTGTGGCAGGGAAGTTAAAAAGGCAAAAGAAGAAGCATATTTTTTCAAAATGAGTAAGTATGCAGATAGGTTGCTAAAATACTATGAAGAACACCCTGAATTTATTTTGCCTGTATCTCGTAAGAACGAAATGATAAATAATTTCTTAAAACCGGGGCTTCAAGATTTATGCGTATCAAGAAGTAGTTTTAAGTGGGGTATCCCCGTTGATTTTGACAGTAAGCACGTAGTTTACGTTTGGCTTGACGCATTGACAAACTATATCACGGGTATAGGCTATGATGCAGACGGTAATTCAACCGAACAATTTAATAAATTATGGCCTGCAGATATTCACGTTATCGGAAAGGATATAATCCGTTTTCACACGATATACTGGCCTATTTTCTTAATGGCTTTGGGACTTCCACTTCCAAAGCGTGTTTACGGACACGGTTGGCTTCTTCAAGACGGCGGTAAAATGAGTAAGAGTAAGGGCAACGTTATTTATGCCGACGATATGGCAAAGTTTTTCGGAAAAGACGCAGTTAGATATTATTGCTTAACAGCAATGCCACAAGATAACGACGGACTTATCTCTTGGGAAAGTATTATAGATATAGTTAATTCAGATTTAGCAAACGTTTTGGGAAATCTCGTTTCAAGAACGATTGCTATGAGTAATAAGTATTTTAACGGTATCGTTGAAAATAAAAATGCAAACGAACCTATTGATGAAGAGTTAAAATCGGTAGCGATAGGTGCATATAAAAAGGTTTGCGAAAAAATGGACGACTGCAAAGTTTCAGACGCAATAGAAGAAATATTTACAGTATTCAGAAGGGCAAACAAGTATATAGACGAAACAATGCCATGGGCTCTCGCTAAAGACGAAAGTAAGAGCGATAGGCTTGCAACCGTTTTATATAACTTAACTGAAAGTATCGTCATAGGGCTTTCGCTTTTAATTCCGTTTATGCCGGACACAGCGAATAAAGCGTTAGCGCAATTTAATTTATCACCGAGAAGTTTTGAAGAAGTTAGTAAATTCGGTTTGATAAAGCAAATAAAGGTAAGTGAAAATCCCGAAATGTTATTCAAAAGACTTGACGGCAAGGTCGTTATGGAAGAAATAAACAAGATGATAGAAAGTAGAAAAGAACCTGAAAAAAAGGAAATTAAAACTCACGAAGCAGTAAAGAAAGAGCAAATTGAGTTTGACGAATTCAGTAAAGTAGAGTTAAGAGTTGCAAAGGTTATCGCTTGCGAGAAAGTTGAAAAGAGCAAAAAACTATTAAAACTCACCGTTGATTTAGGCGACGAACAAAGAACTGTCGTATCCGGAATCGCAAACGCCTATACTCCTGAAGAACTTATAGGTAAAAAACTCACGATGGTTACTAATTTAAAGCCTGTTAAACTTTGCGGAATAGAATCTCAAGGTATGATAATTTGTGCCGAGGATAAAGACGGAAAAATATCTTATCTCTCACCTGAAAAAGACATTGAACAAGGAAGTATGATTTTTTAATGTTTATTGATACGCACTGTCATTTAGACGATGAAAAGATAAAAGACAGATTAGACCAAGTTGTACAAGATTTTACAAATGCTAATGTATCAAGGGTAATAAATATAGGGTGCAACTTGCCATCTTCAATTTTAGTAAAAGACCAAGCCGAAAAGTACGATAGCGTATATTTTGCGGCTGGCTTTCACCCTATGGATATCAAGGAATATTGTAAAGAAGGGGAAGATGGAATAATAAGTTTACTATCACATAAAAAGTGTGTGGCAGTCGGTGAAATAGGGCTTGATTATTACTGGGAAAAGGACAATAAAGAAAGACAAATAGAGTGCTTTATTTCTCAAATAGAAATAGCAAAAACAATGAAATTGCCTATAAACGTTCATATAAGAGATGCTATAGGCGACGCAGTAAAAATATTAAAAGACAACAAAGATAAATTGACGTACGGCGGAGTTATGCATTGCTACTCGGGTAGTATTGAAGTTGCAAACGAATTGTTGAAGTTAGGTTTTTACTTTTCTTTCGGCGGAACGCTTACGTTTAAGAATGCGAGAAATATTCCGGAGGTTGCAAGTAAACTTCCTATAGACAGAATATTTACTGAAACGGATTGCCCGTATTTATCTCCGGAGCCTTTGCGTGGCACGGTAAATGAGCCGAAAAATATTCCTATAATAGCAAAAAAACTGGCAGAAGTAAGGGGCGAAAACGTTGAAGATTTGGCAAATCAAATAATGAAAAACGCAAAAACGCTATTTACAAAAATGAAATAAAAAAGAATCGGAACCGAAATAATTTCCGGTTCCGATTCTTTCCTTTGTAAGTTTTTTGTAAAGAATTTCTCTTTACAATAGTAATATTTGTAGTAAGAAAAAAAATATACGTAAAAAATAAAATTATGGAAGAAAATTTAAAAAAACTTTTATTCTCGCACGGAACGAACTTCAAAAAAGCGTTTGGGCAGAACTTTTTATCTGATGAAAACTTGCTTAATGATATTGTCAATAAGGCAGGGATTACAACTGAAGACACGGTTTTAGAAATAGGTTGCGGTGCAGGAACACTCACAAAAGTTTTATCAGAGAAAGCAAAAAGAGTTTTCGGCTACGAAATAGATAAGTCCTTAAAGCCGGTATTAGATTATACTCTTAGTGGAAGGGATAACGTTCAAATCGTATTTGAAGATATAATGAAACAAAAAATCTCCGATATAGAAAAAAAGATAGGTTGTGAATATAAAATCGTAGCGAATTTACCTTATTATATAACTACGCCACTCGTTATGGAGTTTATAGAAAACTCTGAAAAATTAACGTCAATGTCCGTTATGGTGCAAGAAGAAGTAGCGTATAGATTCGCTTCTAAACCTAACACTGCTGATTATGGTGCGATAACTGTAGGAATAAATCTTCGTGGAAATGCTACTATAATAAAAAAAGTAGGCAGAGAAATGTTTACGCCTATGCCTAACGTAGATTCGGCAGTAGTTAGAATAGATTTTGTAAAGGACAAGTTTAATGGCGTGGATTTTAAGGCAGTAAGAGAAGCGGTTAAGATAGGGTTTGGTGCAAGAAGAAAAATGCTTTGCAATAACCTGATTAACTCCTTAAAGATAGAAAGAAGTTTAGCGGAAACTATTTTAACCGATGCGGATATTTCGCTCACGGCAAGGGGTGAAGTATTATCGGTAGAAGAATATATAAAATTATCGGAAAGTATAAAAAAATATGCAAGAAAAGATTAAGATTGTAATAGCAAGTGGGAATAAAGGTAAAATAAAAGAAATAGCCCAAATGTTACCTGATTTTGACGTGGTGGGTTATAAAGATATGGGGCTAAACTTTGAGCTAGAAGAAACGGGTTCAACCTTTTATGAAAACGCACTTATAAAGGCGAAAGCGGTTAGTGATGCACTAAACGTTCCTGCTTTAGCAGACGATAGCGGACTTTCTGTTGAAGCGTTAAACGGCGAGCCAGGTATTTATAGTGCAAGATATTCAGGCGACGGAGTTGATGCGCATAATATTGAAAAATTATTAAAAAATCTTGAAGGAAAAGAAAATAGAAAAGCAAAATTTATTTGCACAATGGTTATGTATTTTCCAAACGGAAAAATAATTTCCGCAACGGGTGAAACTTACGGAAAAATATTGCATAAATGCGATGGCGAAGGCGGATTCGGTTATGACCCGATATTTTTCAGCGACGATTTAAATAAGTCTTTCGGCGTTTCAACGAAGGAAGAAAAAAACAGCGTTTCGCATAGATTTCGTGCTTTGGAAAAGTTAAAAAAGGAACTTAAATGAAAAAGATTTTGATTCTCTCCGATACACACGGCAATATAAAGGCGATAGAAAAGTTAAGAAAAGAAATGGAAAACGCCGATTATATATTTCATCTTGGCGACCATTTTTACGATATGGATAGTTTCGTTAAAGATTTTGACAAGAAGATATATTCTGTAAGGGGAAATTGCGACGGCGGTGGAGAAGAATACGTTTTTGATATAGACGGCTATAAAATGATGCTTGTTCACGGAGACTATTATCACGTTAAAATGTCGTTATATAGGCTATCTTTAAGGGCGAGAGAGTTAGGTGTTTACGCCGTGTTTTACGGACATACTCACGTTGCTAAAATTGTGGAAGACGAAGGGATTTTACTTATTAACCCTGGGTGTATGACAAGGTTTTCAAAAAAGACGTATTGCGTTGCCACATTAGATAACGGAGTGCTTAAAGCGGAAATTAAGGAGTTGGAAAAAAATGAGAGTATATAATAAAGTTGACGAATTGATAGGCAAAACGCCTTTACTTCGTGCAAATAACTTTGAAAAGTCAGAAGGCTTAAAAGCAAAGATATTATTAAAATTAGAATATTTAAATCCTGCCGGAAGCGTAAAAGACAGGGTAGCGTTATATATGCTTAACGAAGCAGAGAAAAAAGGTTTAATTAAACAGGGCGGTACAGTTGTAGAGCCGACGAGCGGAAACACGGGAATAGGTTTGTGCGCAATATCTGCTTCTCGTGGTTATAAAGCGGTAATAGTAATGCCCAATTCAATGAGTATAGAAAGAATAAAACTTATGAAAGCATACGGCGCAGAAGTTGTGTTAACAGACGGAAAACTCGGTATGAAGGGTGCAATAGAAAAGGCAGAAGAAATAAATAAAAACACGCCTAATAGTATAATAGCAGGTCAATTTTACAATCCTGCAAATCCGTTGGCACATTATAAAACGACCGCTCCGGAGATATATGAAGATACTGACGGAAAGGTAGATATATTTATTGCAGGAGTCGGAACAGGTGGTACGATAACGGGAACAGGTAAGTATTTGAAAGAAAAGAATAAAGCCATAAAGGTTATCGGAGTTGAGCCGTTAAGTTCGCCTTTAATTACAAAGGGTGTTAGCGGAAGCCATAAGATACAAGGAATCGGAGCAAACTTTATTCCGGAAAATTACGATAAGAGTGTAGTTGATGAAGTGATAGCCGTTTCTGATGAAGATTCTTACGAATATGCGAGAAAAATAGCTAAAACCGAAGGTGTGTTAGTAGGTATATCTTCTGGGGCAGCAATAGCCGTTGGAGTTGCACTTGCAAAGAAAAAAGAGAACGAGAATAAAAATATCGTTATTTTATTACCCGATACAGGGGATAGATATTTATCAACGGATTTATACGAATAATAAAATGACGATATCAAAAAAGACGATAAAAAAAGAAGGAAAGAAAACTTTCCTTCTTTTAATTTTTAATTATTTTAATTAGGCTCTTTCAACTTTGCCACTCTTAATGCATCTAGCGCAAACGTATTCCTTGCTTACTGTGCCATCAGCGTGTTTAACGTTGATTTTTTGAAGATTTGCTTCATAAGACTTAGGTGCTTTACGGTTAGAGTGACTAACTGTGTTGCCTGAAAGTTTACCTTTACCACAAACGCTACAAATTCTACTCATATTCATATCCTCCAATTTGGAACTTAAATTATTATTAACAACAAATACTCTACCATATTATTGAATAAAAAGCAACAAATTTTTATAAGTATTACTAAAAAAATCTTTTTTTAGTATATATTATATATAAAAATTTAAATATTTGTCCCGAAAGTGTTGCAAAATGTGATTAAATATTGTAAAATTATAATTCTTAAAAAAATAGGAGATATATAAGTTGAAAGGCTTTTTAATTTTTTTAATAGTTTTAGTGGTTTTAATTGTAGCAATTTTTATTGTATACAATATTTCAAAGAGCCTAAAGAAATCTGTTAAAACAAAAAATATTTATGGTAAGATTTTCATTTCCGACAGCACGATTGAAAGATTTGTTTATCATATTTCTACCGATTGCTACGGCATTGTAAGATTTGTTCCAACTAACTTATATAACGCTATAACGAACTTTATCAAGTTTAGAAACAAGGTAAAGGGCGTTAAAGTTCACACTAACGGAGACCGTATTACAATAGATGTGGCAATAGTGGTAAAATACGGCGTTTCAATTAAAGCTGTTGTAGAAGCATTAAAAGAATCTATTAAGTATAAAGTCGAAAAGTTTTCCGGTATGATTGTTGACACTATGAACGTTAAAGTCGTTGGTGTTGATAAGTAATACTTTCTATATTTGGAGTAATTTATGCAAAAGGTAATTAACGGAGCAATGTTTAAGTCAATGATATTGACTGCGGCAAAGCTTCTTGAAATAAATAGAGTTTCAGTTGACGCACTTAACGTTTTCCCTGTCCCTGATGGAGATACGGGAACAAATATGTCGTTGACTTTTCAATCTGCAGTTAACGAAGTAATTAACTGCAATAGCAATAAGGTAAGTGAAGTAGCAGACGCTGTTTCTCGTGGTGCTTTAAGGGGCGCAAGGGGAAATTCAGGCGTTATACTTTCACAAATCTTAAGGGGTATGTGTTCCGTACTTAAAAACACCGAAGAAATTGATACGAAAGTATTTGCACAAGCATTGATGTCCGGTGCGGAAATTGCTTACGGTGCAGTAAGTAAACCGAAAGAAGGTACTATTTTAACCGTAATCAGAATGATTGCCGAAACAGCAAACTCCGTAAAGAGAAAATGTTCGGAATTTGAAAAATTCTTCCCTGAATTATTAAAGTCAGGAAACGAAGCAGTTGAATTGACGCCTAGTTTACTTCCTGTATTAAAGAAAGCAGGTGTTGTAGATGCAGGTGGCAGAGGGCTTATGTACGTAATGGAAGGTATGTACAAGGCTATTATGGGAGAAAGTGTACAAGCAGACGAGTTTGCTGATGCAACTTCAGCTGAAACGGCTTTTGAACATGCAGATATTATGAGTTTAGGCAATATTGAATTCGCATATTGTACTGAATTCTTTATTATAAACATTAAAAAGAGTACGACACTCGCCGATATTGAAAGGTTTAAGGAATATATAATGACTTTGGGTGATTCGGTTATCGTAATAGGTGACCTTGACCTTGTAAAAGTTCACGTTCATACAAATCAATCGGGTTTGGTATTGACAAAGGCATTAGAACTCGGCGAACTTGATAAGATTAAAATTGAAAACATGTTAGAGCAAAACCGTGCTTTAATGAAGAAATACGAAGAAGAAAAGAAAGAAATGGGCATGATGAGTGTTTCCGCAGGCGACGGTATTACAAGTATATTTAAGGATTTAATGGTAGATGCAGTTATTGAAGGTGGTCAATCAATGAATCCTTCCGCAAGTGATATAGCAGATGCTTGTCAAAGAATAAATGCTGAAAACGTATTTGTATTCCCAAATAATAAGAATATAATTTTAGCCGCAGAACAAGCTAAATCGCTTGTAGAAAACAAGAAGATTCACGTTATTCCGACAAAGAATATTCCGCAAGGATTTTCTGCAGCGTTAGCATTTAATCCGGATATTTCGGTTGATGAAAACAAAGCAAATATGATTCACGCTCTTGATACGGTTACAGTCGGTCAAGTAACGTACGCAGTAAGAAATACAAGTATTTCGGGTTTTGACTTAAAAATCGGCGATATAATGGGACTTGATAATAAAAAGATTTTAACGGCAGGTAAAGACGTTTCGGAAGTAACTTTGGATTTAATCAGTAAATTGCGTAGTGATGAAGAAATTATCACGTTGTATTACGGTAAGGACGTAAAGGAAGAAGATGCTGAAGCATTAGCAAAAGTAATTGCTGAAAAATTCCCTGATTGTGACGTAGATATTCACTATGGCGGTCAACCGATTTACTATTATTACATTGCATTAGAATAAAAAAGATAAACCCTTTTGCAAATAGCAAAAGGGTTTTTTAATAGGAATATATGGAATTAACAAAAATTAAGGGCATAAGCGAAAAGCGTAATGAAGAACTTAATAAAATGGAAATTTTTGATACGACGGATTTAATCCGTCATTTTCCACGTTCTTATTTAGATATGCGTTTTCGTGAGCCGTTAAAATATGCTTATCATAACGATATGGTGCTTACGGTGGGAAAGGTTTTAACTATTCCTGTTGCAAGGTATTTTCGCCGTGGCGGTATGGTAAAAATCACTTGTGAACAAGAAGGTTTGATGTTTTCTGTTATTTGGTTTAATCAGCCGTACGTTGCAAGTAGGCTTAAAGTCGGTAGCGAATATTTGTTTTTCGGTCGTGTAAGAAGGGAAAACGACGTTGTTTCTATGGTAAACCCTTCTTTTGAACTTTTAGAAAGTGCTTTCAGATTAAAAGGAATAATTCCGCAATATCAAGTTAAGGGCGGTTTAACTCAAAAGTTAATGAGAGATTCAATAAGACTTGCCGTTGACATAGAAAAACCGAAAAGTATAATTCCTACTGATTTACAAATAAAATATCAATTATCAAATCTTTATTCTGCATATAAAAACGTGCATAATCCAAGTTCTTTTGAAGAAGAAAAGGTTAGTGCGGATAGAATTGCCGTTGAAGAATATTTCTCACTTATTTCGGCGTTTAAGTTTATTAAAGGCGGAAAAGAACAGGTCAGAACAAATAAGTATAATTGTTCCGAAAGCGAACTTTTAGAGTTTATTGTTAAGAGATTTCCGTTTGAGTTTACAAAAGGTCAAAAAACGGCTGTAAACGAAATATATAGTGATTTAACGGGTGCAAGCGTTATGAATAGACTTATGCAAGGAGACGTAGGCAGTGGTAAAACTGCGGTAGCCATGTGTGCTTCTTTCATAGCGGTAAAAAGCGGATATCAAGTTGCGTTTTTAGCCCCTACCGAAGTTTTGGCAAAGCAAAACTACGAAGTAGTGAGAAAGATATTTCCTGATTATAATACCGAGCTTATAACGGGTTCATATACCGCAAAGGAAAAGCGAGAAATAAAGGAAGCGTTAAAAGACGGCTTGATAAATATAATAGTCGGAACGCACGCACTACTAACAGAAGACGTAGAGTTTAAGAAACTTTCGTTATGTATTTGTGACGAGCAACAAAGATTCGGCGTTGCGCAAAGGAGTGCGCTTATAAATAAAGGAATAGCTCCGGATATGCTTGTAATGAGTGCAACACCTATTCCGAGAACGTTATCTTTAATTTTTTACGGAGATTTAGATATAACTACTATTTCAGATAAACCTAAGGAAAGAATACCTATAGAAACGTATATAGTACCAAAGGAAAAGTACGTTGATATGATAGGCTTTATAAAAAGAGAAATAGATAACGGCAGGCAAGCCTACTTCGTATGTCCTAAAATAGAAGGCGATGAAGAAGGTACGATAATGAGTGTTACCGAACTTTTTGAAGAGCTTAAAGAAAGATTAAGCGATTATTCAATAGGGCTTTTACACGGCAAAATGAAAGATAAAGAGAAAAATACGGTAATGCAAGACTTTAAGGATAGGAAGTATAGTATTTTAGTATCTACTACCGTAATAGAAGTAGGGGTTGACGTACCTAATGCATCCGTTATGGTAATTTATAACGCAGAAAGATTCGGTTTATCGCAGTTGCATCAACTTCGTGGAAGGGTAGGCAGGTCAGATATAAAGAGTTATTGTTTCTTGCTTACGTCAACAAAAATACCAGAATCGTTAGAAAGATTAAACGTGCTGAAAAATAATTCAGACGGATTTAAAATTTCCGAATACGATTACAAGTTAAGGGGTTCGGGCGATTTTATGGGAAATCGCCAAAGCGGAAAGTTTATGAACGATTTAGGTTCGTTAAATTACGATACTTCGGCAATATTCCTTGCTAAAAAAATAAGCGACGAAGTTTTTGAAAGGGGAATAGCTCTTGATGAGATAAAAGACGTAGCCATAAGAAAATATCAAAAATTAAAAGATATTTCGTTAAATTAGTATAAAATCAAAGAAGACGCTTCTAATCAGAAGCGTCTTTTTTATAATTATTAAGTAGTTCTTTAGCATTATCAATAATTTTGTCTTTTAATTCTTTAGGGGAAATAACTTTAATGCCTTTGCCATAGCTCATTATTTTGGAAACTAATCCGTCGTCAAATGGAAGTGATGCTCTTGCAATATGTTTTCCGTTTTCGTTTGTAATATTTTCAATGCCAAGCCACTCTTCAATATCGGATAAAACGCATGTGTCAATTTCCATTTCAACTTTTTTTGCTTCAACCGAAGTGTACCAACTGTCAAAAGGCAACTGAATTTTAGACAAATCTTTTTTAATGAAAATATCGTTTATAATCGTTGCTTGTTCAATTCTTCCGGTCTTAAAAAATCTGAAATCTTTTCGGAGTTCGCAATAGGCAAAGGTGTACCAAATACCTTGCTTAAACACGATAACGTGTGGCTCAATCGTTCTTTCGGTGATAGTGCCGTTTCTATCGTGATATTTTATTTGTAGTTTTTTGTTTTCTTCTATTGCTTGCTCAATAACTTTTAATTTACTTTTATATCCGACGGTATCTCCCCACGGTCCACCGTCAATAACGAGATTCCCACTTTTCATTTCAAAACCGCTGTATTCGTTTTTAATAGACGCTTTTAGCTTGTTGATTGCGCTTGAAAGCACTTTATTCGGCACACTATCGGTTATTGCGGTTAAAGCTTCAATTGTCTTTTCAAACTCTTCTACGGTCATAAAAGTAGAAGAAAACTTAAACGTATCTATTATTTGAAATCCACCTTCTCTGCCACGAGTTGTATATAACGGAACTCCCGCCATTTCTATGGTTTCAATATATCTATAAATCGTTCTTACGCTAACGTTGTATTTTTCCGAAAGGTACTTTGCCGTAACGCTCTTTTTTGACAAAAGTTCAAATAATATTCTTAAAATAATTTCGTATTTCATGAGTATTTTTTCTCCTTTAATCATATTGTAAATTAAAGAATAAAAAAAAGTCAACTATTTTTAAAAAATAAATTAAATATGACAGCCGTTTGTCAAAGTATAGTGTTAAGATGTAGTTGTAAAAAGGAGAAAGAAGATGTTTAGTAAAATTATTTCAAAGTTTTTTAATAAAATTAGCGAGAAAGAAGATAAAGTTATAATGAGAAAGGGAAATGACAAATTTAGCAAGCTTGTACTTATTAAAACGAGAGAGGAAGTTGTAGATAATTACGTAAACGGCATAGTGTTAAGAGCAAAGTTAAATGAAAGTAAAATAAAAGAGCGTGAAGAAAAGCAAAATATATTCAATATTTTGCTTAATGCTTGTAATTACAGATAATATTTGAAATTAGTCTATTAGAATCTCTTACGGGATTTTTTTCAATATTAGCCTTTAATAAATCTTTTTCGGAATACAATTTATCAATACTTTTTATTAGTGAGTTTTCGGTAAGTTTTTCTTGATAAAGGATATGTGTTAAGCCTTTTTGAGTAAAATACTCGGCGTTAACTATTTGGTCGCCCCTTGATTGCGTTTTAGGTAAAGGAATTAAAAGGGTAGGGACTTTTAAGGCTAACAATTCAAATACAGCGTTGGAGCCTGCTCTTGAAACACATAAATCGCAAGCAGAAAAGGCGTATTCAATGTTAGTCATATATTCTCTTTGATAGTAGCCACTTAATTTTACGTTATTTAGATTGCCTTTACCACAGATATGAATAATATTATATTTTTCTAATAATTTATCTAAACAGTTATATAGGGTTGTATTTATTGCTTTAGCACCTTGACTGCCACCGAAAACAAGCAACGTAGGTTTGTTTTGCGGAAAGTTAAAGTATTTAAGTGCGATTTCTTTTTTTGGGGCTGTTAGAAGTTCGCTTCTGATAGGCGGACCTACGTACTCGCCGTTTTTTAATTTTTTAGCCGTTTCGGGAAAAGTCGTTAAAACTTTTCTACAATATTTTGAAGTTAATTTATTAGATAGACCTATCGTTAAGTCGCTTTCGTGCGATATAATGGGGATACCTAATTTTTTTCCGGCTAACACGACCGGAACCGAAACGAAACCGCCTTTAGAAAAAATTATTTTAGGTTTTATTTTCTTTAAGGTTTTTTCGGCCTCTTTTATTCCTTTAATTAATTTAAAAGGTATTAAAAGGTTAGATAGAGATAAACTTCTTTTAAGTTTTACACAAGGAACTTCGTAGTAGGGAATATTTTTTTTAGATACTAATGATTTTTCAATTCCTGTACTGCTACCTATATAAACGATATTGTCAAAGTTGTTTTTTAAGTAGGGAATAAGTGCTAAATTAGGTGTGCAATGTCCTGCAGTGCCACCACCGGTAAAAACTATTGTTGACATACTTTAATATATGTGTAAAAATTTTTTTTGTATACAAAAAGCGATAGGAAATATCCTATCGCTTTTTCAGTTGAAAAACTAAATTATTCTTTGTTTTCTTCGGTGTTAGAATCTTCTTTTACTTCTTCTTTAACTTCTTCGGTATTTTCTTGTGGAGCTTCAGAAGGTTCTTCTGCTTGTTCTTCTTTAACTTCTTCCTTTTCGCCGAAGTCTTGAACTTCGCCATAAACGTAAGAATCTGTTTCTTTATTTTCTTCTACGATTTCTTCTTTAGATTCTTGTTCTTCTTTAACTTCTTCCTTTTCTTCTGTTTTAGCAGAGTTGGTTTTAGAAGAAGTTTTAGCTTTATTTATTTTTTGATTTTGTTTATGCGTTGTGATACGGCTCTTAACTTCGTAGCGAGCATTTGCTTGACCTTTCTTTTTCTTGCCCTTAAATAACTTCTTAGCAAGTAGTGCAATAAGTGCAAGGATTAAAACAACACCTAAAAGGATAGATGAGAATTGCATCCAGAATCCAGATTGCTTAGCGCAAGAAGCACAACTTTGTTTCTCTTCGTCATCTTTGGTGATATTTCGTAAGGATCAACTTCGTTTACTTCAATAGAGTTATATACGGCATAAATTGCATTGTCGGATTTTGCCCAAACGTAGCTTGCAGAATAATTAACTGCTTGGTTTGGATATTCTTCGTTGAACTTTTCTTCCGTAGAAGTAAGTGCACGTTTATAAACTATAGATTCGGTTATGTTTGCTCTCTTAATATCAAAGAGTGGGTTGCCTGCAGTAGAGAAAGCGTTGTTCCACGTTTCAGGTTCTGTAAATGCAGAAGACGTTGAAACGCTGATTCCTTTTACTAAAACTAAACCTTGAGATTTTGTAGCGCCATCTCTTGAACCGTTCCAAACTTCAACTCTGAAGTTCTTTGTGTTTTTGCCGTTGGCAATAAAGAATGAACAAGTTACCCATTTAGAATCGGTGTCTTCAAAAGAGAGATATAAAAGTTTATCTTGTGCCTTTATTACTGTACCGTTTCCAACCGTACCGTAATCGGTATTAACGGTGAAATCGGTGAATTGCATAATTTGTTTGTTTGCTGTATTTACAATATAAACGTAAGCTTTAGCATCGCCAACTACTTTCAATGAAACGGTTACTTTTGCATAAGCATTTGCAGATAACGTTTTTTGAGTACCGATATAGCCGTAGCTATCAGCAGAGTCATTGTAAATTGCTATAGGTTGAATATTTTTATCACTTTCGTAATCAACGCCGTCTTTTAAGGAATCGCCGATAGCAGTTTTAACGTGGTCATTATAGTTAGATAAATATTTTGTATTGATTAAACCTGCGAAACTACCACTTGTTTTGTTGCCACTTCTCGTATTAACTTCAAACGTGTCGTATGAAGAATTTACGTACTTGTGTTCGTAGGTGATACCTGCATAATTCATAACGTTTGTAGGTTCATAACTTATGCAACCGATATTTCCCGGAGCAACCGATAAAGCGTATGTTTCATCTTCGTCTTCGTTTACTTCGGTGTAGTCAGCGATATTGCCTGCGTAAAGAGACGTCGTGCTGTCTGCAATGTTAGAGAACAATTTGTAAATTGCTTCTTTTTGACTATCTTCTTCGTTTTCTATATTGCCTTTGTTAAATTTAATGTCTTTAATTGCAAATGTTCCCGAAGCGAAATCCGAATTGTATTCAACCGAAGCGATATCGGTAGGGCCAACAACGATTTCAACGAAGAATTTTCTTGTAAAATCAAAGTTGTTTTTAATTAACAATTCTGCTTTTGTCCAGTCTTCGGTATAGTTAGAGTAGGTTGAAACAGCCTTTCTGACTTCTTCAATATCTCCGTTAATATCGTGGATATTTACTGTAACGGCTGTAGAACCGGATTTGTCTAATTGATTTTTATATAAGAATGTAAGGTATATATATTCTTTTTCAAGAACTTCAAACGGATTTGTAAGGTTTTTAATGTCAAATGAAATTGATGCTTGCGTTAATTCATAGTTGTACGTTCCGTCAGGTTGAGTAAATACGCATTTACTATTGTCGTTATAGGTTTTGCTCGTTATAGGTGTTTCGCCTAAAGAAATTTGAGATTCCGTGTAGGTGAATTCCGAAACGGCAATAGCTGTTGAGAAGCTAACTCCTTCTTCGTAGTTCATATTGAAAGAGTAATTGTTTTCAGAGTTATTTGCGCTTAAATTTTCAATTTTATCTTCCGAACCGTAATTGATAACGTTTTCCGTTGCGCCGGCAGGGATTTCGGTAGCTTCAACTTCCTTAAACGTGATATCGTCAAAGTAAACTGTACCTTCAACGTAGTAAGTAGAATCTTTAGCATCTCCGTCGCCATAGCCCAAACCTAAAATAAGGTTGATTTTACTTTCATACGTGTTATCTGCTGTAACGTAAATAGAATATTTATGCCAGTCGCCGTTAGTATTGATATTGTTAATTTGATATTCTGATTGAGCAGTATTGTTTAACGTGTTAGATAAACGAATACTTGCACCGTAATCTTTTCCTGATGGAACTGATAGGTTAAACGTTTTAACGTAAACGGATAACTCGTAAGTTTTGCCCTTTTCTAACGTTTTAGCAGAAGAGAAATACAATTTTTGAGCAGTACCTAAACCGAAACTTGCTTTTTCACGAATATTATTCAACATATAAACGAAATCGTCTTCTGCACCTTCGTGAGTAGATGGGTTAGGATAGATATTGTTGTCTATGATATATTTTGCGATATCTCCCGTAGTAACGTCGTTATTTCCGGCAGTATTTAAGGCTGAAGTGATGTTTGATTTTGTAGCCTTGTTTTCGGTTGATGGTATTTTAAAACTGTTTGCAACATAATTTACAAAATCATCATCAGCATAAAGAGAAGTGATAACAGATTTAAATCCGTCGTCAGTCGTGCTTATGATACCGGAGTTTACTGCAGAAGTTTTAGCAGAATTATCCGTTCCCCTAGAAAAGCCTTCCGCAGAAGTAACTGGGAAACTTGCCGTGCTATCATCTAATTTAAACGAGTAGTTAGTTTTATCTTCGGTTTTAGAAGAACTACTGCTACTGCTATTAGAAGATGAATTTTCAGAATAAGTGTAGGTTGGGTCAACAACGTCTTTCTTTTTACAAGCGGTAAAAAGAAAAAGTGAAGAACAAAACATACAAATAATTGTGAAAATAATAAGTAATTTGTTTTTAATTGTGCTTGAATTTTTTCTTGTCATAAAATCACCTTACAAAAAATTAACTGTTGATTTCTTATTTATATTGTTATATATAATATAAACAATTAAACCCATTATATAGTATTTAGCAACAAAAATCAATAGTAATGAGTAATTTTATTTTAAAAAAATCATTTTTTTCTCTAAAAATTTTCAAATTACTCAAAATATTGTTATGAAAAATCAAAAATCATGTCAAGAAAGTGTTAAAAAAAAGGGCGTTTTATCCGTTATTTTTGGGGCGATTTCGGGTTTTATAAACGGAATATTCGGTGGCGGTGGTGGAATGATAGTAGTTTTAGTGCTTGAAAAGTTATTAAAACTCTCGCCGAAAAACTCGCACGCAACGGCAGTTTTTATAATTTTGCCACTGTCTATAATAAGTGGAATTTTTTATCTGACTTTTGGCTCTTTTGAAGTTAAAAGCGGACTTATCATTATGGGTGGCGTAATCCTTGGCGGAGTGGCAGGCGCACTCGTGCTAAAAAAATTGTCTAACAAGTGGCTAATCATTATATTTTCTCTATTGATGGCGGTTGCCGGATTTAAGTTGATTTTCTTTTAATTTTAGGAGTTTTTATGAAAATAATTTGGTATATTTTAGCGGGAATTTCAGGCGGTATTTTAGGTGGTATGGGCATGGGTGGCGGAACTCTTTTAATACCCATTTTAACGATTTTTTTCAATATGCAACAAAAGGTGGCACAAGCTATCAATCTGGTGTCTTTTATTCCTATGGCAATCGTGGCACTCATTATTCATTTTAAAAATAAACTCGTAAAAGTTAAAGAATCAATTCCCATTATAATTTCGGGTGCGATTTTTTGTGCAATCGGTGCATTTTTAGCGAGTAAAATAAACGGCGACGTTTTAAGAAAATGTTTTGGCGGATTTTTGATTATTCTTTCAATTATCCAAATTTTTGACATAAAAAAACAAAAAAAGTGAATTATTAAAATTTTGGAGTATTTTAAGTTGTATATGATATTTTTTGCAAGAAAAATTAGCAAAAAAAATTAGAAAAAATGGTAAAAAAATTAAAAAAGGGTCTATACAAGAAAGAAATGTTATGTTATAATAACAAAGAAATAATGTAAAAAGGACGAGGGTATTAAGAGTGGAAAAAATAGCAATTATCGACTTAGGTTCAAATACTGCGAGATTACTTCTTGTTGAAGTTAAGGAAAACGGACATTTTCAAATTGTTGACCAACTTAAAGAAGCTCCAAGGCTTGGCGAAGGTATGGAAAAAGACGGCTTTTTAAAGCCTGCTCGTATTCAAGAGACGATAAAAACGCTCAAAATGTTCAGGAAATTGTGTGACGTAAACGGCATTGAAAGAATAATTGCCGTAGCTACGGCAGCGGTTCGCCGTGCAAAAAATCAACGCAGTTTTCTTGACGAAGTTTCCGCTACTTGTGGTATAAAACTTCGTGTTTTGTCTGCTGAAGAAGAAGCGATGTACGTTTATCGTGGTGTTATCAACACGATGGATATTCCAAAGGGTTTGATTTTGGAAATCGGTGGCGGAAGCACGAAAATCATTTATTATAATAGAAGAAATTTGTTAAACTTTGAAACTTTGCCGTTCGGAGCAATAACTTTAACGGAATTATTCAGCGAAGAAGGTTCACCGGAAAAACAAGCTCAAAAAATAGAGCAATTCTTTACCGAGCAATTAAGTAAAATAGAATGGTTGCACGATTTAGACCCCGAAACTCAACTTATCGGCGTTGGTGGATCGTTCAGAAATATTTGCCGTATGACCAAGATTATGAAAAAGTATCCGTTAAAGACGATACATAACTACGTCGTTCACGATAATGATTTTAATCACGTTTACGATTTATTAAAGGGTTTAGATTTAGATAAAAAGAAGAAAATAAAAGGTTTATCAAGCGGAAGGGCAGATATATTGCCGAGTGCACATGCAGCAATTTCTTCATTTAAGAAATACACAGGCTTGCAAGATATGATAATAAGCGGAAGCGGTTTAAGAACAGGATTGTTATTTAATTATGCCGTTCCGACTACGTTAGATAAGCCTATTTCAGACGTTTTGACGTATAGTTTAAGTTCGTTAGTAGATTTTTACGGTGCAAACGTAAAGCATACGGAACAAGTTGTATCGCTTTCAGTTCAATTATTTAAGCAGTTGAGAGTTTTACATAAGTTCCCAAGACAATACTTAAAAATACTAAAAATTGCAGCATATATGTACGAAGCAGGTAAAATCGCAGGATTTTATAACTTTGAAAAACATAGTGCGTATATGATTTTGAACTCAAATATTTACGGAGTCAGTCATAGAGATTTGGTAATGGCGTCATTTGTTTCGGCAACGACAGGTATTGACGATATAAATAATTTAGAGTGGTCAAAGTACCGTGATTTGGTTGGCGACGAAGATATAGAAGCAGTTAAAATGATGGGCGTTATGCTTAGAATTGCAAGTTGTATGGATAGAAGTTTATCTTCGGTAATAACGGGAGTAAACTGTGATATTTTGGGCGACTCGGTAATACTTAAAACGGAAGTAAACGGGGACGCATCACTTGAAATAACGACTGCTTTGGAAGTCGGTTCGGACTTTAGAAAGATATTCAAGAAAAATCTTGAAATACTATAATAAAAGATAAACGGCGCTGTGTCCTCACAGCGTTTGTTTTTAGTTGGAGAAAAGAAATGTCAAAAGATAAATACGCCATAGATTTTGATAGCGCATTTACAAGTATATACAAGATAGGTGGTGGGCTTGTTTTAAGTGAGCCTACCGTCGCTGCGATTGACAGTGTTGAAAAAAACACTGTAAGGGCGATAGGACAAGAGGCTTCAAAACTCATAGGCAAAACGGGTAAGGAAACGAAAATCGTTTTCCCCGTTTTTGAAGGTGAAATCGTAAACGAAAAAGTAGCGAGTGAATTGCTTTGCGGTTTTTTGAAAAAAACCGGTATAAAAACGGGTATTTTCGGTGCGCAAGCAATATTTTCTTTACCTTGTGGCGCTACTATAGAAATGGTAGAAAAATATAAACGTGTTGCAAAAAACGCAGGTTTATCAAAGGTGTATTTTGCAGAGAGTCCAAGACTATCTGTTATAGGTCAAAGAATACCTATAAATGATTCAGCGCCTTGTTTTGTAATAGATATGGGCGGTGGCGCAACGAATATTGCAGCAGTTTCCTCTAACGGAATTATTGCAGGTTTGTCGGTAAACTTTGGTATCAATAAAATAAACGTAGATATAATTGACTATATTGCAGATAAAAACGGATTGCAGATAGGACTTCAAACGGCTGACAGATTGAGAAAGGAGATAGGCAGTTTAGAAGAAGGTGATACTCTCCCTGCCGTAGTAAACGGAAGAGACGTTAAAGACGGTACGCCGAGAGCGTTTCCTATAAAATCCTCGGAAATTGAAGATGCGATAAAGCTTTATTACGATAAAATTGCCGAAATTGCCATTGCGGTTCTAGGTAAACTTCCACCTGAAGTTTCGGCTGAAATCAGAAATTGCGGTATTTACGTATCGGGTGGTGGCGCTTCTATTTACGGACTTCAAAAGTATTACGAAGATAAGTTTGACGTGCAGGTAAACGTTGCCGATAATTGCCAGTATTCAGTTGCTTTGGGCGGTGGTATGGTAATGAGTAATAAAGAATTATTAAAGAAAATCGCCATTAAGATAAATTAAAAAAGCATATATAATTACGACTAAAACTCGTGTTTTTTTCCTTAAAAGGTCAAAAAATGCGAGTTTTTTTGTTTTATCATAAAGCAATAAGGAGATTATTGTGGCAAGGAAAATCGTAATCACTTCGGGTAAGGGCGGAGTCGGTAAAACTACGGTTACGGCTAATCTCGGTGGGGCTTTGGCAAACCTTGGCGAAAGAGTAGCCTTAATTGACGTGGATTTAGGTCTTAATAACCTTGACGTAGTTATGGGTGTTGAAAACAAAATTGCTTATGATATGCAAGATATTTTAGAAGGTAGATGCAGAATTAAACAAGCGCTTGTTGAAGATAGAGAAAAGAAAAATCTTTTCATATTGCCTTCGGGAAATTTAAGCCCTAATTCATCAATCAGCGGTCAGCAAATAAAACTAATAATAGAAGGCATTTCAGATACGTTTGACTATGTTTTAATAGATTGTCCCGCAGGAATAGATATAGGATTTCATAGGGCAGTAAGTTGTGCTGACGAAGCTATTGTAATAGCGACTCCTTCGCTTACGAGTTTAAGGGACGCAGACAAAGTTATAACGGTTTTAAAAAGTTATGCGTTAGATTCCATAGGACTCGTTGTGAACAGGGCAAGGGGCGACTTGATGATGTCTGAAAAAATGATGATGCCTTCCGAGATAGAATCGCTTTTAAAAACCGAATTAGTGGGTGTAATTCCCGAAGAAGACTGTGTTTTTTTAACGGGTGGTTATCCGCTTTTTAAGAATTCCGATAGTTATAAAGCGTATAAAATTTTAGCGCAAAACGTACATAAAAAAACTAAAAAAATATTTGACGTAACGAGTAAATATTCGGGATTTTTCGGCAGTATCAGAAGGAGTATAAAAAAGAGTATATGAAAAAGGAAAAACAGCTTACACGCATTCAATCTTTGATAGAAAACGACAGGTGTTCGGTTAAAGACGATTTTACTAATCTACTTATCGTTGACCTGATTAAAACGTTAAAAGAATATTTTGATTTTAACGATATTCCGAAGGTGAGTGTTGAAAGAAAAGGAGATAGGCACTTATTAGATATTTCGCTTTTGGTAATAAACGCTAAAAAGTTTTCTTCAATTCCCAAATAAAAGGAATAATTTTAAAAAACAAGTCAATAATTGCCGTAGGGGTGATTATGATTATCGGTTTAATTTTGGGAATAGTTATAGGAGCGAATATAGGTTTGTTTTGTTTTTCGCTTTTTAAGGTAAATAAAAATAAATAAAAACGATAAAAAATTATATGCGTAGCAAAATTTGCTACGCTTTTTCATTATTAAATAGCCATTAAATGTTTTACAATGGGTTGACATAGGGGTATATTTAGTTATATAATATAACTAACATACTATATATGGGGAGTTTTACTAATATGTCAAACAAATATTTTCTCGCTATTGATATCGGTGCTTCAAGTGGAAGACACATTTTGGGAAGCATTGAAAACGGCAAAATGGTTTTAGAAGAAATTTTTAGATTTAAAAACGGCGCATCAAAGGTAAACGACAAGTTGGTTTGGGATCACGAATCGCTTTTTAGTAGCATTGTTGAAGGCTTAAAAAAGTGTAAAGAAATAGGAAAGATTCCAACTTCTATCGGCATTGATACTTGGGGTGTTGACTATGCGCTTTTAGATGAGAACGATAAATTAATCGGCGAGATATATTCTTATAGAGACGAGAGAACTTTGTCGGTTATGGACGAAGTTTACAGTATCGTCGGCGAAGACGAATTGTATAATAGAACGGGTATAATTAAACAAGTTTTCAATACGATTTTTCAATTATATTCAGATAAAAAATCAGGAAAACTTGCAAAGGCAAAAACCTTTTTAATGATGCCTGATTATTTGCATTTCAGATTGACGGGCGTTAAGAAAAACGAATACACGAATGCTTCAACGACAGGTTTATTGAACGCATCAACTCGTGACTGGGATTACGAAGTTATTGATAAATTAGGCTTAAACAAAGATTTATTCAAAAAATTATATTTACCCGGTAGCGAAGTGGGAATGCTTAAAGACGAAATTGCAAAGGAAGTAGGATTCAGCGCAAAAGTAGTATTACCGGCAACGCACGATACTGCAAGTGCAGTTATGGCAGTTCCAAAAGAAGACAAGCCACTTTACATATCAAGCGGAACTTGGTCGCTTATGGGTATTGAAACTCAAAAGGAAAACACAAGTAAAATCGCACAAAAAGAAGGTTTTACAAACGAAGGCGGATACAATAAGAGCGTAAGACTTTTGAAAAATATCATGGGCTTATGGATGATTCAATGTATCAAGAAAGAGTATAACGATAAGTATTCTTTTGTTGAGTTCGTTGACGAAGCGAGAAAGGTTAAAGATTTCAACAGTATCGTGGAAGTAAACGATCAGTCTTTCTTTGCTCCTACGAGTATGATTCAAGCAGTTAAAGATTATTGCAAAAAGACGAATCAAAAAGTTCCGGAAACCGTGGGCGAAATAGTTTTATGCGTTTATACGAGTTTGGCTAAATGTTATAAAAAGGCAGTTGAAGGAATTGAAGATATAACGGGTGAAAAGTATAATTCAATAAATATTGTCGGTGGTGGTTGTCAAAACGTATTGCTTAACGAACTCACGGCAAAACATACGGGAAGGACCGTTATAACAGGACCTGTAGAAGCAACGGCAACCGGAAATATTTTAGCGCAAATGCTTGCAGACGGCACAATAGAAAATATTTCAAAGGGCAAACAAATAATAAGAGATTCTTTTGAAATCAAAGAAATAAAATAGGCTTGGAGAACGAAATGAAAAACGTATTTGACATACTTAAAGAGAGAGGATTTATTAAACAAACAATTTACGAAGATGAATTGTATAAAATGCTTGGAAGCGAAAGCGTTCCTTTTTATATAGGATTTGATCCAACGGCAGACAGTTTGCATATAGGTCACTATATTCCTATAATGGCTATGGCGTGGATGCAAAGATGCGGTCATAAACCTATTGCTCTTTTCGGTGGCGGAACGGGTATGGTAGGCGATCCTTCGGGAAGAAGCGATATGCGTCAAATGCTTACTAAAGAAACTATTTCTCACAATATTGAATGTTTCAAAAAGCAAATGTCAAGATTTATCAGTTTTGAAGGAGAAAATGCAGCGATTATCGCCAACAATGCAGACTGGCTTTTAAACTTAAACTACGTTGACTTTTTAAGGGATATAGGTGCATATTTTTCAGTAAATAAAATGCTTACCGCAGAGTGCTTTAAGCAAAGAATGGAAAAAGGCTTAACCTTTTTAGAATTCAACTATATGTTGATGCAAGGTTATGACTTCTTGTATTTAAATAGAAAATACGGTTGCAAACTTGAACTCGGTGGAGACGATCAGTGGTCAAATATGCTTGCAGGCGTAGATTTAATCAGAAGAAAAGAAAACAAGAGTGCATTTTGTTTAACTTGCACGCTCTTATTAAACAGCGAAGGCAAGAAGGATGCTCTGATTTCCGGAATGTGTGGTGATAATTCCTGGTATCAATTCGATTCAGACGGAGTATTGATGGTGCTTGGAGAAGGGAATGCTTTTTCGAACACTTACAGAAATGCTCTGCAGGAGATTAAAGATCAGATTCAGAAAATTGAAATAATCGAAGGCATTACAGGAATTGGTGATGGTGCTTTTTCAAACTGCAGTAAGATAGATTCTCTGCTTTTTCCGGACGGATTTCGAACAATTGAAAGAGAAGCCTTTGCGGATTGTACATCTCTTGAAAAAATAACA